>NZ_CALCDX010000194.1 GCF_937900395.1 uncultured Caulobacter sp.
CCTCGACGCCCGCGTTCAGGGCCAGGAGGTTGGTCTGGAAGGCGATCTCGTCGATCACGCCCAGGATCTGGTTCACCTGCTGCGACTGGGCCTCGATCTTGGTCATGGCCTGGGCGGCGCGGCTGACCACGTCGCCCGAGCGCTGGGCCTCGGCGCTGGCTTCTTCGACGCGCAACGTGACTTCGTGCGCGTTCTGAGCCGTCTTGCCGACGGCGGTGGTCAGCTCCTCGACCGCCGCGGCGGTCTGCTCAAGCGTCGCCGCCTGCTGCTCGGTGCGCAGAGACAGATCCTCGGCGCTGCGGGCGATCTGCTCGGCGCCCGCGAGGATGCCGCCCGCCGAGCGTTCGACTGCGTGCATCGCCTCATCCAGCGCGCTCACCGCCGTCTCGAAGTCGGCCTTCAGGCTCTGGAACTCCGGCGAGAGGTCGCCATCGACGCGCGTCGACAGATCCCCCTCCGCCAGGCGGGCCAGCGCCACGCCCAGGGCCTTGACCGCTTCGGCCTGGCGACGCTGGCCGGCTTCACGCTCGACCTCAAGCGCCCGGCGCTGCTCGTCCATGAAGGCGATGTAGCTGGAGATGGCCAGATCCATATCCAGGAAGATGGCCTTGACCATGGCCGACAGGCCGTCGGCCAGCGCCTGGTCGGACTTGCCGGCGCCGAACAGCCCCTTGGCCCGCTTGGAGATCACCGACCGGATCAGTTCCTCGGCGACCACGGCGTAACCGCCAATGTACCAGCGCGGCTCAAGCTCGACGCGGACGTGGGCGCGGCCGATCCGCTCGACGTCGCTGACATAGCTATCGCCGTAGTCGGCGCGGGCGATGCGACGCCAATGCGTCGCCTGGGCGCGCTCGGCGGCGGCGATATGGGCCTCGTCGCGGAACTTGCCGCGAGTCTCGGGGAAGGCGCGGACCTGGCCATAGAATTGACCGAGGGCCGCGCCGATCTCTGCGTCGATCAGGGGCTGGATAGCGCGCAGGGCCGAGCATGCATGCTCGTCGAAACGCATGAAGGCCATCCGCTGGTCAAGCTTCGCGTCCGCGCCCATACCGTTAGCTCCTAACTAAACGCCGTTCTGTTGGCTCGTCAGTGATCCCAATGTCTTAACCGACGTTAAATCGGAGGCCTGATTTCCGGGGGTTTTCAGCCCCTTTTTCGACTCCGCCGCGCTTGCTGACGGATCGCGTGGCAACAAGCTGCGCCTTGAGGCGTTTTGCACTTGTCAGGCCATGGCGGGGCTTGGATATATCGAGAAACCTCCAAGGACTTCATGGCCCTCCCTGCGGACTTCACCTTGAGCGAAGAGGACGGTCGGGCGACGGCTGTCCTGACGGGGGACTGGACCGCCCGCGGGCTGTTTGACGCTGGCATACGTCTGGCCGAAGCGCTGAAGAGCGCCTCGTCTCCCGCATTCGACCTGACCGGCCTCAACCGCTGCGACACCGCCGGCGCCTATGCGATCCTGCGCGCCGCGGGCGACGACCTTAAGCCCGAGAACATCAAGGCCCGCCACGGCGTCCTGCGGCTGCTGGAGCTGGTCTCGGCCGCCATCAAGGTCCAGACCGAGCCCGCGGTGCGGCCCGGCGGCTTCAAGGCCTTGCTCGAACGGATCGGACGCGGCGTCTTCGGCCTCTTCCACGACGCCTACAGCGCCACGGCCTTTCTGGGCCACTTGATCACCGCCCTGGGGCGCAGCCTGGTCAACCCCAGCCGCATTCGCTGGACGCCGATCGTCGCCCTGTGCGAACGCGCGGGCCTGGACGCCATGCCGATCGTGGCCACCACGACCTTCTTTATCGGCGCGGTTGTGGCCCTGCTGGGCGCCAACATGCTCACCGACTTCGGCGCCCAGGTCTATTCGGTCGAGCTGATCGGCATCTCGGTGATGCGGGAGTTCAACATTCTGATCACCGCCATCCTGCTGGCCGGACGATCGGCCTCCAGTTTCGCGGCCGAGATCGGCTCGATGAAGATGAACCAGGAGATCGACGCCATGCAGGTCATGGGGGTCGATCCTTACGAGGCGCTGGTGCTGCCCCGGTTCGCCGCCCTGCTGCTGACCATCCCCATCCTGACCTTTGTGGCCACCATCGCCGGGCTCGCGGGCGGCATGCTCGTTGTCTGGATCGTGCTGGACCTGTCGCCGACCTTCTTCCTGCAGCGGATCGTCGACTATGTCGGCGCCACCCACTTCTGGATCGGCATGTCCAAGGCCCCGGTCATGGCGGCCGTGATCGCCGCGATCGGTTGCCGGCAAGGCATGGAGGTCGGCCAGGACGTCGAGGCGCTGGGCCGGCGCGTCACCGCCGCTGTCGTGCACGCCATCTTCGCGATCATCCTGATCGATGCCGTGTTCGCCCTGCTTTACATGGAGCTGGACATATGACCGGCCCCGAGACCGAGGACCCCGTCGTCGATACCGCCGACAGCGAGAAATATCCGATCGAGGTGCGCGGCCTCGTCTCCCGCTTCGGCGAGCATGTCGTCCACGATGGCCTCGACCTCAAGGTCGAACGCGGCGAGGTGCTGGGCGTCGTCGGCGGCTCGGGCACCGGCAAGTCGGTGCTGCTGAACACCATCATCGGCCTCAAGGCGCCTGACGGCGGCCACGTGCGGCTGTTCGGCGGCGACATGCGCACGGCTTCGCGCCGCCGATGGTCGTCGATCGAGCGCCGTTGGGGCGTGCTGTTCCAGCAGGGTGCTCTGTTCTCGAACCTGACGGTTCGTGAGAACGTGGCCGCGCCGCTGCACGAGCACACGCGCCTGCCCCGTCGCGAAATCGATGAGATAGCCGACCTGAAGATCGCCATGGTCGGCCTTCCGGCCCACGCCGCCTTGCTGAAACCGGCCGAGCTGTCGGGCGGCATGCGCAAGCGCGCCGGCCTGGCCCGCGCCCTGGCCATGGATCCCGAGCTCCTGTTCCTGGACGAGCCGACCGCCGGGCTGGATCCGATCAGCGCCGGGGCTTTCGACGAATTGATCAACGACCTTTCGGAAAGCCTGGACCTGACGGTGTTCATGATCACCCACGATCTGGACACCCTCTACGCCATTACCGATCGCGTGGCGGTCCTGGCCGACAAGAAGGTCGTCGCCGTGGCGCCGGTTCACGAGCTCGAGCGTTCGGATCATCCCTGGATCAAGAAGTACTTCCTGGGCCCAAGAGGACGCGCCGCCGCGTCCGCCGAGGCCCTGGCCGAGGCGAGGACCGACTGATGGAAAGAAACGCCAACTACGCGGTGGTCGGCGCGATCACGCTGGCCCTTTTCATGGGGCTGATCGTCTTCGCCGTCTGGCTGGCCAAGATCAGCTTCAATCGCGACTACGACCTCTATGACGTGCTGTTCGTCGGTCCCGTCCGCGGCCTCTCGCAAGGCGGAGAAGCGCACTTCAACGGTATCAAGGTCGGCGAGGTCACGCGCATCGAGCTGGACAAGAGCGACCCCAACCGCGTCATCGCGCGCATCCGCGTCACCTCGGACGTGCCGATCAAGGTCGACAGCTACGCCACGCTGGAGCCGCAGGGCATCACCGGCGTGAACTACATCCAGATCACCGCCGGCTCGCCGAACAAGGAACTGCTGAAGGATACGGTGAAGGGCGGCCGCGTACCGGTCCTGCGCAGCCAGCGCAGCACCCTCTCCGACCTGCTGGAGGGCGGCGGCACGGTGCTGACCCGCACGATCGAGGCGCTGGACCGCGTCAACCGCGTGCTCTCCGACAAGAACATCAAGACCTTCAGCGCCGCGCTCAGCGACGTTCAGGCCGTCACGGCCGAGATGCGCGAGCGCAAGGAGGTGATCGCCGACGCTCAGAAGGCGCTGCAGAGCATCGACCAGACGGCCCAATCGATCACCCAGCTGGCCAATAGCGCCGACGGCGTCGTCAATGGCGACGCCAAGCGCACGCTGAAGGAGCTGGGCGACGCCGCCGCGGAGCTGAAGGCCGCCGCCAAGGACGCCCGCGGCATGGTCAGCAAGCTGGAAGGCCCGACCAGCGACTTCGCCAACACCGGCCTGCCCCAGCTGTCGGCGGCCATCGTCACCCTGCAATCGGCCGCCGAGTCCCTCGACCGTCTGGTCGGCGAGGTCGAACAGAACCCTCGCGGCGCGATCGGCAAGGCGCCCGCCAAGGAAGTGGAGGTCAAACCGTGAGCCCCATCCGCGCCATCGTCCGCTTCGCGGGCGTCACGGCCCTGGCCTTCAGCCTCTCGGCCTGCATCAGCGTCTTCCCCAAGACAAAGCCCGTGGGCCTCTACCGGTTCGGGGAAGCCGAGGTCAGCGCGCCCAAGGGGCCTCCCGGCGCCATGTTCGGCGTGCTGAAGGCGCCGACGGTCTTCACCCGCGCGGCCGCCGGCGACCGGATCCTGACCAGCAGCCAAGGCCAGGTCGCCTATATCGCCGACGCCCGCTGGGTGTCGGCGGCCTCCGTGTTGTTCGAGGAGGCCGTGGCCCGCGCGTTCGAGAACGACCCGGGCCGCGCCCGCCTGATCGGCCGCGGCGAGGTCGCCAAGGCCGATCTCGTCCTGCGGCTGGAAGTGCGGACCTTCGAGGCCGACTACGTCAATGGCCCCAAGGCGGCCCCCGAAGTCGTGGTGCGCGTGCGCGGCGTGCTGAACCGCAACACCGATCGCGCCCTCGTCGGCGATCAGGTCTTCGAGGCCCGCGTGAAGGCGGCCGATAACCGCGTGTCCGCGATCGTGCCGGCCTATGACAAGGCCGTCGCCCAAGTGCTGGCCCAGATCGTCGCCTGGGCCAATGCGGCCGGACCGGGGATCGCGGGCTAAAGCGCCGCTAGGGGCTCGGTCACCGCGCCGTAGCCCGCCTCGATCGGGATGCGGAGGACCTCCCCGTCCACCCAAGGCTCGACCGTGACGAGCTCGCGCGCCGCCGCGCGCCGCACGGCGTCCGCCGGGTCGGCGCTCTCCGCCAGCAGCTGCAGGTTCATGCGCGTGGGGAAGATCACCTTGCGCGCCCCTGAGGCGGCCATTTCGAGCGCCCTGCGCGGCGCGATCCATTCGGCGTCGACGGCCTCGTGGCCGTCACAGATTGCCTGCTGCGCCAGCGGCGCGTGGGCGACATAGAACCAGGTGTCGAACCGCTTGGGCATCAGCTTCGGCGTGATCCAGCGGGCGAAAACCGTCAGGGCCGAAAGGTCGAGACGCAGGCCCAGATCCGCCACCACGTCGAGAAATGGAACCTGATCCTCGGCCACGGCGGCGCGGATGTCCTTGGCCGCCTCGCCGGCATAGACGGCGTCGTCGCGGTCGCGAGCCAGCAAGACCCCGGCCTCCTCATAGGCTTCCCGCAAGGCGGCGATCCGCAAGGCCGCGTCGTCAGGGCCGATCGCCTCGAAGCCCAGCGCGTGGTCGCGCCAGCGCGGGTCGCTGTCGCCCTGATGGCTCTTGCCGCCCGGGAAGACCAGGGCGCCGGCGGCGAAGTCGATCTGATGATGCCGCTTGACCATCAGGACCTCGAAATCGGGAGCATCTCGAAGCAGCAGTATGGTCGCGGCCGGGCGAACAGCGCCCTGCGAAGAGTCGGACATGTCGACAGTCTGGCGCCGCGACGGCCTAGCCGCCAGTCTGGATTCGAACGATCGTTCGATCTTAGCCTGAGGCGGATCGCCGCTTTTCGGCGCTGCGGTCCATGCGCTCCAGCAGATAGTCGGTGTCGTCCCGCGTGGCGGCATGGGACGAGGTCAGGAAGCGCTGGATCATATGCTCCTGGAACCGCTCGCGGTCATGGTCGCCGCCGTCGAACTCCAGGCTGTGGAACGCATCCACGCCGGCGCGAAAGGCCGAGTAGAGACGCTCGGGCAGGCCGGCGTGCTCGCAGATGGCTTTCAAGCCCAGCTGGCCCGCGTCGTGGATCATGAGCCAGGCGCGGTGGTGCGGGACGCCAGCCAGTTCGGCCACGCCCCACTCGAAGAAGGTCATGTGCCCGTGGGCCAGGGCGCGCAGAAGCAGCGACGGCGAGAGACGTCCCACGCTGTTCAGGTGCGCGACGAAGGCCTTTGGGTCGGCGGTCCGGCCGGCCTGGTCCACCAGGTCGATCGTCGCCCGCTCCTTGGCGTCGACGATCAGCTCGAGCGTCAGCTCGGCCGAAAGAGCGTGGTGGGTCAAGATGTGGTCGCGCAGCTGATCGCCGACCATGTCGATCAAGCGCTCGGCCACGGCCATCGGCAGGGTGGCGCGGTAGGCGACGGCCTGCAGCACCTGCTCGGACTTGGAGAACCGGGACAGCGCCTTCTTCAGCGAGACCTCTGAGAAGCGCGCGTTGTCGTTGGCGCAGGCCGTGGCGACAGCCTCCTCCCCCGCCTCCTCGACCAGTTGGGCGGTGATCCGGCTGGAAAGTTTGGGGCGCTTGGCGACCGCCAGTTGCCGGGCGGGACCGCCGACGCGGATGATCTCGGCCAGATCCGCATCGGTGAAGACCGGCGAGAAGGCGATGATCGGCAGGCTCACCAACTCGATGTCGCGGGCCAACCGCATGGCGACGTCGTGCGGCAGGATCTTGGAGCTCTTCAGCGTCACCGCCATGGCGCGACGCACCAGCTCGGCGGCGTCGGCGGCCATCACCCGCAGGATGTCGTGGGCGACCTGGCGATCCTCTTCGCCAAGTTCGGCGCGGTCGATCTTGCGGCACAGCTTGTGCGCCGCCAGGGCGCGCTCGTCGGCGGTGGCGCCCTTCACGAGCATCCGGATGTCGGATTCGGTCAGTGCTGCGCGCGTCGTGGCCAAGGGCGTCCGTCCGGACCGAGGGTTGTGTCGAAACCTGTCGTGCGTCTGCGCAGAGCGCCCTCAAGAGCGTCGCGAGTCACGATCATCAGTTGTTAGGCTTAACGATTGTTTGCGCCACGAAGCCAGCGATTAACGATGTGACGTAACGCCGAGCAAAGGACGCCCGCCTAAGGTGCCCGGCCCATCATGAGGAACGCGCCTTTGCTCGCCGAGCGCCGCCAGACCGAAGACCCCGCGGGAAGCGCGCAGCTGGCCAAGGCTCTCGACGCCCAAGCCGCGCTGCTGCCTTACGCCCTGGGGGTTTTCGCCGTCAGCCTGCCGCTGTTCGTCTGGGTCGCGTCCTTCGCCGCCAACAGCATCTGGATGACCGCCAGCTTCGCGATCTTCGCGATCAACTGGGGAGCCTTCTATCTCGCCGTGAATTGGTTGCGCGACGACGCGTCGCGGGACCTGAGACGCCGCGCCCGCATCCATGTGGCCTGCGGGGCGCTGTGGGCGATGGCGGTCGCGCAAATCTCGGCCTTCGCGGCCGGCGCCGGTCCGGCCCGCGAGACCCTGCTGATGCTGGCGACGGCCGGGGCGGTGCTGTGCGCGTTCTTCTCCGCGCCCTACCTGCCCGCCTTGCTGATCGTCACGCCCCTGGCGGCCGCCGGCCCGCTGATCGCCCAATTCACCGGCCCCGCCCCGCGTTCGGGCCTGGAGCTGACCTGGGGCGCCACGGCGCTGGCCCTGGCGTTGGCCATGATCCACAACCGCGCCCTGCGACGGCAACACGGCCTCTCGGTCGAGCATGAGCGATTGGTCGACGAGCGCTTGCGCGTGCTCGAGACCGCCGAACGCACGGCGCGCTCGAAGTCCGACATCGTCGCGACGTTGAGCCACGAAATCCGCAACGGCCTGACGGGCGTCACGCACGTTCTGGCCGCCGCCGCCGGCCGCGGCGGGCGCGCCGCGCCGTCGCGCGAGCAGCTGAACGCCGCGCTGGACGCCGCCCAGGATCTGATCGCGGTGCTGAACGCCACGCTCGACTCCGAGACCGCGGAATCCGGCCGTCTCAGCGTCGACACGCAGCCCTTCGACCCCGTTCGCCTGATCCAGGATTTGGTGCTTCTGGAAAAGCCGCACGCCGGCGCCAAGGGCCTGGAGCTGTCGGTGCATATCGACCCGCTGCTGCTGAGCCTTGATCGCGGGGCGACCATCGCCGATCCCCTGCGCACGCGCCAGATCATGTCCAACCTGCTCAGCAACGCGGTGAAGTACACCGTGCGCGGCCGCATCGAGGTGCGCCTCGAGCTGCGGGACGACCACGTGGCCGTGGAAGTGGCCGATACGGGTCCCGGTTTGACGCCGGAGGAGCTGGCGCTGGCCTTCGAGCCGTTCCGCCGCGTGGAGCGCACCGGCGCGGGCGTCAACGGCGCGGGCCTGGGGCTCTCTCTGTCGCGCCAGCTGTCCCGACTGATGGGCGGGGCGCTGGAGGCCAGCAGCGCCATGGGCGTCGGCAGCTGCTTCACCCTGCGCCTGCCGTTCGATCCTACGGCCGAGCGCGGCGCTCATGAGGCTTCGTCGCCCGCCGATCCTCTGGGCGCGCCGCGCGCCATGCGCGTGCTGATCGCCGAGGATGACGCCCTGAACGCGGCCATGCTGCGCGCCATCCTTGAGCAGCTGGGCCATCAGGTCGTCCACGCCCAGAACGGCCGCCGCGCGGTGGACCTGGCTCGGATCGCCGAGTTCGATCTCCTGATGCTGGACGGCCGCATGCCCGTGATGGATGGCCCTGCCGCCGCCAAGGCCCTGCGCGAAACTGACGGTCCCAATCGACGCGCGCCGATCATCGCCATGATCGACGGCGACTCCGACGAAGCCCGCGAAAGCCTCGACGCCGGCGCCGACATCGTGCTGCGCAAGCCGGTCAGCGTGGCGGGCGTGGCGCGGGCCGTCGCCGACGCGGCGGCGCTGGATCGCAATCTCACGCGCTCGCAGGCGGCCTAAGGCCCGCGTCGGGTTTGACAAGCCGGGTCCTGGATGGAGAATGGCGTATGTTTTCGCGCCCGACCTTCCGGCGTTTTCGCCATCACGGCGGTAGCCTTCTCGCAGGCTCCTAGCCCCGAACCTTCCGCGCGTGCGTCGCGGGCGTTCGGGGCGAACATCATCGACAACACCCTCTGACGGCCCGCCCCCGCGCGCGCCGTCACGTCTTCATTTCCTGCCTGGAGCCTTCCATGCGCTCGCAAGCGGACGCCGTCGCGCGTCCTCCTATCATCATGGCCGAAACCGAGGTCGAACGCCTATCCACCCTGGCCCGGCAAATGGAGCTGGCCGCGCCTGTCGCGGCCGAAATGCTGCTGCGGGAGATCCAACGCGCGGACATCCGGGCCGACGATGACATACCCCGCCAAGTCGTGCGCATGCGCTCCACCGTCCGGTTCGAGGACGACGCCCACGGCGTGGCCCGCTCTGTCCTGTTGGTCTATCCGAAGGAAGCCGACATCGCCTCCGGCAAGATCTCCGTTCTTTCTCTGGTCGGAGCGGGCCTCATCGGCCTCTCGACAGGGCAGGCCATCCGCTGGCCTGACCGCGACGGCCATGAAAGATGGCTTAGAATCTTGAAGACCGAGCCTCCCGGCCGCCTTGTCTTCTAGCCCGCGACCACCTGCCCCTGGGTAAACCTTTCCAAGCTCCGACCAGGCCTGCATCCTCCCTCAAAAAAGGGAGGACGCGATGCTGGAAGGTCTGCGGGTCGTCGAACTGGCGACCTATATCGCCGCGCCGGGCGCCGCCGGGATCATGGCCGACTGGGGCGCGGACGTGATCAAGGTCGAGTCGCCGGATGGCGATCCGATGCGGCGCTTCTTCGACACCATCGGTTCGGACCAGGACGCCAATCCGGTCTTCGAGCTCGACAACCGCGGCAAGCGGGCCGTTGTGCTGGATATCCGCAGCGACCTGGGCCGAGAGGCTCTGAAGGCGCTGGTCGCCACCGCCGACGTCTTCCTGACCAATGTCCGCCCCGCCGCCCTGGCCCGCGCCGGGCTCGATCATGAGACCCTGCGGGCCGCCAATCCGCGTCTGATCTACGCCAGCCTGACGGGCTACGGCCTGACCGGTCCCGACGCCGACAAACCCGGCATGGACGTGGCCGCCTTCTGGTCGCGTGCGGGTGTTGGCGCGATCACCGCGCCGAAGGGCTCCGAACCCTTCCCGATCCGCACCGGCATGGGCGACCATGTCACGTCTCTGGCGACCGTTTCGGCGATCTTGGCAGCCATCTACGAGCGCGAGCGGACCGGCTCTGGACGCCTTGTCGAGACCTCGCTGCTGCGGACCGGCGTCTATGCGATCGGCTCGGACATGGCGATCCAGCTGCGCCTCGGAAAGCTGGCCTCCACGCGCGGCCGCCGCGAGGCGGTGCAGCCTCTGGCCAACTTCTACAAGACCGCCGACGGCCGCTGGATCTGCCTGCTGCCGCGCCAGGGCTCGGTCGATTGGCCGCGCATCGCCGCCGCCGCCGGACGACCCGAGCTGGTCGACGATCCGCGCTTTGCCTCGGCCAAGGCGCGGCGCGCGCACGGGGAAGCGTTGGTCGACATCCTGGACGCCGCCTTCGGGGCCATGACCTACGCCGAGGCGGCCGAAGCTCTGGACGCTGGCGACATCACCTGGGCGCCCTACCAGACGCCGCGCGAGCTGGCCGAGGACGCCCAGGCCGAGGCGGCGGGCTGCTTCGTTCAGACGCCGGACGGACGTGGCGGGACCTTCCGGGCCCCCGCCGCGCCGGCCCGCTTCCTGGGCGCGCTAGACGGACCGCGAGGCCCCGCGCCCGCGCTCGGCGCGGACACGGCGGCGGTGTTCCGGGAATTGGGATGGGACGAAGAGAGGGTGGAGGCTCTGACGAGCGTCAGCGCTGCTTGATCTTGTCGTTGGCGTCGGCCAGCACGCGCAGCATCTCGGCCGAGAACATTGAGCTGGCGAGGCGCTGGCCAGCGCCCATGCCGGACGAACCGCCCGCGCCGCCGAAGGGGTCGCCGACATCCTGCGAGCCGCGCAGGATCAGGTTCATCACCGCCTCCTGCTGCTGGATGTGCTCCAGGCGACGGCTGCTGGCGTACTGCATGAAGCCTTGGTCGCTATCGGCCGCGCGCGAAGGGGCCGGATCTGCGATCTGCTTGGCGCCGCCGGTCTTGGTCAGGTTGGCGTAGAGCTCGCCGACGGTGGTCGGACGGCCATCGCGATAGAAGATCGAGCGGTTGGCCTGGGCGGCCTCGGGGAACATCGCGGCGGCGCTGGCGCCGGGCGAGGCGTTCGCCGCCTGGATCAGCTTGGCCGAGCCTTGCGGCCCCAGGAAGTGAGCGGCGTAGAGCTCGCCGGCCGTGGGCGAGCGTCCCACCCGGCCGCGCAGGTACGAGGCGTGGTCCGAGGTCAGCTCGCCGGCCATCAGCGACGCGGCGTGCGGATCCATTTTCAGGCCCAACACCGCCTTGCGCGCCTCGTCGCCGTCGACACGATAACGGCCATCCGATCCCTGGCTGATCAGGTCCGCATAGCGGGCGTAGCCGTATTTGGAGCCGTGCTTCTTCAGCGTGGCCAGCCAAGTCTGGTCGACGAATTGGAACAGGCCCGAGGCCGAAGACGTCCGCGCCTTGGCGGCGGGGTTGAAACCGCTCTCGCGCTTGGCCGCGCCCATCAGGAACGAAAAATCGACTCCCGTCGCGCTGGAAGCGCGCTGGATCGCCGACTCGACGACGCTGCGAATGGAACCTACGGCGGGCATGGGCCTCAGGAGTCGGCGATCATGGTTAATTCGCAATTAACCACGTTCCGCACACTCCGTCAGAGAGACGAGATGCCGCAGGGCGATCGTACGCTTGTCAGAAAAATCGGCAGGAGATTACGATTGTCAATTTACAGGATCGCGCCCCCGTGCTGATCTCAGCCTACGAATGTAATTTTCGTTAGGGAGATCGATATGGCTCTCGCCCTGAATCCCAATGGCCCCGGCATTCCAGGCCTGGACGAGGCGCCCCGCAAACCGTCCCCGGTGCTGATCGTGGGGGTAGGCGTTTCGGCCGCCGCGCACCTGATGCTGATCGGCTACCTGGCCTATCAGAAGTGGAACCAGCCGCTGCCGACGGCCGAGCCCGAAAATCCGTTCGTGATCGAACAGGTCTACACGCCCAAGCCGCCGCCGCAACAGCCGACAACGCCAAGGCAGAATCAGATTCGCCTGCACACGCCGGTCCCGACGCCCCTGCCCACGCCGGAGCCGCTGCCGATCAAGCCGGTCGAGGTCGACACCCCGCCCGCGCCCGGTCCAGTGACCTTGCCGACGGTCCCCGCCGGCCCCACGACGCCGCCCGCGCCTCAGCCCAAGGTGATCACCCGGGCCAACTGGTTGCGCATTCCGTCCGGCGACGAGGTCGCGCGGTACTATCCCGAAAGGGCCCAGCAGCTGGGCGTGTCGGGCTCGGCGACGCTGAGCTGCACGGTCGCGGTGAACGGGACGGTGCGTGACTGCTCGGTGATCTCCGAGACGCCCGCCAGCCAGGGCTTCGGCGCGGCCGCGCTGAAGATCTCGCGCTTCTTCAGGATGAAGCCGCAGATGGAGAACGGCGAGCCGGTCGACGGCGCGACCGTCAGCATCCCCATCCGATTCAACGCGGGCTGACGGCCCTCCTCCGGCGTTGAAACGGCGGCCGGGTCGCGCCTTCCAGCGACCCGGCCATTCCCGTGCTTGTCTTTACGCGCGTCCGAGGGGCGAACCGCTCACACGTCGCCTGACGCGCTTGGCGCCTAGTAGCTCTTGGGCAGGCCGAGCACGCGCTCGGCGATGTAGTTCAGAATCATCTCGCGGCTGATCGGCGCGATGCGGGCGATCATCGCCTCGCGGAAGTAGCGCTCGACGTCGTATTCCTTGGCGTAGCCCATGCCGCCGTGGGCCAGCACCGAGGCCTCGCAGGCGCGGAAGCCCGCCTCCGCGCCCAGGTACTTGGCGGCGTTGGCCTCGGCCCCGCACTCCAGGCCCGCGTCGTAGAGGGCGGCGGCCTTGAAGGCTAAAAGGTTGGCGGCCTCCAGCTCGGCCCACGACTTGGCCAGCGGGTGGGCGACGCCCTGGTTCTGGCCGATCGGCCGGCCGAACACCACGCGCTCCTTGGCGTAGGTCGACGCCTTGGCCAGCGCCGCGCGGCCCAGGCCGATGGCTTCGGCGGCGAACAGCACGCGCTCGGGGTTCAGGCCGTGCAGCAGGTACTGGAAGCCCTTGCCCTCTTCGCCGACCAGATCCTCGGCCGGGACGAACAGGTCCTCGATGAAGAGCATGTTACACTCGACGGCCTTGCGGCCCATCTTCGGGATCGGCTTGGCCTCGATCTTCTCGCGGTCGGTGTAGAACAACGACAGGCCTTGGGTCGGCTTGGCGCACTGATCCTTGGGCGTGGTGCGGGCGATGATCAGGATCTTGTTGGCGCGCTGGGCGCCGGTGGTCCAGATCTTCCGACCGTTCAGGCGATAGCCGCCGTCGACCTTCTCGGCCCGCGTTTCGAGGCTGGAGGTGTCGAGGCCAGAGTTCGGCTCGGTCACCGCGAAGCACATCTTGTCCTCGCCCGAGATGATCCGGGGCAGCAGGCGCTCGCGCTGCTCGTCGGACCCGAACTTCACCAGCGGCATCGGGCCGAAGATGTTGAGGTGGATGGCCGAGGCGCCCGAGAAGCCCGCGCCAGACTGGGCCACGGTCTGCATCATGATCGCCGCCTCGGTCAGGCCAAGGCCGGCCCCGCCGACGCTCTCGGGCATGGCCACGCCCAGCCAGCCGCCCTCGGCGATGGCGGCGACGAATTCCTCGGGGAAGTTTCCGGTTTCGTCGGTGCGGCGCCAGTATTCGTCGTCGAAGGCCGCGCACACCTTGGCGACGCCCTCGCGAATGGCTTCCTGCTCTTCGGTCAACCAGAATCCGGACATTCGGCCCTACTCCCCTGCGCTGTGCGTCGTTCCTCTAAGCCTTCTCGAAGCGCCGCGCATCGAAGGCGGCGGCCTCGGGGCCCGGGTTATCGCCCGTCAGATAAGCCGCCACCATAGACGCCACAAGCGGCGCGAACAGCCATCCGTTACGTCGGGCGCCGACCGCCAGCATCACGCCGGGCGCGCGGCTCCAGCCGACCAGCGGCAGGCCGTCGGGCGTCGTGGCCCGGACGCCGACCTCCACGGCGGCCGCATCGAGATCCAGCGCCGGACGCAGAGCCCGAGCGGCTTGGCGTAGCGCCTGGGTCGCCGAGGCGTCGGGCGCGAGGTCGTCGCGGCCCGCCTCCATCGTCGCGCCGACGGCCAGCGCTTCTCCCGGCGCCAGATAGACCCCCTCGCCGCGCACCACCACCGCCTCGTCATCGAGGAGCGTCGCACGCAGGAGCTGGCCTTTGATCGGCGACAGGACGGCGGTCTCGGGCGCGATGCGGCCGTCACGGACTCCGGGCCCCGTCGCCAGCACCAGCACATCGAAGGCTTCGACGCGGCCATCGGCCAGGGTCAGGGCTCCAGGCTCGAAGGCCGCCACGGCGCCGGTCTCGAACGACACCCCGGCCTGTTCAGCCGCCGCGCGCAGCGCCGCCAGGGCGGGCCGCGAGTCCAGCCGCCAATCCTCCTCGATGACCTTCGTCGGCGCGACGCCCAGTTGCTCAAGCCGTTTGGCGACCTCGGCGCACCAACTGTCGGAGCCTTCGATCCGCACGCCGGCGCGAGACAGCGGGATCGCCAGGGCCTCCGCGAAATCGGGCCACAGGTCTCGCGCCCGGCGCATCAGAGCCAGGTGATCGCGCGAGATGGGGTCGAACAGCGCCTCGCTGATCGGAGCCAGCATGCCCGCCGCCACGCCGGACGCGTTGTCGCCCAGCGGAGCGGGATCCAACAGCGTGACGGATCGTCCGGCCCGCGCCAGACGTAACGCAACCGCCAAGCCGAAGGCCCCGGCGCCGGCCACCGCGATCTTTGCATCATTTGCAGAATACATTGGGGGCAAACACCTCCCCGTGCCGTCAACGTCAAGTCCGGGCGAGGCCATAATGTTGCAAAGAGACCGTTACGTGTACGCGCGGACGTGACGACTCCGCAAAGCTCGGTCTATATCGTTAATACTCGCGTTTAAGCCGCGTCGCGGCGTTGAGGGATTTTAGGCGGATGAACGATCGACCCGCGGCCGAACAAGCCCACCCTGTCGACCTGTACGTGGGCGCGCGGCTGAGAATTCGCCGAAAGATGATGGGCCTCAGCCAGACCCAGGTCGCCGACGCCCTCGGGATCACCTTCCAGCAGATCCAGAAGTACGAGCGCGGCGCCAATCGCATCAGCGCCAGCAAGCTGTATGACGCCGCCAAGCTGCTGCAGGCGCCGGTGTCGTACTTCTACGAAGGGCTGGAAGAGACCGACGGCGGCATGGACGATGGTTTCGCCCAGCGCATGACCGAATTCGTCTCGACGCCAGAAGGTCTCGAACTGGCTGGGCTGTTCCCACGCCTGGAAGACCGCCGCCTGCGCCGCCGGGTCGTGGACCTGGTCCGCGCGATGGTCGACGACGAAGCCCCTTAAGCGCGCGAGCTCGTAAACCAACGACCGGAACCCGCCGCTCTCGCGCCCCGTTGATCCGCCAACGGACCCGCGACGAGGGCTGGCGGCATGCCACGCGACACGATCGAGCTTCTGCCGGCTTCCACCGGCCTCTCCTACGTCAATGACGACGATCCTGGCATACGCCGCGTCGCCGCCGGCGAGGGCCTCGCGTATCGCGACCCGGACGGTCGCGCGGTCAGGGACGCCGAGACCCTCGACCGCATCCGAGCCCTGGCGATCCCGCCGGCCTGGACCGAGGTCTGGATCTGCCCCTCGCCGCGCGGCCACATCCAGGCCACCGGCCGCGACCAGAAGGGCCGCAAACAGTACCGCTATCACGACGATTGGCGACGCGACCGCGACGGTCTGAAGTTCAGCCGCATGATCGCCTTTGGCCGCGCCCTCCCCCGCCTGCGGGCGCGGGTCGAAGCGGACATGGCCAGGCGCGGCATCCCGCGCGAGAAGGTGATCGCCGCCGTCATCCGCCTCATGGAGCTGACCCTGATTAGGGTGGGCAACGAGGAATACGCCCAGGCCAACAAGAGCTTTGGCCTCACCACCCTGCGCGACCGACACGCCAAGCTGTCCAGCATGGGCGGCGTCTTCGAGTTTCGCGGCAAGAGCGGCAAGGTCCACAAGACGGGCTTCCGCGACCGACGCCTCGCCCGCATCGTCAAGGCCTGCCAGGACGTACCCGGCCAGCGCCTGTTCCAGTACCTCGACGAGGAGGGACAGCGTCGGTCAGTCGAGAGCGCCGACGTCAACGCCTATATCCGCGCCGTGATCGGCGAGGACTTCTCGGCCAAGGACTTCCGCACCTGGGCCGGCACCCTAGCCGCCGCTCGCGCCCTGTGCCTGGTTCCCAAGGCCGTCAGCGCTGCGGAGGCCAAGCGCAACGTCAACACCTGCGTGAAGGCCGTCGCCGGACTGCTGGGCAACACCGCCGCCGTCTGCCGGGGCTCGTACATCCATCCGCTGGTGCTGGAGGCCTATCAGCAGGGCGTCCTGCCGCTGAAGCCCGGCCGCTCCGAGCGCGCCTTCGAGTTGGCGGTGATCCGGTTCCTGGAAGCGGCTATGGCCTCATGCCAGGCGGACTAGGGAACGGCGGGGGTCAAGGTTCGTTGAGTCGGCGCTAACGGAGAACCGCCCATGGCCGCCGGCCGTCCCACCTGGCAGGGCCACCTGCGCCTGTCGCTCGTGACCTGCCCTGTCGCGATGTACACCGCCACCGACGCGCGCGGCGACGTGCACTTCAACATGCTGCACAAGAAGACCCACAACCGGATCCGGATGATCCCGACCGACCCGGACCTGGGACCGATCGAGCGTTCGGATATCGTCAAGGGCTACGAGTACGAGAAGGGCGAGTACATCGTCGTCACCCAGGACGAGATCGACAGCGTCCGGCTGGAAAGCACCCGAACCATCGACATCGAGCGCTTCGTCCCCGCCGCCGAGATCGACCGGCTCTATTGGGACAATCCGTACTTCCTGGTTCCCGACGGCAAGCTGGCGGCCGAAGCCTATGGCGTGATCCGCGAGGCCATGACCAAGGAGGGCCAGGTGGCGCTCGGCCGCGTGGTCATGCACCAGCGCGAGCGTCTGCTGGCCATCGAACCGCGCGACAATGGCATGGTCGCCTGGTCGCTGCGCTCGCGTCGCGAGGTCCGCGACGCCGCCAGCTATTTCGACGCCATTCCCGACAAGAAGCCCGACGCGGCGATGATCCAGATCGCCCAGAAGATCATCGAGCAGAAGGAAGGCCCCTTCGATCCCGAGCAGTTCAACGACCGCTACGAGGACGCCCTGCGCGCCCTGATCAAGGAAAAGCAGAAGGGCAAGGGCCGCAAGGTCACCGCGCCGGAAGAGCCGGAGGACACCAACGTGGTCGACCTGATGGAGGCGCTCCGGGCGAGCCTGGGCAAGGCGCCGGCCGGCAAGGCCGGAGCGAAGAAGCCTGTCGCCAAGACCGCGCACAAGGCCCCGGCGCGAAAAAAGGCGGGCTAGGTTCGCGCCGGCGGTCTCAGCCGGGCTTGCCGAGCAGTTCCTTCAGGCGCGGCCCCGCCTTGGCGGCCATGGCCTCGCCCACCGCCGCCGCGGCGTTGGCGGGGCGGATCATGACTTCGAACTCGCGGATCTTGCCGGCGGCGTCGAAGGAAATGATGTCGATCCCCTTCAGCTTCTTGTCGCCAACGCGGGCGCTGAACTCCAGCACGACCGCATCTTCGCCCTCCGACCAGAACTGTCGGTGGTAGGCAAAGTCCTCGAAGATCGTGCTGACCGTGGAGAGAATGTGGACCAGCGGCTCCACACCGGGATAGGGCGAGTAGAAGGCCGGCGAGCGAAAGACCACCGTCTCGGCGGCGAGGGGCCGAAGGCGATCGAACTCGCGCTTCTCCAGCAGGTCATGCCAGGTCTCCAGCGTTCGCAGCGCCTGCTCGCGGGCCATGTCGCCTCTCCCCTCGGCTGAACACGGCGTTCAAGCGCCGCTGGCGACACCTTAAAATTCGTGACGTCGCCGTCAACTTGAACGGCCTAAGCCTTACCCAGCTTCCTGATCGCCTCCGCGAGATCCCGCTCGCTCTCGGCATAGGCGTCCCAGGCGTCCAGGCTCTTCAGCAGACTAGGCGCGGTGCGGAGGTTGAAGCGCTTCGGATCGAGGCCCTTGCGCACCTGGGTCCAGGACACCGGCCAGGAGACCGGCGCGCCGGGGCGGCCGCGCGGCGACAGCGGAGCCACCGCCGTGCTCATGCGGTCGTTGCGCAGGTAGTCGAGGAAGATCTTCCCGCCGCGCTCCTTCTTGGCCATGTTCAGCAGGTACCGTTCGGGGCTGTCGGCGGCCATCCGGGCGCACACTTCCCGCGCGAACGCCTTGGCGGTGTCCCAGTCAACCTTTGTGGGCTTCAGCGGCGTGACGACATGCAGCCCCTTGCCGCCCGTGGTCTTGCAGAAAGGCGCCAGACCCAGGGCCTCAAGCCGGTCACGGATCTCCCGCGCCCCCTCGACCACAGCGTCGAACGAGACGTCCGGCGCGGGGTCAAGGTCGAAGACCAGGCGACCGGGGATATCCTGTTCGCCCGGCCGGCAATTCCAGGGATGCAGCTCCGTCGCTCCCCATTGGGCGGCGGCCACGAGGCTCTCGACCGTGTTGAACACGAGGTAGGGCTTGCGGTCGCCGCTGACGACGACCTCGTCGATCAGGGCCGAGACGCCCTTGCCCGAATGGCGCTGGAAGAACTTCTCGCCGTCGATGCCGTCGGGCATGCGGATCACCGAACAGGGCCGACCCTTGATATGCTCCAGCATCCAGTCGCCGACCGCTTCGAAATATTCGGCGAGCTCGAGCTTTGTCCCCGGCGTTCCGTCGCCCGCGTCCGGCCACAGGGGCTTGTCGGGGTTGGAGATCGCCACGCCGCGCACCGAGGCCTTGCCACCTGTCCGCCGCTTAGGCGCGGGGACGCCCGTGGGTTGGGCCAGCTCGACGTCCTCGGCCGGCGCGGGGGTCTCGGCCTCGACCGCCTGGGCCGGCTTGTCCTCGCGCAGTCCCTTGAACGACGCCTGGCGCACCGAGCCGTCTCCCGTGAAGCCGGCGAACTCTATCTCCGCCACCAGCACGGGGTCCACCCAGTGGATGTTGGCGCCGCCGCGCGGCGCGCCCTTGCCGGTGAACGGCGAGGTCTTGCGTTCGGCCGCCTTCAGCTTTGGGAGCAGGCGCGCGACCTTGTCGCGGCCAAAGCCCGTACCGACGCGACCGACGTGAACGAGATCGCCGTCGCGATAGACCCCGACGATCAACGAGCGGAAGGCGTCTCCGGTCGTCGTCCAACCGCCGATCACCACCTCGTGGCCGGCCCGGCACTTCGCCTTGGTCCAGGTCCCCGGCTTGCCGGAGCGGTACGGCGCGTCGAGCTTCTTGGAGACCACGCCTTCCAGCGACATCCGGCAGGCCGACTGCAGCACCGCCTCGCCGCCGCTCTTGAAGTGCTCGACATAGCGGATGCGGTCGCTGTCCGCGGGCAGCAGCGCCTTGAGACGCGCCTTGCGCTCGCTCAGCGGCAACTCGGTTAGGTCCTCGCCGCCCTCGTACAGCAGGTCGAAAACGAAGAAGATCAGGTCGTCGGTCTTTTCCTCGGCCAGGGCCGCCTGCAGTCCGGCGAAGGAGGGCGAGCCGTCGGCGTCCAGGGCCACGACCTCCCCGTCGATCAAGGCGTCCGGCAAGACCGCGCCATCCTTGATCAGGCGCGGAAACTTGGCGCTCCAGTCGAGGCCCGCGCGGGTGCGCAAAGTCGCCTTGCCGCCCTCGATACGCATCTGCATCCGATAGCCGTCGAACTTGATCTCGTGCGCCCAATCGCCTCCGGTCGGCGGGCGGTCGACCAGCTTGCAGAGCTGCGGCGGCGTGAAGTCCGGCATGGCCGCCGTCTTCACGATCTTTCGCGAGGGGCTGGCCTTGGCGGAGGGTTTGACCGTCCGTCCCTTCGGCGCGCCGGTCTCCTGGGCGGCCTTCTCGGCGCTGGCCTCGGGCGAGCCCTTGCTGTTCCAGACGGCGTCCGAGGCGGTGGTCTTCTTCGTCATGAACGGCGTGGGAGACTTTCCCTTCCCAGCCGCGATCTCCTCCATCGTCCGCCCCGAGGCGATCGAGAAAGACGTGTCCTCAAGGAAGTCCGTGTCGCCCTCGATCGCGAACTCGTCGCGGTGCTTGATCAGCAGCCAGTTCTCGCGCTTGCCGCTCGATCCCGCTTTGGCGAACTTGTCGTTGTTGATCCGGACCAGGACATAGCCGCCCTTCATCCGCTCGCCGGCGAAGACCATCTTGATCTCACCTTTCTCGAGGCCCTTGGCGAGGTCAAAGCCAGGTTCGGGCGCCCACCAGCCGCGGTCCCACAGCATCACCGTGCCGCCGCCATACTGGCCCTTGGGGATGGCGCCTTCGAAGTCGCCATAGGCCAGCGGGTGGTCCTCGACATGGACCGCCAGGCGCCGATCGTGCGGATCGCGCGAGGGCCCCTTCGTCACGGCCCAAGACAGGAACACGCCGTCGTGCTCCAGGCGCAGGTCATAGTGCAGGCGCGTGGCGTCGTGCTTCTGGATGACGAAACGCGCCCGCTCTGACGCGGCGACGGCGACCTTGCCCGAGGGCTCGGCCGTCTTTTCGAAGTCGCGTTTGGCCTCGTAGGCCGCGAGCTTGCGCGCCGCCATCGCCGTCCCGCCTATTCGCCGTCGAAGACTTCGGGTCGTTCGTCGTCGACATCGCGACCATCGCCTGGATCGTCGTCCTGCTCCAGTTCGATGATCTCGTCATCGTCGAGCTCCTCGGCGATCAGGGCGTCATCGTCGTCGGCGTCGCCCTCGGCCTGGGTCACGTCCAGCACGTCGGGCAGCTCCTCGAAGGTGCGGAACTCGCCGTCGCGACCAACGACATCGTCGTCCATCGCCTCGGCGCCGTCCTGCTCGTCCCACCCATTATCGACGTCGGTCATGGCTGTTCTCCTGTGCTCGCAGGAGGAATGGCTGGCGGCGCTTGGTGTTCCGGTCTTGGCGATCCACGCCCCATCACACAGGCGCCGCAGCGCGATTCGTTCGCAGAATCACCCATGGCGCGAGCGAGCCTTCAGTCCACTTTTGGAACCAAAATTAACGCCTTTGCCCCTGATGCGGCGGTTCAGGGGGCGACGATTTCATGAAAAACCCAGCCCCACAGGCGTTTTGCCCCCATAAATCGGCTTTTTAACCTTCCCTAACGGGTGACAAACGCGATCGGGCTCGTCAGGCTCGAAATTCCCTGATTCACAGGAATGAGCTTAAGAAGATGAACGTTTCCGATCTGGTCGACGCCGCCGTGGCCGCCGACGACAAGCTGACCAAGACGCAAGCCAAGGCCATCATCGACGGCGTCTTCAAGTCGATCTCCGACGCCGCCGTGAAGGGCGAAGAAGTCTCGATCCCGGGCTTCGGCAAGTTCAAGGTCCAGGCCAAGCCGGCCCGCACCGGCCGCAACCCGGCCACGGGCGCGACCATCGAGATCGCCGCCAGCAAGAAGGTCGCCTTCACGCCGGCCAAGCAACTGAAGGACGCCGTCAACGGCTAAGCCCTTTGGCGGGAAGCGGACGCCGCGAGTGTCCGCTTCCCAACGCTTCCCTTCACGCGCGACGATCCGCTTCATGCCCTCGTCGCGCGTGAAGACTTTCCAGAACAAAGCAAGAACGATAACGTGCCGCGCATGGCCGTTCTCGATCTTCGGCGCAAGCTCGCCATCCTCTCCGACGCCGCCAAGTACGACGCCTCCTGCGCCTCGTCGGGCGCTCAGAAACGCGACTCGCTAGGCGGCAAGGGCGTCGGCTCGACCGAGGGCATGGGCATCTGCCACGCCTACGCGCCCGACGGGCGCTGCATCAGCCTGCTGAAGATTCTGCTGACCAACTTCTGCATCTACGACTGCGCCTACTGCATCAACCGCGTGTCGTCGAACACGCCCCGGGCGCGGTTCTCGGTGAAGGAGGTCGTCGACCTCACCCTGAACTTCTACAAGCGCAACTATATCGAGGGGCTGTTCCTGTCGTCGGGCGTCATCCGCACCGGCGACTACACGATGGAGGAGATGGTCCGGGTGGCGAAGTCCCTGCGGCTGGACCACGACTTCCGCGGCTACATCCACCTGAAGCTGATCCCCGAGGCCTCGCCCGAGCTGGCGGCCGAGGCGGGGCTCTATGCCGACCGGGTGTCGATCAATATCGAGCTGCCGCGCGACGACAGCCTCAAGACCCTGGCGCCGGAAAAGGACGTCACCGACATCAAGCGCGCCATGGGCCGGATGAGACTGGCGATCGAGGACAAAGCCGAGCCAGCGCGGAAAGCTGGCCGCCGAACCTTCGCCCGCAGCCAGTCGACCCAGCTGATCGTCGGCGCCGACGAAGCCAGGGACGGCGACATCCTGGCCCGCAGCGCCAACCTCTATGGGTCCTATCGGCTGAGCCGGGTCTACTACTCCGCGTTCAGCCCGATCCCCGACGCCAGCCATCGCCTGCCCCTGGCCCGACCGCCCCTGCTGCGCGAGCACCGCCTCTACCAGGCCGACTGGCTGATGCGCTTCTATGGCTTCGAGCGCCCCGAAATCGTGGAGGAAGGCGAGGACCTGGATCTCTCCGTCGATCCCAAGACCGCCTGGGCCTTGAAGAACCGCGCCAAGTTCCCGGTCCATATCCAAACCGCCGACCGGGAGACCTTGCTGCGCGTGCCTGGCTTGGGCGCCAAGGCCGTGGAGAGGGTCCTGACGGCTCGAAAGGTGACCCGCCTGACCCTCGACGACCTGAAGCGCGTCGGGGCCGTCCTGAAGCGCGCCAAGGCCTTCGTGGTCACCGCCGACTGGACGCCCGGCGCCCTGACCGACCAGGAGAGCCTGAAGGCGGCGCTGATCCAGCCCCAACAGCTGAGCCTGTTCTGATGCGCGTGGTGCGGCTGGCGTCCGAGATCGACTTCACCGGCTGGCGATCCGCCGCCCGAGCGCTGCGGGCCGAGGGCGCGCCGCCCGAGGCGGTGGTATGGACGGTGGAGCGGGAGCTGTTCGATCTGACGCCATCTCCGCCCACAGCCGCACCAGCCAACTTCACCGTCCCCGCGGCCTTTCTCGAACTCGCCGAGCAGGTGATCCTGCATCGCGGTCCCGACCGCCTCGCCCTGCTCTACCGCATCCTTTGGCGATTGGAGCGCGAGCCGCGCCTGATCGAGAACCCCGCCGATCCCGACATCGCGCGCGCCCGCGACATGGCCAAGGCCGTCAGCCGCGCCGCCCACAAAATGAAAGCCTTCGTCCGGTTCCGTCTGGTCGAGGGCGCGGCGACTGAAACCTATGCCGCCTGGTTCGAGCCCGCGCATCGCGTCACCGAGGCGGTCGCGCCCTTCTTCGTCCGTCGCTTCACCAGCATGGACTGGACGATCCTGACGCCCGACGCCTGCGTGGCCTGGGACGGCGAGCGGCTGCTGGTGTCCGAAGGCGCCGATCCGGCAGACGCCCCCTCCGAGGACGCCCAGGAGGAGCTCTGGCGCACCTATTACGCCTCGATCTTCAATCCGGCGCGGCTGAACCCCAAGCAGATGCGGCAGGAGATGCCCAAACGCTATTGGCGGAACCTGCCGGAGGCGGCGCTCATTCCGGAACTGATCGCCTCAGCCCAGGACCGCGCCGCCGCAATGGTCGCCGCCCCGCCTCGCCCACCGTCCGATCGCGTGCTGAAGGCCGCCCTGCGCCACAGCCGCGACGCCTCATTCGGTCAGGGCGCGCCGACGACGCTGGAGGAACTCGAGGCGGGCGTGCAGGTCTGCCGCCGCTGCGGCCTGTGGCGCGACGCCACCCAGGGCGTGCCCGGCGAAGGCGCGCATCCCGCGCCGCTGATGTTCGTGGGCGAGCAACCCGGCGACCAGGAGGACCTCGCCGGCCGTCCGTTCGTCGGACCGGCCGGCCAGATGTTCAACAGGGCGTTGGCGGAAGCGGGCGTGCCGCGCGACCGCGCCTTCGTCACCAACGCCGTGAAGCACTTCAAGCACGAGGCGCGCGGCAAGCGGCGCATCCACAATACGCCCGATCGCGGCGAGGTCACAGCCTGCCGCTGGTGGCTGGACGCCGAGCGGCGGATCGTCCGACCTCGGGTGATCGTAATGCTGGGCGCGACGGCGGCGCTGGGCGTGATCGGCAAGCCGACGCCGATCGGCGCCAATCGCGGCCAGGCGCTTCAATTGCCCGACCAGGCTCAGGGCGTGGTGACCTATCACCCGTCCTTCCTGCTGCGCGTCCCCGACGCGGAGGCCAAGGCCAAGGCCTATGCGGAGTTCGTCGAGGACCTGCGGATGGCGGGGAAGCTGGCGGGGTTAGTCTAACAAGATGCTCCCTCGCGATGCGGGGGAGCTGTCGCGGAGCGACTGAGGGGGCAAACACAGCACAAGCCCCGCTTGCCCCCTCCGGCCCTCTGGGCCACCTCCCCCGCGCGCGGGGGAGGAACATCCGCCCGACCTCAGTTCACCTTGGCGCCGCCCATCTTGGCCATCAGCTCTTCCTTGCGCGCCTTCATGCGCTCGCCGATGGCCTCGAGGTCTTCGTCGCCCTTCTTGGCCTGGGCGAAGAAGCCGCCGGGCTGCTCCTCTTCCTTGACGTGGTGCTTGATGTACTCGCCCAGCACCTTGACCTTCGCGTCGTAGAATTCCTGGCCCGGCTTCATCGCCTCGATCTCGGCGATCAGCTTCTTGGCGCCGTCGTGCTCGACATAGGCCTCGTCGATCAGGTCGTCCTCGACCTCGCCACGGCTCTCCGGATAGAGAATCTCTTCCTCGATCTGGGTGTGGACCTTCAGGGCCAGGGCGATCTGGTTGAACAGCGCCAGCTTCTCGCTGTCGCTCTCAAGCTGTTCGTACTCATCGAACATCTTCTCCACCTCGCGGTGGTCCTGCTTCAGCAGGCGAATGGCCAGCGGATCGCGGCGGCCGGTGCGACGGGTCGCCTTGCGGGGCTTGGCGGTCTTGGCTTTGGTGGACGAGCTCTTGGTGGCGGCAGCCATGGAATTCTCCCTCGATA
Organism: uncultured Caulobacter sp.; assembly: GCF_937900395.1. Lineage (GTDB taxonomy): Bacteria > Pseudomonadota > Alphaproteobacteria > Caulobacterales > Caulobacteraceae > Caulobacter. The sequence goes on from NZ_CALCDX010000194.1 coordinate 24,897, forward strand.
TCCCCGACCGCCAACCAACACTCAGGCGCCGTTTGTCGTTCCGAAGAGACGAGCGGACGGTGGCCTAGCCGCCCGGCGCGCGGGCGAGCACGGCGTCCAGCTCCGCGGCCAGCGCCTCGATGCGGTACGGCTTGACCAGCACCCGCCGCCCCTCCTTGCTGGCGGCGGCCGCGGCGGCGCTGTAGCCGGTCGTCAGCAGGACCGGCAGATCGGGCCGCAGCCGGGAAATGTCGCGCGCCAGATCGAGTCCGCCGATGTCGCCGGGCATGACCATGTCGCTGAAGACCAGCTGGAAGCGCGGATCGACGCGCAACGCGTCCAGGGCGCTGCTTCCATCCGCCACCCGCTTCACCTCATAGCCCAGCTCGCGGAGCATCTCCTCGACCAGGTGCGCCACGCTGTCGTCGTCCTCGACCAGGAGCACGCGTTGGCGGTCGCTGTCGGCGGGCGGCGGGCGGATCGCCAACAGCTCGGGCGTCAGCAGCGCCTTCGTCGAGCGCGGGATGCGCAGCCAGATCGTCGTGCCTTCGCCCAGCACGCTGTCCACGCCCACCTCGCCGCCCGAGGCGCGGGCGAAGCCGTAGACCTGTGACAGGCCCAGCCCCGTACCCTTGCCGACCGCCTTGGTGGTGAAGAAGGGCTCGAACAGACGGCTGATCATGTCTGGCGCGACGCCGACGCCGGTGTCGCGGATCGACAGGCGGACCATGTCGCCCGCGCCGTCCGGACGCCCCGAAGGCTCGTTGCGGGCCTCGATGGTGATCGTGCCCCCGTCGGGCATGGCGTCGCGCGCGTTGATGGCGATGTTCAGCACCGCCACCTCCATCTGCGAGGCGTCGACCTCAACCCGCCACAGGTCTGGCGGCAGCTGCATCCGCACCGTGACGTCCTCGCGCAGCGAGCGGTCCAGGATCGCCAGCATGCCGGAGAGCCGTTGGCCGATGTCGATGACCTCGGGCTTCAAAGGCGAGCGACGCGAGAAGGCCAACAACTGCTGGGTCAGGCTGGCCCCGCGATCGATCGCCTGGCGAATGCCGTCGCGCAGCCGCTCCCGGCGCGCCGGATCGGACGTCCGCTCCAGCAGATCCAGACCGCTGGAGGCGACCATCAAAAGATTGTTGAAGTCATGCGCCACGCCGCCGGTCAGCTGGCCCATGGCCTCCATCTTCTGCGACTGGCGCAGCGCGTCCTCGGCTTTCTCGCGCTCGCGGATCTCGGCCTTGAGCTTGCGATAGGCCTCGGCCTCGCGAGCACCGGCGGCGCCCAGGACGGCGACCAGCAGCGCGGCCATGATGATCAGCAGGGCGAAGCCGGCGTAGCGCATCAGCCGGCGCGTGGGCGATTCCAGCACCGTGCGCAGGTAGACCGATCCCAGCACGGTGTCGCCCTCGGTCACCGGCGCCGTCAGCACAAGCCTCGCCCCCTCGATCCGCGGCGCCCCCAGCACGTTGCGCGCCGGCGGCGGCGCGCCGGCGCGTGTGTAACCGGCCGCGAGCGCGCCTTGCATGTCATAGGCGCCCACGGCCTCGACGTCGGGATTGGAACTCTGGGCGCCGACATATTCGCGGGCGGCCGAGCGATCGTCGAAGGCCAAGGGCGCGGCCATGCTGCCGGCCAGAATGCGCAGCTGCACCTCGGCCTGGCGGAGCTTCTCCTGTTGGCCCAAGCGCTCATTGTAGACGGCCATGGCGAAGGCGGCGACGACGATGGCCACGGCCAGGGTCACCGCCATCCACACGGTCAGCGCCGGCCGCCATCGCCGGCGCGGAGCGTTCGCTTCCTCGCTCATCGCTCGCCGATCCCGCGCGTGACGGACAGAGAGAGCAGTTTGGAGCTCACCACCAGCCCTTCCGTCTGGGCGGCCTCGCCACGAATCTCAAAGCGCACCCGGCTCTCCAGCGTGACGAACTGGATCATAGCGCCCGGCGCGTCGATGCCTTCGTCGGCGACGGTCAGCACGGGGCGCCCAGTCACGGCCGCGATCATCTCACGAGGCGTCTGGCCTCGTGATGGCGACACGAACAGCACATGGCAGTCCGCGCCCTTGGCCACCGAGGGCAGACGCGTCACCGTCATTTCGTGGTCGCCCACGCGCGCATTGTGGGCGAAGCGGTCGATAAGCGGGCCAAACGGATCCACGCCCCCGATACATAGCCGAAAGGGACTGGAGGGCGTCTCGAACGCCGAATCGGGCCAAGCCACGAAGGCCGGAAACTTCACCAGGTGACTGGCTTTCACCATATAGCCGCCACGATGAGGCGCGTGGCGCCAGCCATGCGCCTCGCGCGGGACCTCCTGAGCCAGCGCCACGCCCCCCTGCAGGCAAAGGAGAAGCGCCGCCGCGGCGAAGAGCCGGCGCGGCTTCGAAGCCCCTCCCCGCATCGCCTGCGGGCCTCTGGGCGGAACGCCCAAAACCATGCGCCAGTCCCCTCCGCGCTTCGCCGATCGACTTGATAGCCCGAAGCCTGAACGGCTTCACCGTCGATCCCGTTCGGGCCGAGCCAAGACCGACCGCGAATGATCGGCCTGAACCTGCCAAGCTCCAAGCCTAGCTGTTCGATCTCATTCCCGTGACATTTTGGAGGCCAAGCCGCGCCATGGGCCGAAAAAGCAAAAAGCCCGGGCGAACCCGGGCTTTTCAAAGGCTTGCGATGGTACCAGCTCTCGGGCTCGAACCGAGGACCTCTAGATCCACAATCTAGCGCTCTAACCAACTGAGCTAAGCCGGCTCATCGCGAGGCGTCGTCTTTAGTCGGATCGGCCCCGGGGATCAAGCGCCGATCCGGCCAATTTTAACAGGAAAACGCCCCGGAGTGGAAACTCCGGGGCGTTTCTTGGTCGTCGTCTGGATCCAGGCCCTATTGCGGGACTTGGAACACCAGCGGGACGGTCACCTGACCACCATCGACGGGCGCGCCGTCGAGGGTCTTCGGCTTCATCCGGAACAGGCGCGACAGACGCAGAGCCGCGTCGCCGAAGCCCATGTCCGCCGGGGTCTCTGAGACCACCGAGCAGCCTTCCAGCGTGCCCTTCGCCGTGACGGTGCACGAGATTGTCGCCTTACCGCTGACTTCCATCCGCTGAGCGCGGTCCGGGAAGTAGCGGGCCATGTCGTCCGCGCTGGGCTTACGGGCCCAATCCGGACGGGTCACGACCGAGGCGCGAGCCGGCGGGTTCGTCGGAACCGGCGGAGCCTGCGAGATGACCGGCGGAGCGGTCGTCTCGACCCGCTTTTCAACGGGCGGGATCGGCAGCGGCGGCGGCGGCGTCACGTCCGGGGGCGGAGCCACCGGGGGACGCGGCTGGACCACGGCCGGAGGCGGCGGCGGTTCGTTGGTCGGCGGCGGCGGCGGCGGAGGCGGCGGAGGCGGCGGCGGAGGCGGAGGCAGCTCCACAACCGTCGCGTCGTCCGAATACTCCTGGAACACCGCTTCGAACTTCTGCTTCGCGAGGTACGCGAAGAGCAGTCCGTGCAGACCGAGCACCACAATCAGGGCGACGCCGAACGGCCCCATACCCTTCTTGCGACGCGGACCTTCCGAGGTGAGCGGATCGTAGTGGCGATGCTCGGGCGTTTGTTGTTCAGCCATGCAGCACCCCTACTGGCTATCATCCCGTCCAACGAGCGCCACGCTGTAGAAGCCATTATCCTGGAGGGTGTTCATCACCTCCATGAAAGCCCCGTAGCGAACCTTTTCGTCGGCCCGGATGAAGATGCGCTCCTTGGTCGGATCGCGACGGCCCATGCTCTTGGTGATGTCGAAGCCCAGCTCATCGATGCTGGTCTCGTTATCGCCAAGGTAGAGCTGACCCGACTCCTTGATCGTGACGTAAACCGGCTTGGATGGAGGCGGCGACGACTTCGCCACCGCCGACGGCAGGTTCACCTCGATCGACACGGAGGCTAGCGGAGCAGCCACCATGAAGATGATCAGAAGGACCAGCATAACGTCCACGAAGGGCGTAACGTTGATCTCACTGTTCTGTTCGACGTTGAACCTGTCGCCCCCACCGCCTGAAAGTTTGGCGGCCATGGGTGTTACGCCCCCTTGTCGAGCTGACGCGAGATGGCGTTCATCAGTTCAGCAACGAAACCTTCCGAGCGGGTGCCGTAACCCGAGATGCGGGTCTGGAAGTAGTTGTAGAAGATAACGGCCGGGATAGCGGCGAAGAGGCCGATACCGGTGGCGAGCAGGGCTTCAGCGATACCCGGCGCCACGACGGCGAGGTTGGTCGTGTTGGTGTTCGCGATGCCGATGAACGACGTCATGATGCCGTAAACCGTACCGAACAGACCGATGAACGGACCGGCCGAACCGACCGAGGCCAGGAACACCATGCCGCCCGACAGACGCTTGGCCAGCGAGGACTGGACGGCGTTGATGGCGTAGGTGGCGCGGGCCAGCGTCGAGTCACGGTGCTCGCCGGCGACTTGCAGGCCAGCTTGACGCGACAGTTCGACTTCCTGCGAGGCGGCGGCGGCCATGTCGGCCATCGGGTTGCCTTCGAATTCTTCCGACGAGCTGATGCGCGCGATGTCGGCGATCGAGCGAGCGCCGCGGAAGGCTTCCAGGAACTTGTCCGATTGCTTGTTCAGACCGGCGAACTCGAAAATCTTGGTGAGCAGCAGCACCCACGAGAAGACCGAGGCCAGCAGCAGGCCGATCATGACGACCTTAACGACGGCGCCGGCGGCGAGGAACATGCCGACGGGCGTCAGCGAGTGCGCCTTCTTTTCGCCTTCCGCGGCGGCTTCCGGAGCCGGAGCAGCTTCCGGAGCCGGAGCAGCGGCGGCGTCGGCCGGAGCAGCGGCGGCGTCGGCCGGAGCCGAGGCGGCGGCCGGATCGGCGGGCTTGGCGTCTTGAGCGAACGCCGGGGCGCTCGCCATCAGCGCAACGGCGCCGACGAGAGCGATGAGGGGGGTCTTCCGTTTAATGTCGAGCATCTGTCGCCAGTTCCTGATTGGTCTAGCACGTTTGGACCGAGGGTCGTCGCGCGAGAGCGTCTCCACCCTAACTCTGAATAGCCCGTTCCTAGGGTTGATTTCTCTCCCCTCGGGACGGACCCGCTTCGCTGCGCTCGACCCGTTACGCCCCCCACGAGGACCAGGCCTCCAGAAGGATCGTTTCGAAGCGCGTGCGACCGAGGCCCTGTGAAGGGGCTCCGGTCTTACCGCAATGTTAGAATTGCGGCTGTGGTCCTTTGGCAACCCCTTTTCGCACCGTCAAGGGGCTCATTTGGGCACAAAATCGTCGTAGAGGCCGGCGCGCCCCGCCATTTACCGCGACGCACAAAGGGCTTTTCGGGAAAACGGGGCGTTTTTCCCCTGGCAAGAAGATTGGCGATGCTGCACCGCAGCAAGGCAACAAAACAATGATCGATGAAGAAAGGCGCCTGCCGACTTGGCAAATGAAGGCTCGCGCCCCGGAGCCCACGCCCCGTTATGAAGGAAAAGTGACGCTTAGCACAGGCGCGAGAGCGACCTGGCGGCGGATCATGCTGGAATGAAGGGGAGTGGTGCCTGGGGCCGGAATCGAACCAGCGACACGCGGATTTTCAATCCGCTGCTCTACCAACTGAGCTACCCAGGCATCGGACCTTGGCGGGTCGAAACCGCTTCGGCGACCTCGCCGCGAAGCGAGGAGCCGGGTCTATAGAGAAGGCGCGCGGCGAAGTCCAGCGCCCTTTTGTCATTCCCTGTTGATGACTTCCGAGGACGGATTTTCGTCAGAGTCCTCGCCGCCGGGAACGACGTATCGATCGCTCAGCCAACGCTGCAGGTCGACGTCCGCGCAGCGCTTGGAGCAAAAGGGACGGAAAGCCTTTTCGACAGGCTTGCCGCAAATCGGGCATCCCGTGCTCATGTGGCGAACACCTCCATGCGGTCGTCGGGCCAACTGGTTCTGGATTCGACGGTGAAACGCCGCCCCAGACGTTCGGCGACTCCGGCGTCGAGCTCGGCTTGGAAGGCTTCGGCGACGGCGGGGGAACAATGAGCCGCCAGGCGAGCGCCGCCCTGCGCCCTGCCCTCGCGCTCCAGGGCGCGCGCCAGACGGCGGGCCTGGTGGCGGGGACTGGATGCGCCGGCCGCCGTGAGCAGGCGATCCAGGACCGGCGGCGCGCGGCGCGGCACGATCATTTCCAACGTGCCGAACTTGCTGATCGCCCCGACGCCGACTCCGGGATTGTCCGCCGCGAAGGCGTTGCGCGCCGCCGTGGTCAGGGCCTGGCCGTCGTGGCCGCGACCGACGAGGTCGAAGACGATGATTCCGCCCAGCCCCTTCAGACGCAGAACCCGCGCCGCCACGCTGAGAGCGGCCATGTTAGCCTGCCGCGCCGCTCGCTTCGAATCGGAGGCCTCGCGGGCGCCGAGATCCACGTCCACGGCGGTCAGGGCTCGAGTCGGCTCGACGGCGATGTCGCCGCCGCCCGGAAGGGCGAAGACCGTCGCCAAGGCGTCGGTCTCGGCCTCCTCGACGGCTTGCAGGGCCTTGTCGCCCGTCGTTGGCGATCCAGCCTTCACATAGTGCCTGAGACGCTCCTCGACGGACGGGGCGGCGGCCAGCACGCGCGGCTCGCCCTGCCCTTCCGCCACGAAGCGGGCCACGGCCGCCTTGCCTTGGCGCGAAGCCGTCTTGATCTCGATCTCAACCAGGCCGCCCTCGACCAGCTTGGGCATGTCGGGCCGCAGCGGCAGAATCACGTCCTGGCCGCCCGGCAGGGCGACGAAGGCCGAAGCGAAGGTCTTCTCGATCGTCTTGACCCGGGCGACGCCGCGCACGCCCTCGGCGTCCAGCGGATCATCGGTGGGCCAAGAGACGAACAGGCGCTCGGGACGACCGTCCAGGGTGACGACCCCGACCGTTTCGCCGACGCCCTTGTAAAGATAAGCCCGGCGCTCACTCATGGACGGTAGCCCAGACCGGAAAGCAGGTTCAGCGTCTCGTACAGCGGCAAGCCGACGACGCTGGGATAGGAGCCTTGCAGGTCGGTGATGAAGCCGCCGGCCAGGCCTTGGACGCCATAGCCGCCCGCCTTGCCCTTCCATTGGCCGCTGGCGACGTAGCCGTCGCGCTCGGCGTCGGACAGGCGCTTGAAACCGACCTTGGTCTCGACCAGACGCGAGGCCTGCCGTCCGTCCGGCGCGACCAGGGCCACGCCGGTGAACACCTTGTGGTTTCGTCCCGACAGCAGCTTCAGGCAGTAGAGCACGTCCGCCTCGGTCTCGGCCTTGGGCAGGATGCGGCGCCCCACGGCCACGACCGTATCGGCGGCCAGGACAAAGTCGTCCGGCGCGCGGGCGGCGACGGCGCGCGCCTTCTCGATCGCCAGGCGCAGAGCGTGGCGGCGCGGGGTCTCGTCGCGCAGCGGGGTCTCGTCGATGTCGGCGGGATCGACCCGGTCGGGCGTGACGCCGACCTGGGCCAGCAGGTCGAGGCGCCGGGGGCTCGCGCTGGCCAGCACCAGCGCCGGCCCGGCGGCCGCTTGGGCTGCCGTCGTCGGAGCCATCGGCGTCTTACTTGAAGCGGTAGGTGATACGGCCCTTGGTCAGGTCGTAGGGGGTCATCTCGACCAGGACCTTGTCGCCGGCCAGGACGCGGATGCGGTTCTTGCGCATCTTGCCGGCGGTGTGGGCGATGATCTCGTGATCGTTTTCCAGCTTCACGCGGAACGTGGCGTTGGGCAGCAATTCGCTGACCGTGCCGGGAAACTCGAGCAGTTCTTCCTTAGCCATCAGGCCTCTCAAAGGGACGAATCGGATTGCCGCGAAGACGAGGGTCCTCGCGGCGAGGCGCCTCTATAACGCAATTACCCCCCAAACGTCGATGGCGCCCCGAAACGTTGCTTGATGGCGTCGGCGAGCGCGTCGCGAACCTCGCGATAGGCCTCCAGCCGCGCCTCTCGCGAGCCGTCCACAAGGGTGGGATCGTGGGTCGGCCAGTATTCGATATCCACGGCGCGGTCGCGCGACAGCTCCACCGCCCGGTGCTGCGCCTCGGGCGTCAGCGAGACCACGACGTCGAAGCTGCCATCCTCCAGCTCGGCGAAGGTCTTGGGCTTGTGATCCGAAACATCGAGGCCCAGTTCGTCCATGACCGCCACGACGAACGGGTCGATCCCCTCGCCGGTCGGATCGCCCTTCAGCCCGCAAGAATCGACGAAAGCCCGCTTGCCATAGAACCGCTTGAACAGCCCCTCGGCCATCGGCGAGCGCACGCGGTTATAGTTGCAGGCGAACAGCACCGCGTCGGGGAGCGAACCTGGCACCCGCCCTACCCCCGCCAGTGCAGGGCGCAGATCAGGGTGAAAAGCCGCCGGGCGGTGTCGAGGTCGGTCTTGACCTTGCCGTCCAGACGCTCGCGAAGAAGGTTCGAGCCTTCGTTGTGCAGGCCGCGCCGGCCCATGTCCAAGGCCTCGATCTGCTGTGGCGTCGAATTGCGGATCGCGGCGTAATAGCTGTCGCAGATCAGGAAGTAGTCCTTGATCACGCCCCGGAACGGCGACAGCGACAGCAGGTGCCGGCGCGCGTAGCCGGGACCCGCGATGTCGAACGCCAGGCGATTCTCGACCAGCGAAAGCTTGACATCGTAGGGACCGCCAGCCGCGTCGGCGGGCTCGAAATAGTTGCCGTCCAGAAGATCGAAGATCGCGACCTGGCGCTCCTGCTCCTGGTCGCGCGAGCCAGCCGCGAGGCTCTGCTCGTCGATCTCGATCGACTGGATCCGTTGGCGGGCGTGGTCGTCTTCGGTGCTCATCTGACGCGGGAGGTTCGCGCGTCGGCCGGCCGAAGGCAACCTCTCCTAAAGGCGGATTTCCGCGGACAAGGCGTGGGCGGGCAGTCCTTCGGCCTTGGCGAGAGCCACGGTGTGCGGCCCCAGGATCCCAAACGAAGCGGCGTCGCACTTCACGATCGAGGTGCGCTTGATGAAATCGTAGATCGACAGACCCGACTGGAAGCGCGCCGCGCGGCTGGTGGGCAGCACGTGGTTGGAGCCCGCCACGTAGTCGCCGATCGCCTCCGGCGTCACCCGGCCCAGGAAGATCGCGCCGGCGTGGCGGACGCGGTCGGAAAGGCGCTCCGGGTTGTCCAGCGCGAACTCGACGTGCTCGGGGGCGATGGCGTCGACCAGGGCCGGGCTCTCGTCCAGCGGCGCGATGATGACCGCGCCGTGGTCGCGCCACGAGGCGGCGGCGTCCTCGCCGGTGGCCAAGGTCTTGAGACGCTCGGCGACCGCCTGCTCCACGGCGGCGGCGAAGGCCTCGTCGTCGGTGATCAGGATCGACTGGGCGGCCGGGTCGTGCTCGGCCTGGCTCAGCAGGTCGGCGGCGATCCAGTCGGGATTGTTCTTGTTGTCGGCGACCACGACGATCTCCGACGGGCCCGCCAGGGCGTCGATGCCGACGACCCCGTACAGGCGGCGCTTGGCGGCGGTGACGAAGGCGTTGCCCGGGCCGACGATCTTGTCGACTGGCTGGATCGGACCCGCGCCATAGGCCAGGGCGGCGACGGCCTGGGCCCCGCCGACGCGCCAGATCTCGGTGACGCCGGCTTCCTTGGCGGCGGCCAGCACGGCCGGCTGCAGCTTGCCGGGCGGCGTGACCATGGCGATGCGGTCGACGCCGGCCACCTGGGCCGGCACGGCGTTCATCAGCACGGTGGAAGGATAGGCCGCGCGGCCGCCGGGCACATAGACGCCCACGGCCTCCAGCGGCGTCCAGCGCCAGCCGAGCTCGACGCCAGCCTCGTCGGTCCAAGCCTGGTCGGCCGGGCGCTGGCGGCTGTGATAGGCGCGAATGCGGGCGGCGGCGAAGGCGATGGCCTCGCGCACCTCGGCGGGCGTGTCGGCCCAGCCCTGCTCGATCTCATCGGCCGTGACGCGGATCGTCTCGGCGGTCAGCTCGACCTTGTCGAACTTCCGGCTGAACTCGAGGACGGCCTCGATCCCATGCGCCTTGACCGCCTCCAGTACGTCACGCGCGGCGGCGTCGACATCGGCCGGCGAACCGCGGCGTTCATCGAGGAAGGCCTTGAAGGCGGCCTGGAAATCGGGAGCGGAGAAAGAGAAGCGGCGCATGCGCTGCTAGATGCGGCTTTTGCGCCCGTATGCAAGTCGGAATTCGCCGTATGGGGTCGCGACGGACTAGTCGGCGTGCCCCGGCGTCCGCGGCGTGGTCCAGGGATCCGAGACGTCCGCGAGCGCCACGTCCAGGCAGTCGACAACCACCCGCATGTCGCCGCCCCCGGCGAAGGTCAGGGTGACGACACCCGCCGGCGCCTCCTCGGCCGCCTCGAAGGCGATGGACAGCAGCTCGACCACCGCGCCCTTGGCGTCGCGGCGCAGGTTGCGCGCCTGGACGCCGGCGACGTCGCCGAACTGCAGGGCCGAGCGCACCCGCTCGCCCGCTTTGGCGCGCTTGCCCAGCGTCTCCCAACGAAAGCGGTTGCAGGCGATCGTCAGGGTGCGGCCCTGGGCGTCCCAGCGGATGTCGCCGATCTTGGCGACGGCGTCCTGCAGAGTGGCCGACAGGACAGACAGATCCTCGGCGTCTTGGGCGAGAAGGCGAAGCGGCTTGGCGTTGTCGGCCATCGGCTAGAGCTCCGGCTCGCCGTCGCCCTTGATACGACGGACCTGCGCCCCGCAGGCGCCCAGCTTCTCCTCGAGGCGCTCGAAGCCGCGATCGAGGTGGTAGATGCGCGACACGGTCGTCTCGCCGCGGGCCACCAGGCCGGCGATCACCAGGCTGACCGAAGCACGCAGGTCGGTGGCCATCACCTCGGCGCCTTCCAGACGCTCGACGCCGCGCACGCGAGCCTCGCCGCCCGACACCGAGATGTCGGCGCCCAGACGCATCAGCTCGGGAGCGTGCATGAAGCGGTTCTCGAAGATCGTCTCGCGGATCCGGCTCTCGCCCTTGGCCGTGGTCATCAGCGCCATGAACTGGGCTTGCAGGTCGGTCGCGAAGCCCGGGAACGGCGCGGTCTCGATATCGACCGAGTCCAGGCGATGACCATTGCGACGGATGATCACGCCGTCGGCGGTGGGCTCGACGCCGGCGCCGGCTTCCTTAAGCTTGTCCAGCAGGGCGTCGATCAAGCCCGGACGGGCGTTGGTCAGTCGGACTTCCCCGCCCGCCATGGCGGCGGCGACGGCGTAGGTGCCCATTTCGATGCGGTCGGGGATCACCGCGTGGGTCGCGCCCTTCAGGCGGGCGACGCCGGTGATCGTGATGGTCGGCGTGCCGGCGCCCTCGACTTTGGCGCCCATGGCGTTCAGGCAGTCCTGCAGGTCGCCCAGTTCCGGCTCGCAGGCGGCGTTGTGGATCACGGTGACGCCATCGGCCAGGACGGCCGCCAGCATCGCGTGCTCGGTCGCGCCGACCGAGACGATCGGGAAGGTGATCTCGGCCCCCTTCAGGCCGCGCGGGGCCTGGGCGTAGACGTAGCCTTCGTGCAGGTCGATCTTGGCGCCCAGGGCTTCCAGCGCCTGTAGGTGCAGATCGACGGGACGCGCGCCGATGGTGCAGCCGCCCGGCAGCGAGACCTTCGCCTGGCCCGAGCGGGCGACCAGCGGGCCCAGCACGTTGAACGAGGCGCGCATCTGGCGGACCAGATCGTAGGGCGCGAAGCCGCTGGTGATCTCCGGCGCATGCAGAAGGGTCTGCTGGCCGTCAGGACCGTCGCTCTCGGTGACCTGGACGCCCAGGCGCGTCAGCAGCTTGCCCAGGAAGCGCGTGTCCGCCAGGCGCGGCATGTTGGTCAGGCGCAGCGGCTCGTCGGTGAGCAGGCTGGCCGCCATCAGCTTGATGGCGGAATTCTTGGCGCCGCTGACCGGGATCGTCCCGTGCAGCTGCGCGCCGCCGGTGATGGCGATGCGATCCATTAGGTCCCTCGAACGCGCCAAAGCGGGGGTGGCCCGGCGCGGCTCACATGTGAGGGGCGGGTTCTATCCGTTGCAAGAGGGGTTGCAAGGGCTCCCCGGCTAAATTTGAACCCCTAGATCGGCGCGGAGAGGTCGTAGGGGCGCTCGTCTTCGATCCAGCGCAGGTCGTGGGTGACGCTGGCGAGGTCCAGCGCGACCTGGGCAAGGTCGATCGCCTTGCGGGTCGCCGCCAGGCCGTCGCGACCGAACGCGGCCTTGCCAAAGTCGGTGTCGAACTGGCCGCCGTCGCCCGTCAGCCGCACCGCCACGGCCCATCCCTCCCCGTCCGGATTCGGGAAGGGCGCTGAAAGCTCGACGACCAGCTCGACGCGGGAGCCGTCGCGGTGATTTATCCCCAGCAACTTCCGAACGGCGTTATACGGCTGCGGCGCGGCGCGCGCGGCTTCGATCGCGGGATCGAAATCGCCGGAAACCCCGCGCGACGCGGCTTTTCGCTTGCGCAGATTGGTCCGGAGCGCTTCGGCGAGCTTGGCCTCGCGGGTCGTCTTGTCGTCGCTGATCGGCATATCGTCGGGGTGCGGCGACAAAGTTGTTCGGTCAAGACGATTTTGGGCTTGGCGTTCGCGATTCTCCTCGCTATACGCCCCCTCCTCGTCGCCGCCGTAGCTCAGTGGTAGAGCGCATCCTTGGTAAGGCTGAGGTCGGCAGTTCAATCCTGCCCGGCGGCACCATGGGGACCCAAGTGACGAACTTGGGTCCCCGCCACTTCCCAGACAGTCTTGATATTGCAGCGCCTTAGGCGCGAACGCGCGTCTTCCCGTGCGGATGCTGTCCAGCGGGTCGATCGGCCATGAGGGCGCTTCCGGCGACCGCAGGATGGCGGCCGCCGGCGCATAGGCGTTTGTCAGTGGTTCTCGTGCGTCGGAACGTCCTCGGGCGCGGCCAGGCGTAGCTGATCGAGCGCCACACGGCCCGTCCGGGCGACCACCTGGACCGTGTGCGGACCCGGCGAAAGTTCGCCCCCCACCGAAGCCTTCAGCAGGTTGTCGAGGACGCCCTGCGCCCAGGCCGGCGAGCCCACGGCGCGGGGCCAGGACACGCGCTGGACCGGGCCGCCGTCGATGCTGACATCCAACGCGATGTCGCCGCCCTGCCCGTCGGGAAAGATCGGCAGCACGCCCAGCTGAAGGCTGAGGCCTGAGGCGGGAACGTCGACCTTGAACGACAGCGAGGCGCCCGCTGCGTCGGCGATCATGACCCCCTTCCCCCGCCCGACGCCTTCGATCAGACGCCAGCCGGTGTTGGCGGCGAAGGCCTCGGCCTCGGTCGTCAGGGCGCCGACCGGACCGGCGTTGTCGACGACGCTCAGGAACTTGCCCGGATCCGCTGTCAGCCCCGCGCCCGGCAGCGGGATCGAGCGGGCGCGATAGATGCGCCACTGGCTGTCGGCCGGCTCTTCCGGCATCAGCCAGCGCCACTTGCCGCCGGCGATCTGGTTGTTGAAGCGATCCGTCAGGGCGGTGATCTCGGCCTGGGCCTCAACCGCCGCGCCGCCCGCCGAACGCGCCATGGCCTGTTGGCCGTCGACCAGCTCGTTATACCGCTCGGCCGCGAAGAACCGCATGTTGGCGGCCGCCGAGACGCGGATCGGGAACTCCACCAGCTCGAACCAGGCGTCGCCCAGTTCGGGCGGGACCTGTTGGCCGGTCGTCTTGGTCTCCTCGACCAGGACGCGGAAGGCCTTCAGGCGGGCGTTGACCTCTTCGGGCGTATAGCTCGACAGGTGACGGCTCTCCGCCTTGGGCTGCCATTCCAGATGCTCGGGACGGCGCTCGAAGTTCAGGCGGTAGTAGCGGTCCATCAGGTCGGCGGTCTTGGCCGCGAGGTTCGGGCCCAGGTTGCGGGCCGTCCAGTCCTGCAGGAACTGCTTCTGGCTCTTGCCGCGCCAGCGGTCGATGTCCCAGGCCATCTCCAGGAAGTGGCTAGTCCCGATCTCGGCCGGCTTGATGTCGCCGACATTGGCGATCCAGACGTTGCGCGCGCCCTTGTCCCAGGCGTGGATCATCTCTTCCTGCACCAGGGCCGGCGGCGTCGTGGAGAGCCACAGATAGGCCAGCGGATAGCCGAGGTACGAGAGGTGATAATAGACCCCCGCCCCGCCCTTGCGCGCGGCCTCCTCGGGGCTGGCGAACTGGCGGATGTAGCCGAAGTTGTCGTCCGGCCAGACGATGGTCACGTCATCGGGGACCTTCAGGCCCGCGCGGTAGATCCCCAGCACTTCCTTATAGGGTACGAAGATCTGCGGGATCTTCGCCACGTCCGCATTGACGTTCTTGGAGAGGATTTCGCGCTGGTCGGCGATGATCTTGTCCAGCAGGGCTACCTTTTCCTCGATGGTCTTGGGACCGACCATGCCGGTGTCGTGGATGCCGCGCATGCCGACGGTCCACAGGCTCTCGAAGCCCGCATTGGCCTTGGCGCGCTCTTCCCAATAGGCCTTCACACCGTCGGGATTGGTCGCGTAGTTGAACTTGGCCGGGTCGTTCTTCCACTCGCCGACATTATTGCGCAGCATCGCCTCGGCGTGGGACGAGCCCATGACGATGCCGTACTCCTCGGCCAGCTTGGCGTTGGCGGGGTCGGAATTGAACGGCGCGGTGGTGTGGTGCATCGCTGGCCACAGGGTGTTGGCCTTCAGGCGCAACAGCAGGGTGAAGACCTTGCGATAGGTCTTGGGCCCGATGTCGGCGCGCTCGGGATCGAAGGTCTTCAACGCCCACGGATAGAGGCCCCAGTCCTCGTCATTGACGAACACCCCGCGATAGCGGACCGAGGGCGGACCAAAGCGATGGACGCCGGCGCGCACGTACAAGGCCTCGCGACGCTTGGGCGTGACATCGGCCCACCAGGCCCAGGGCGAGACGCCCATGGCCTGGGCCACTTCATAGACGCCGAACGCGGTCCCCCGCCGGTCGCTGCCGATCACGACCAGGGCCTTGTCGACGCCGGGGGCCGGACGGTCGACGGTCGCGATGACGAAGCTCTCCCAGGCGCCCTTGAGCCGCGAGACGTCGACGCGCTTGGCCGCGACCAGCTGGTCGATCAGCTTGCTCTGGCCCAACGTGCCGACCAGGATCGCGGTCCTGCCGGCGGGCGCGGCGGCGACCGTGGCGCGCTGGCCCGTGACGGTCAGGATGTCGTCGGAGAGGTCATCGGCGGCGTGGCGAACCACGGCGGCGTCGGCGGGATCGACCACGATGGTCGGGACTCGGCCCGCCCCCACCAACTGGAAGCCGCCACGCACGGCGGTGTCGGCGAAGATCGGCGCGGTCTCGGCGATGGCGCGGCTGGAGGCGCTGGCCGCGAGGGCTTGACGGGTTGGAACGGCCGACGAGGCCAGGGCCAGAGCGCAGACCGCCGCGACGTGCATCCACTTCATCATCGAACTCCCTACTCGCGACTCGTAGGCGCCGCCTGCGCGCCCATTCGCTGGGCGACGTTCCTTAAGCCGCCTTGGCGGTGTCTCTAGCCGTCCGCGCGCGTCGCGCTTCGCACGACCGCCTCGAAATCCTCCAGCCGGCAGTCGAAGGCCGGGGTCGCCGTGCCGCAGCCCTGGACGAAGACCGGCGCCGAAAGCGGCGGCGTCTTGGCGTCCAGCGGCGTCATGTTCCGCAGCTGCGACAGGCTCTGGCCCGTGAAGCGCACGCGCACCACCCGCACGCCGTCGTCGCGCTTCCAGCGCTCGAACACCAGCGCGGCGCCCGGCTGGATCTGGTTGGGCTGATAGCCCGGCAGGGTCCACTCCATCCGCAGCAGCCCCCCCAGCGAGGCCAGGGTGCCGTCGTGACCGGAAATGACCACCAGCTTGGCGTCGGCGGGGCCGATCGAGCCGGAACCACCCTCGACGGTGGCCAGCAGACGATCGGCCAGGTGACCGGCCAGAATCCGCGCCACATAGGGTGTGCGTAGGCGAAGATCGAATTCGGCCTGGTGCAGGAAGAACGAGCGGGTCAGGGCCTCCTCGTCCAAGCCCTTCCAGCCCAGGCCGGCGAAGTCGCGGCCGTCGGCCCAGGCCATCAGCAGGCTCTCGGTGACGCCCGACGCGAGGGCCTCGGGACCGGAGACCCCCGCCAGCTCCTCGCCGTCGACGAAGCCCGGCTTGGCGTCGAGTACGCGGCGTTTGCCCGGCGCGGCGGGACACGGGCCCTTGGCGCATTGCATCAGGAGCGCGTCGAGTTGCTCGGCCTCCTGGCGATGGCTGGCGCTCCAGGCGGTCAGGTCGCCGCCGACACGGCCGGCGACAGCCGCGCGGGCCAGGGCCGGATCGGGCTTGGCGACGCCCGCCTTCACCGGCTCGAACATCGGATCGATATTGCCTTCGCCCACCGTGTTCACGACGACCGGACAGCCGGGCGCCAGCGCGGCGGCGTAGGCCTTTCCCGTGGCGATGGTGCGCTGGGTGACGTTGGCCCAGGCGTAGACCGCCGAGCAGTCGCCGGCCTTCAACAGACCCTGGGCGCTGTAATACTGGCGATAGTAGTCGCCCATGCGCGCGACCAGGGTCTCGCCCCGCGCGGTCAGGTGGCCGGCCGGAACCTCGAAGCGCGGCCAGGGACGCGCCGAGGCCTCTTCCAGCTTCTCTGGCGACGACATCGCCGCCCGCACGCCATGGCGGCTAAGGATCACCACCTTCTCGAGCGTGTCGGCCGACGCGGAGGTCGCCGAGGCCATGGCGATGGCGACGGCGGCGATACGAAGGGACAGGCGCATGACGGCTCCTACAGCTTCACGACGATGCCGCGACGATCCATGACATAGCCCAGCAGCCAGCAGACCAGCATGTAGGCCATGGCGCACAGCAGCGAGCCGAACGCGCCCGGGACCATGGCCTGGAAGATGTTGACGCCGATCCACTTGTAGACCCCGACGCCCGGCGCGACCTCGATCATGCCCAGCACGGTCACGAAGATCTCCGAGAACAGGTAGATCACCAGCGGGTTGAGGCCGAAGACCTGAAAGAAGTAGGTCGCGCGGTTGGGCGCCTTGCCCTCGAGCAGCTTGGTCAGGGCGGCCAGCAGCACGAGGTCGATGCCGACGGTCAGCAGCACGAAGCTGCCGGTCCAGAGCTTCTTGGCGATCGGGAACAGCGGGCTCCAGGCCAGGCCCGCCAGAATCAGGACGGCGCCCGCGACGGCCATCCGCGTCAGGGCCGAGCTCAAGCCCGGGTTCTCCTTCAGGAACCGCGCGGCGAGATAGCCGGCCAGCGCGTTGACGGTCGAAGGCAGCGTACCCAGCAGGCCTTCGGGGTCGAAGCCGCCGTCCTTGCGGTAGAGGTGGTTCTGGCCGATCAGGAAGAGATCGAGATGCGTGCCGGCGTTGCCGAGCTTCGACAGCGGCGCGGCCGGATCGCCGAGCGTCATCAGGATCGCCCAATAGCCCAGCAGCAGCACGGCCGACAGCGCCACGATCAGGCGCGGCGACAGCCAGCGCACGGCCAGGGCCGCCAGCAGATAGGCCAGGCCGATCCGCTGAAGCACACCCATGATCCGCGTGTCGGAGAACGGGATCAGCGCCCAGTGCCCGTCGACCTTCTTCACGAACGGGAACCAGTACATCAGGAAGCCGAGCAGGAAGATCAGCGCCGCGCGCCGCAGCACCTTGGCCATGAACGCCTGGGTCGGGATCGGTCGCGAAAAGGCGAAGGCCATCGAACAGCCGACCGCGAACAGGAACGACGGGAACACCGCGTCCGCCGCCGTGAAGCCGAACCAAGGCGCATGCACCAGCTGGGTGTAGGCCTTGGCGCCGGGACCCGCGGTGTTGACGACGATCATCAGGCAGACCGTCAGGCCCCGGAACACGTCCAGGGACAGGAAACGGGCGGCGGGCTTGCTCATGCGGTCTTCTCCCCGCCCTGGCCGATCCGTGCGACCAGGGTCCTTATCTCGCCGATCGGATCGGCGGGTTTTTCGCGGCGATAGGCGACCTCGGCGTTCACCCAGGCGCGCTCCCAGGCGATGCTGGCGCGCACGGCGGCGGGCTCGTCGAAGGTCCCCGTCCCGGCGGCCTTCAGCGCGTCGAGGAACATCGACCAGCGCGGCAGGTAGAAGCCGCGATAAAGGCCTTGCCACGCCTTCGAAGCGTAGTCGTTGAGGTTCCCCTCCCCGCCCCAGACGGTGACCTGGGCCTTGGCGTTGGCGACATAGGCGGCCGCGTCGGCAGGCGTGTCGCCATAGGCGCGGGCGTCGTCGATCCAGGTGGCGAGCGTTTCGGGCTGAACGCCCAGCAGCTTGTCGATTGACAGCGCCAGCGCCTCGATCTCGGCCCGCGCCTGATCGCCGGCGGCGCCGTCGCCCCGGCGATAGGCGTCGACGGCGGCTTGCAGCAGGTCGTCGATCTTCATCGTCGCCAGGTGCCGGGTGGCGTCGGTCAGGTCGAGCACGAACAGCGGTTCGTTGGCATAGGCCGGGGCCAGCGCCGTCAGGGCCTTCACCGCCGCCTCCAGCTTGGCGCGGTCGCCCGGATGCGGCGGGAACTCGCCGATCGTCGCCGTGGGGCGCTTGAAGAAGAGATAGGCGCCGGCCTTGCTCTTCCACCAGCGCGGCGTCCAGTAGCGCGTCGAATAGGCCGCCTCGACCAGCTGGCCCAGGGCCGCGTCGAGCTCGGGCGAGGTCTTGCCGTAGCGCGCGCGGGCATAGGTCGAGAGCCACGCCGACAGCGACGCCTGCCCCGCGTTCCAGGCCAGATCGTAGGTCGCCGCATAGACGATCGAGTTGTTGTGCAGGCCTTCGGGGAACATGCCAAAACCGGCCAGCTTGCCCGCCTCGGGATTGGCCGCGATCGCCGGAATGTCCCGCCGGTAGTAGTCGAGGTCGCCATAGACCGGATTGCTGCCGCCATAATTGTGGACGTAGCCGTAGATCCACGGCTTGCCGCCAAACGCCTTGGCGTTTTTCCAGACGGCGGGATAACGGTCGTTGCCGATGTCCAGGATCATCAGCTTGTCGTCGGGCACCAGGCTCAGATAGGCCGAGATCGCCGCCGGGTCCCAGAAGTGGCTGTCGGCGCCGAACAGCCAGCCTTGCATCACCCAGACCGCGTCGGGCCGCGCCTGGCGGATCGAGTCGTAGATGGCCTTGCCGTAGGCGGCCAGGCGCTTGGCCTTCAGCGCCGGATCGACCTCGACCTTGGTCTTGGTCGCGGCGGTGTTGGCCGTCCCGTCGCCATAGGCCGCGTCGCGGGCGTCCGCGCCGTCGGCGTTGATCGGCGGCAGCATCTCGTTGAACGAGTCCGCCAGATAGTAGGTCCCCGCCCCGTAGGTCTCCGTATAGAGCGCCAGGAACCGGCCGGCGATCTTGGCGAACAGCGGGTCGGCCGGATCCAGCCAGTAGGTCTCGTGGAAGCCCTCCCACGGCCGCATGCGATAGATGCGCGCCTTGGGGTTCTTCTGGGCGAAGGCCTTGGGCACATAGCCGCCGAAGGCCGGCAGGATCGGGGTCATGCCCATCGACCGCATGCGGGAGAGGATCTTGACCTGCAGGTCCTTCTTCTTGTCGATCCAGTTGGTGGGCAGCGGGGCGCGATAGCCCTCGATATTGCCCATGCGCTGCCAGGGCGTGAAAGCCGGGCCGGAGAAGTAATCGGCCAGTTCCGCCTCGGTCAGGCCGAACTCGCGCCACAGGGCGCGCCAGACATATTCCTGGCCCTCCATGGCCAGCGGCATGTCGACGCCATGCGCCGCCATCCAGTCGATCTCGCGGGTCCAGCGGGTCCAGCCCCACCAGGGGGTCGTGTAGCCGTAGGTGCAGGTGTTCAGATAGGCGCGGTGGCGGAACGGCGTCTCGACGCGCGCGCCGGAGGCGGCGGGCAAGGCGCCGCCCTGGGCGATCCGATCGCCCTCCCAGCTGACATGGGCTAGGCCGGCCTGGTTCAGATAGGCGTAGGCGCCGCGGACGAGCGACACGGGCGTGTCGCCGGAAATGGTGAGGTGGCCGGCCTTGCCGCTGACCGAATACCAGGAGCGCCCGGCGCTCGGCTTCAAGGCCAGGTTCACGCCGGCGAGCCTGGGGCCAAACAGTCGCTTGAGGCTCGCGCGCGCGGCGGCGGCGCCCTGGTCGGCGCGGGCCGCCAAGGCGGGTTTGGCGGAGGCGGATTGGGCGAAGGCGGCGGCGGCCGCGAGGGTCAGCGCCTGACGTCGGTTCAGAGAGGCTTTCATCGGCATCAGGATCTACGAAAAGGACGCCCGCCGCCTAGGAGAAGGAAAACGGCGGGCGCCAGGAGGAAGGCCCTATCCGGACGCGGACAGGGCCAGGAAGGACACGGCGCTCAGGGGAGGAAGAGAGCGCCGCGCCGAACGCGTTACATCTTGTACTGGAACGACAGGTAGTAGCTGGGGCCCGTCACAGCGGTCTCCTGCCAACGGCTGGCGTTGCCCAGGTAGGACTGCTCCTTCGCGTTGGTAATGTTCATCGCCGCGAAGGCGAAGCTCAGATGTTCGTTGAAGTTGTAGCCCAGGTTCAGGTCGAACTGGGTTTTCGACTTGACCGTGTGGCCCAGAGGACCGGCGAAGAAGCTCTCGACCGAGGTCTGGTCATAGGCGCTGCGGTAGTTGGCCGACACGCGGGCGCTGAAGGTCTGGTTTTCCCAGTACAGCGTGCCGTTGGCGGTGTGCTCCGACAGGTTGGCCAGACGGAAGCCGGTGACCGATTGGGCCGGATTCACGTGGGTGTAGTTGGTGATCAGGCCAAAGCCCTTGATCGGCAGCCAGGCGTCGAACGACTGTTGCCAGTTCACTTCGTAGCCGTGGATGTCGACCGTGCGGTCGTCGTTGAAGCTCTGGGTGATCGAGTAGGTGTCGCCAGCGCCCGAAACGCAGACGCCGGTGGCGTCCTTCGACAGCGTGACGCCTTCATACGACGTCGGGCAGACGACCGAGGTGTAGACGCCGTTCTTGACCTTCTTCGAGAAGTAGCCCGCCGACAGACCGTTGCCCTGACCGTAGTACCACTCCAGCGTCAGGTCGATCTGGTTGGCGGTCATCGGGTCGAGGTCGCCCTGACCGATCGAGATCGTGTTGACCTTCTTGCCCGTCGTGTCCGTGGTGGTCGTGCGGGTGGTGGCCAGCTGGTTGTTGGAGTCGATGATCGGACGCACCAGCACCTTGGCGGCGGCGAAGCGCAGCAGCAGGTTGTCGGTCAGGTCCAGGCTGAAGTTCGCCGACGGCAGGATGTTGTCGTACGACTTCTTGGTCGTGTAGGTGCCGGCCACCAGCTTCACTTCGGTGTTCAGCGGGTTGGCCGCGCCGCCGACATAGCCCTTCACCGTCTGGTCGGTGCTCTCGCTGCGAACGCCCACGTTGCCGCGGAAGGTCTTCGACAGCACTTCGCCCTTCAGGTTGGCCATGGCGTAGAACGAGGTCAGGTCACGCTCGACGCGGAAGCTGCCCGAGGGGTCGAACGCGGCGTACACCGAGACGCCCTGGGCCTTCAGCGCGTCGCGATAGGCTTGCAGGTTCGGCGACACCCAGGCGGCCGGCAGGGTGGCTTCGCCGTCCAGGAAGTTGGTGATCGACAGGCCGGTGGCGGCCATCGTCGGCGAGTAGGACGCCGGGATGGTGTTCTGGCCGTCCCGACGGATGACGTTGCGCTTCAGCACCTCGTGGCGGATCTTGGCGCCGGCCTGGATCGACTCCAAGAAGCCCCAGTCGAGGAAGCGCTTGGCGTCGAACTGGCCAGCGTCCTCATAGGAGTCGATCGAGCGGTAGGCGCCGTTCGGATAGGTGTTTCGGATCAGCGTCGCGGTGTTGTACTGAGCCGTGTCGGTCAGCGGCGTCGACGTCGTGAAGACGACGTTCTTCGGGTTGCTGATGTCGATGGTCGCGCTCGGGATGTTGATGCCGAGGATCGCGGCCTCTTCGTTATGCTTGGCGCTTCCGCGCGAGTAGTGGCCGGTCGCCTTGAAGTCCCAGTTCTCGATGCCCGTGTAGTGGATGTTGGTCGTCAGGGCGCCCGTCGACTGCGGACGGTTCTCGAACTGGTGGTTGTTCTCGAGGCGGAAATTGTTGACCTGGACCTTGGTGGCGGTGCCGTTGGTCACCGTGACCGGCACGACGTTCGAGGCCGAAGGAGTCGTCAGCAGGAACACCTGCTGGTGCAGGTCCTGCGTGGTCTTGTCCTTGGCGTAGGTCGCGATCACGTCGACCTGCAGGTCGCTGGTCGGCTTGAACTGCACGGCGCCGTTCAGCATCGAGCGCTTGGTCTCGCGGTCGATGCGGCGATAGCGCAGGCGGGCCGGCGTATAGGTGCCGTTGCTGACGGTCCAGCGGTCCATCCACAGATAGTCGCCGCGGTCCTTCAACTCCTGATAGCCGCCGCCCAGGAACACGCCCAGCTTGCCGTCCAGGAAGTGGTCGACATAGGTCAGGCCGTACTTGCCGGTCGGGTTGCCGCCGATCAGGTCCTGTTTCTGGGCCTTGCCGGCGATGATGATCTGACGGCCCTTCACGTCGAACGGATGAACCGTGTCGATGTTGACGGTGCCGGCCAGGCCGCCCGCGTCCATGTCGGCCGTCGGCGACTTATAGACCTGGATGCCCGAGGCCAGTTCCGTCTGGATGACATCGTAGCGGAAGCCGTCGGTGAAGTTCGAGCTCTTGAACGCCTGGCCGTTGACGGTGGTCAGGGCGTACTGCGGGCCCAGGCCCCGGATGCTGATCGTCGAGCCGCGGCCGTTGATGTTCGAGATCTGGACGCCCGGAATGCGCTGGATGGCTTCGGCGATGTTTTCCGACGGGAACTTGCCGATGTCTTCCGACGAGATGCCGTCCGAGACGCGGACGTCCTTGCGCTTCACTTCCAGGGCGGTGGCGAGGCTCTTGCGGAACGCGGTGACGATGACTTCGTCGACCGCTTCAGGCTCGGCGGCGGGCGCCGTCTGGGCCATGGCCATGTCGGCGAAGCAGGCGCCGCCCAGCAGGGCCAGCATGAAAGCCTTGCGGCGCGCGGCCGCGTTCTTCGATTTCGGATCGATCATTTTTGTATCCCCCGTTTGACTGCCGGCGCTGATACGGCTGCAAGACCGCGCGCCTTGATGGTTAAGCAGACCATTGAAGTACCTTTTTTGGCCCGCATGGATAGACACTAGAGCTGACGGCCAACACGCCGCAAAGTCTAAGCTGTTTATTTTACTCACTTTTGCAGGACGACCGTTCGTTGGGCGCCGCAAGAGCCTGGGCTAAAAGACATTCATCCGCGCATTTCCTCCGTTTTTCTTTTTTATCAACTACTTACTGAAACCAAGGACCTAAAGAGAACACGGTTTGGCAATACCATTATAATGCCTCTTAAAAGGCCATGTGGCAGTTGTGTTCAATCCTTGGCAGCCACAGGTCGAGAGGCCGTTCGGCCACTCCCGCCCCGCGTGCGGCCTGCTAAAGCCTCGCTCGCAGCGCCTCCCCTATGGCTTGCGCCTGGCCGCCGATGACGACGTGGAGGAGGTTGTCGGCGAGCTGGACGCATCCTCGGGCGCCGGCGTTGGCAAGGGCGGGTTGGTCGAGCTTGGCGGGGTTGTCGAGGACGAGGCGCAGGCGGCTGG
>NZ_CALCDX010000195.1 GCF_937900395.1 uncultured Caulobacter sp.
CCTGACCGGCGAGAAATCCCGGCCCGACCTGGTCCAAGGTTGGGGGCAAGGTCAGACCGGCGAGAAATCCCGGCCCGACCTGGTCCAAGGTTGGGGGCAAGGTCAACGAAGACACCCTGAAGTCCTACGGCCTGAACGCCGAGTGGGACCTGTCCGACCGCGTCCGCGTCCGTCTGGACGGCCACATCTCGAAGGCCGACTCCGGTCCGGACTCGCCGAACGGCACCAGCTCGACCACCGTGTCGATCGGCGCGCCGATCGTCTCGTCGCACTCGGTCGACTACAGCGGCACGGTTCCGGTCCAGAAGATCACGATCAACGACGCGGCCCCGCGCGGCAACGGCAATGGCGTGATGGATGTCGGCGACCTGGGCAGCCAGGTGGCGCGCACCTGGACCAACAGCCAGAAGCACGAAGTCAAGGAAATCCGGGGCGACCTGACCTGGGACCTGGACGACAACGGCAGCCGCTTCGACGCCGGTTTCAACTACCGCACCTCGAAGATGGTCCAGGCGTCCAGCTCGACCCAGCAGGACCTGGGCAGCTGGGGTATCTCGAACCCGCGCGACGTCCAGCAGTACGCCGGCAACCTGGTCAAGGCCTTCTGCATGGCCTGCCAGTTCAACGACTTTGATCTGCAGCAGAGCGGCGCGGGCCTCGTCTCGTTCCGCGCCAATGCGATCGACCTCTACAACGCCATGTCGGCGCCGTACGTCGCTCGCGGCAACGCGGTCGGCATCACCGGCCAAGCCCGCAACCAGGTCGACGAAGACATCCTGGCCGGCTACGCCCAGGTCACCTGGAAGTCGGAACTGGCCGGTCGTCCCGCGACCCTGGTCACCGGCGTCCGTTACGAGCGCACCGACGTGACGTCGACCTCGCTCATCCGGACCCCCAGCGCCATCGTCTGGACCGCCGACAACGACTTCCGCCTCGACACCGCCAGCACCTATTCGCCGCTGTCGGGCAAGGGCAAGTACAACAACCTGCTGCCGGCCCTGGACTTCAGCGTCGACATCCGTGACGACCTGATCGGCCGCTTCTCGTTCAGCCGCACCATCGCCCGTCCGGACTACGGCAACCTGTTCGCCGCCCAGACGGTCGGCACGCCGAACCGTCCGGTCTCCAACGGGGCCATCCCGCTGGGCACCAGCGGCAACCCGGACCTGGAGCCGCTGATCTCGGACAACTTCGACGTCTCGCTGGAGTGGTACTACAAGCCCAGCAGCTTCGTTTCGGCGGGCTTCTTCGAGAAGCGCGTGAACAACTTCGTCGGCACCGGCACCTTCACCCAGAACCTGTTCGGTCTGCGTGACGTCAGCTCCGGCGCGGACGGCACCCGTTCGGGTACGGCCAAGGCGCTGCTGACGGCCATCGGCGCCGATCAGACCGACGTCAACCTGTTCACGATGACCGCCCTGCTGCAGACCACCGGCTCCTCGGCGGCGGCCCAGGCTCAATTCCAGGCCAACCGCGGCGCTGGCGGCGACCTGAACCAGGCCTTCGTCGACCAGATTCTGGCGGCGGTGGATATCTCGCCGAACAGCACCGATCCGCTGATGAACTTCCAGGTGTCCAAGCCGATCAACAACCGGACCGGCAAGATCCACGGTTTCGAAATCGCGGCTCAGCACTTCTTCGGCGACACCGGCATCGGCATCTCGGGCGCCTATACGATGGTGCGCGGCGATGTCGAGTTCGACAACGGCGCGAGCCCGTCGCAAGACCAGTTCGCTCTGCTGGGTCTGTCGGATACGGCCAACGCCACGCTGATCTACGACAAGAACGGCATCTCGGCGCGTCTGACCTACAACTGGCGCGACAAGTTCCTGCAAGCCACCAACCGCGGTGGTTCGCGGAACCCGGTCTATGTCGCGCCCTTCACGCAGATCGACTTCAACATCAGCTACGACATCACGCCGAAGCTGGCGGTCTCGTTCGAAGGCATCAACCTGACCAAGGAGCACGTGCGCACCTACGCTCGCGATCCGAACCAGCTGTGGTTCGCTCAAGAGCTGGACCGCCGCTTCCTGCTCGGCGCTCGCTACCGCTTCTAAGACTGGAAGTCTCTTAGAAGTCTAAGGAGGGGCCGCCGCGCTTGCGGCGGCCCCTTTCTTCCTTTGAAGTGCGCGTATGACAGCGTGAGTGCGGCCCCGATGAACCGAGTGCTTCTGAACAATGTCGATCACGCCGATCTGCGGGTGATCGCCGGCCATGGCGCGGCCTTCGGCGACGCGATCAACCAGGCTCTAATTCTGCCCACCGAGTTCGAGGCGGCCCAACGCGAATATCCGATCCTGATCCGCAAGGACGACGCCGGCGGTTATCAGGCCGTTGTCCTGCTGGGGCTGGATCGCGACGAGAACCTCTTCCTCGACGAGACCGGCTGGAACGCCCGCTACGTCCCGGCGGTGCAGCGGCGCGGCCCGTTCTCCATCGCCCTGCAGCGCGACGCTCTGGGCGACGCGCCGCGCCCGATGATCCATGTCGACCTCGATCACCCGCGCGTCAGCCGCGACGAAGGCGAGCGCGTGTTCCTGCCCGCCGGCGGCAACTCACCCTATCTGCAAGGCGTCAGCCGCACCCTGGGTCAGATCCACGACGGCTTGGAGATCGCCGGGCCGATGTTCGCCTTCTACGACGAACTGGGCCTGATCGAGCCGATCGACGTCGAGATCAAGCTGGACGACGGGACCAGCTACGACCTGCCCGACGTCTTCACCATCGCGCCCGATCGGCTGGCGGCGGTCACAGGCGAGAACCTCGAGAAGCTGCACCAGTCGGGCCTGCTGCGCGCCGCCCACTGGATCATCGCCTCCATGGGCAATGTCGAGGACCTGATCGCGCGCAAGGCGCGGCGCCAGGCCCGACTGGCATGAGCGCCCTGACGGCCCGCCGCACGCTGGAGGCCGCCGTCGCCACGCCGGCGGACATCCCGTTCGGCGCCATTCTGGCCGGCCAGACCCCGATGCTGTTCAAGGGCTTGGTCCGCGACTGGCCGTTAGTGCGTAAAGGCCTCGAATCCAGCCAAGCGGCCCGCGACTACATCCGCGCCCACGACCTGGGCGGACGAGTCGTCGGCTATTCCGCCGCCCCGGAGGTTCGCGGTCGGTTTTTCTATGACGAGACCTGCACGGCGGTGAACTTCAAGGCCGAGCGCGCGCCGCTCGAGACCTTCCTGAGCCGGCTCGAAGCGGTCGAGGAGCTCAATGACGCGCCGGCCGTCTATGTCGGTTCAGCCGACCTCGACGCCTATTTCCCAAGCCTGAAGGCCGAGAACGATCTGGCTTTGGGGGCCGAGGTCTACGGCGACCAGCCGCCCATGGCGGGCATCTGGATCGGCAACCGCACGACCGCCGCCGCCCATTGGGACATGTCCAACAACATCGCCGTCTGCGCCGCGGGCCGGCGACGCTTCACCCTGTTCCCGCCCGACCAGGTCGCCAACCTCTATCCCGGCCCGCTGGAGCCGACGCCTGGCGGCCAGGTGGTCAGCATGGTCGATTTCGAGAACCCCGACTTCGACGTCCACCCAGGCTTCCGCGAGGCCCTGAAGACGGCGCAGGTGGCCGAGATGGAGCCTGGCGACGTGCTGGTCTATCCCGCGCTGTGGTGGCACCAGGTCGAGGCGCTAGAGCCGTTCAACGTCCTGATGAACTACTGGTGGAACACCGCGCCGGTCCATGCCGACACGCCGATGAACACCTTGCTGCACGGCCTGCTGAGCCTTCGGGACCGGCCGGACTTCGAGAAGCAGGCCTGGAAGACCATGTTTGACTACTACATTTTCGGTCCCGCCGAGCGGGCCGGCGCGCATTTGCCGGAAGGCGCGCGTGGGCCGCTGGGACCGATGGACGCCATGACCGCCCGTCGGCTGCGCGCGCAGCTGCTGGACCGGCTGAACCGATAAGACCAAAGGGAGTGACGCCATGACCCAGCAGACGATCCGCAAGGTGGTGATCGCGGGCGGCGGCACGGCCGGTTGGACCGCCGCCGCGGCGCTCGTGCGACAGCTCGGCCCGCTGCTGGACATCACCCTGGTCGAGTCCGAGGACATCGGCACGGTCGGGGTAGGGGAGTCGACCATCCCCACGGCCCGCACCTTCAACGCCCTGCTGGGCATCGACGAAGCCGAGTTCATGCGGGCGACCCAGTCGACCTTCAAGCTGGGCATCTCGTTCGAGAACTGGGGCGAGATCGGCGATCGCTACATTCACTCGTTCGGCCAGGTCGGGAAATCCACCTGGATGGGCGGCTTCCATCACTTCTGGATGCAGGCCAGGGCTCAGGGCTTCGGGGGCGACCTCGGCGACTACTGCCTGGAGCTGAAGGCGGCCGAGGACGAGCGGTTCTTCACCGGTGAAAATGGTCCGCTGAACTACGCCTATCATCTGGACGCCGGCCTTTACGGCCAGTTCCTGCGGCGCATGGCCGAGGCCGATGGGGTCAAGCGGGTCGAGGGCAAGATCGCCAGCGTCCGCCAGAGCGCGACCGACGGCTCGGTCGAGGCGCTGGTCATGGAGTCGGGCCAGGTCGTGGAGGGCGACCTCTTCATCGACTGCACCGGCTTCCGCGGACTGCTGATCGAGCAGACCCTGAAGGCGGGCTACGAGGACTGGGGCCATTGGCTGCCGACCAATAGCGCCCTGGCGGTGCAAACGCGTTCGACCGAACCGGCCAAGCCCTATACCCGCGCCATCGCCCACCACGCCGGCTGGCGCTGGAAGATCCCGCTGCAGCACCGGGTCGGCAACGGCCTTGTCTACTGCAACGAATTCATGTCCGACGACGAGGCCCTGGCCCTGCTGCAGAACGAGATCGACGGCGAGACCCTGATCCCGCCGCGCCTGATCCGTTACCGCACGGGCCGCCGCCGCAAGACCTGGGATAAGAACGTCGTGGCCCTGGGGCTTTCCAGCGGCTTCGTCGAGCCGCTGGAGTCGACCTCGATCCACCTGATCATGGTCGGCGTGACCCGGCTTATGCAGCTGTTCCCGTTCGGAGGGATCAGCCAATCGGTGATCGATCGTTACAACCGGATGGCCGATGACGAGCTGGAGAAGATCCGCGACTTCATCATCCTGCACTACAAGGCCACCGAACGGACCGACAGCCCGTTCTGGGACCGCGTGCGCGAGATGGACATCCCCGACAGCCTGGGCCAGCGGATCGAGCTGTTCCGGGAGAGCGCCCAGGTCTACCAGGCCCCGGGCGAGCTGTTCCAGGTCGACTCCTGGCTACAGGTGCTGCTGGGGCAACGGGTCGAGCCGAAGAGCTTCCACGCCATGGGCCGCCTGATGCCGCCGCAGCAGCTGAGACAGGCCCTGGACGATCTGAAGCGCAACATCGCCGGCACGCTCAGCCGACTGCCGCAGCACCAGGCGTTCCTCGACGCCTACTGCGCGCCGCCGGTCAGCAAGAGCGCGTAAACTCAGCTGTCGATCGGCGCGAACAGCTTCTGAAGCGTCGCGCCGATGCGGGCGGTCGAAGGATCGCTGGGCGGCAGCCCAAAGCCGCGCAGCTCGTGGCCGATCCGTTCGCCGATGGCCAGCAGCGGTCGGCTGGTGATCTGGGCCTGGGCCAGGTTTTCAACGGCCTGGGCGTAGCGCTCGGCGTTCAGCGCCTCCAGAGCCCAGGCTCGGGCGGCGTCGCCGGTATTTCGCCGCAGGGCCGCGTCGCCGGCCAGGCGCTCCAGCACCCCGCGGATTTCGTCCACGACGATTTCACCATCGACCTTGAACACCAGGTCGTCTGGTAGTTCGCCATAGAAGCCGGCGCGCGCCACGACGGTGGGGCGGCCGCTGAGCATGCCCTCGCAGGCCGAGCCAGAGGCGCCTTCCAGGACGGGTTTGCGAAGGGCGCAGATGATGTCGGCCTCGTCGAGACGCTGATCCAGCGTCTCGTCGTCGACGGCGCCGTCGATGACGAGGTTGTCGAAGCCGACTTCCGCCGCGACCGCCTCGAGCCGGGCGCGCTCGTCATCCGAGATCGGGCCAACCAGGCGGTAGACGCAGGCCCTTAGCGCGTCCGAGCCGCCGATGGCGCGGATCACGTCGGCGACGCGCTTGTTGGGGTTCATGACGCCGACCGTGGTGATGGTCAGGTGGTCCTTGACCTTCGGCGGTCCCGGCGGCGTCTCCCGATCCGGGCAGCACAGCGGGGTCACCGCCACCGGGCCGGCGCAGGCGGCCTCCAGGCGCGGGGCGTAGAAGCGGGCGTGGGCGAGGGCGGCCTCGCAGCGTCGGGCCAGCCACTCGGTCATCGGCAGCTTGGCGGCGATCTCGCCCATGTCGAGCATCTGGCCAGAGCGCACCGCGACGGCGTTCGCCTCGGCCTCAGGACCATAGGTGGCGACGATCTCGGCGTCGTGCCGGCGATAGTCCAGCCCGTTGTGGTGCAGCCAGCCCGAGAACAGGTTGCAGATGTAGAAGTCGTGGAAAATCCCCAGGCACGGTGCGGCGTCCAGGATCGCCAGAGCCCCTGCATGGAAGGGATAGTTGTCGCCGATATTGACGATGACGACGTCGAAGTCGTTCCGAAGTCGCGTGAGGTCGATCGTGCGCCAGTGACGGACGGGCAGGGGGCTGGGATGCAGCGGTTCGGACGGGTCCTCGACATCCTCGCAGCGCAGGATCTCGACCGCATGGCCCCGCGCGGCGAGGGCGGCGGTGACGGCGGCGCTAACTCGGCCTATGGACGAGCGCAGCACGAAAGGCGTGACCCAGCAGATCTTCATCGCCAGGGCCTAGCGCTGCAAAAGCCGGCGCTCGGCGTCGCCGCCGGGCCGCACGAAGGCGATGTTGGCGGAAACGAGCTTGGCGGCCGCCTTGGCGTCGGTCGGCGCGCAGGCGCCGGTGGTCTCGTCGATCAGATAGGGCTTGAAGCCCGCGTCGGCGAAGGCCTTGAACCACTGCGCTGGCGTCTGGCCCACGCGCCTCAGGTGCTCGGGACCGAACTCAGCGAGAATGGCCAGATCCGGGTTCTTGGCGATCACGCCTTTCATGCCGGCCAGCACGTCCAGCTCCGCGCCCTCGACGTCGATCTTGACGACGTCCAGGCGCTGGCCCGGCGCCACGTCGTCCAGGCGCACCACCTCGACCTCGACGGTGCGCGCCTCTTCGGCCTCGGGCAGGGCGTAGAGCGAGCTATGGCCGATGATGTCGCTGACGTGGAAGGTCAGGCGTCCCGCCTTCTCGCCAACGGCCTGGTCGCGCACCTCGACCCAGGACAGGCCGTTGAGATGCTTCATCTTTTCGAGGTTGGCACGGGGCGTGGCCTCGGGTTCGAAGGCGATCACCTTGCCCTCGGGACCGGCGGCGCGGGCCATGACCAGCGTCAGCAGGCCGATATTGGCGCCGACGTCGGCCACGGACATGCCAGGAAGCACCAGACGCCGGAGCACGTCGCCGGTGCCGGGCTCCAGGCCCTTGCTGGTGGCGTTGGCCAGCATGGTCACGAAGGTCGGCAGGGCGCGCGGCGCCAGCACGTAGCCTTCGCGCATGCGGATGGCCACGGACTCCTCGTCATAGTGGATCAGCGGCCGCAGCTTGATCTCGAGCTCGTCGAAGCGCGGACCGAACAGGCCGGGCAGGGCGTCCAGAGCCTCGCCGCTCTGCGCCATCCGCGCCTCCAGCCGCGCCAGGGCGCCGGCGAGGCGCTCGTTCTGCTGGAGGCTGAGGTCCAGGCGGTGCTGGACCGCCTGCAGATCCGCCGACACGGCGTGCAGATGGCCGCGCGTCTCGCGCAGCTCGTGCTCCACGCTGGCCTGCAGGTACCGTCGGACATAGCTGGCGACCGGCGCCAGCACGGGCCCGACCAGCCGACGCGCGAAGCCGAACCGCCGGCGCGGCGGGATGCTGGGCGCCGGCTCTGGCTCAGGCGCAACGGGCGGGGAAGATGAGTCGCTCATGGCGGAACGGATCGCCAAGTCCAGACGTGCGGGCCTCAAGTGAATCCTTCCCGGTGGCCGCCCTGCGACGTCCCGTCCTCTACGCGAATCTACGACGTCTCGTTGAAGGGGCCGTCTAGGCCCAAGATACGTCAAGGAAAGCGCTATGGTCACCGACCAAGCTGATTACGCCGCCATCGTCAAAATGGAAGGTCACCGAGTGCAGCAGCTGGATCGAGCCCACGTCATGCAGGACGCGCGAGTCGAACATCACGATCTCGTGGCCCTTCTGCATGATCTCGGTGCCGCTGGTATGGGCCACGAAGAAGTCGATGAACTGCTTGACGAGGTCAGGAGAAGCGAAGTGGGGCTGTTCAGCCACAGGCGTGGTGATTGCGCCGTCCGAAGGCGTTGTCGCTCCCGTGGCCGGAGGCGTCGCGGCGATCGGGGAGAGCGGGGTCTGACCCGGGGCGACATCCGGGGCGGTCGCGTGCGGCGACGGCGCGACCGAATCGACGTGCGCCGAGGCCTGAGCCGGCGTCACCGCGAAGTGGTCGCCCTTGGCGATCAACTCCGCCAGAATATTGGGCAGCTTGGAGACCTCGATCACGGAGATCTTCTGAGCGGCGGCCGTGTCGCCTATCGCGGCGCGCACCAACTGGATGGCCTCGACATTTGGAAGCGCGCCAGAACCCAAACGAACTTCCAACGCCCAATTCGATACGTCGTTGACGGCCGGCGCGAACCCGACGCCGTCGTGGCGACCACCGCCGTCGCCGCCGTTTCCATCATTTCCGCCGCCGCCACCCAAGTTGGAATCCGCCGTCGCGGACTGATCGGTCGAACTCGGCAGGGTCGACAGCAAGGCGACCAGCGACAGCACCGACGAGACAGTCTGGGTTGGCGTGTTGGTCACCGCTTGGGCATGATTGGCGCTGATCTCGGCCGCGCCCAAGGCGGGGGCGGCGGCCACCGGCGCGTCCGTGAAGTCAAGGGCGCTGGCGGCCGAGGTCAAGGCAGAGCGGGTCGAGGCGTCCGTGCTCGGGCTCTCAAGCTTGAAGTCTGACGCCAGCAACGCGGCCGCCAGCACCAAGACAGCTTGGTTGGCCGGAAGTTGCGCGGTGTCGTAGTTCGGCTGCGCAGACGGCGCGGCGGCGGGCGCGCCGGCAACCGCCGCGCTGGAGCTGGAAGACAGCAGCACCGGGCGCTTGTGCGTTGGCGGGTTGGCCGCGCCGCTCTCAGCCGCGCGGGCCTCGCCGCTCTTGAAGAAGGCGGTGCCGACCACGGCGACCAGCAAGGCGGCGGGGTGGACGGCGATATTGTCGCCGCGATCCGAGCGACGGATCAGCGGGTGACGTGCGACCATATTGCGCACCAGCGACGAGAAGTCGAAGCCGCGCGCGATCTCTTCATAGGCGGGACCGGCGATCAGATATTCGCCATCGATGCGCGCGAAGTGAATGACCACTTCGCCATCATCGGTGCGATAAAACACGAACCAAGGCTCGTTCTCGTCGCTCAGGCCCCGATCGGTGCCGACGCGAATGCCCGCGCGGATCAGGGCCGCTTCGACCCGATAGAACTCTGCCAGCTCCTGCTGGGTCCAGTCGGCGACCCGCGAGGGCGCGTATCGCGGCGAGCGCTGGAAGAACGAGAGGACTTGCGCGGCCATGCTGGCGGAGTGTTCCCACGCGGAAAGAGTCGCGCCGGCTTCCCGCCGGCGAGGTCAAGCTAGACGAACTACTCTTCGTTGAACAGGATTTCGTACGTAATAGGATCGTAGAACCGCATCAGTTCCCGCACGAACGTCCTTTCCGGAACGTTAAGCGCCCGAGCCCAGTCGCGATAGCGATCCGGCGGGATGCGGCCGCGACCCGTCTCGAGCTGGGAAATAAAGGTGTAGTAATCGGCGCCGACCTTGGCCGCGAGCTGGCGCTGTGAAAGGCCTGCGGCCTCTCGCGCTTCCTTCAGCCATCGGCCGCCTTCGCGACGGAGGTCTTGAACCTCCGGGGCGCTGCGACGTTGAGGGTTGCCGTACATTATATACTAGCCTCCGCCCGTAAGCGAGGAGCGCTGTCGCTCCGACCTCGGACGCTAAAATCCTTGATCCATATAGCGCTTCTCCGGCCAAGGTACAAGGAACGCGACATATGAAAATGCTGTACCGGTTAGAAAAATGCTGTACCGCGTGATTTCAGCTATTGTCGACGTATGACGTTTGCTCTATAGCCATCGCTGCTCCCATGCGCGCCGTTCGGTCGCAGGGGGTGTGGGATTTTTTTGGGAGACAAGCCAGATGGCTTATACGACTCAACAGCTGGTGGATTTTTACACCGCCGCTAACCTCGGCAAGGCGCCCGACGCCGCCACCACCCTGGCGCTCGACGCCTATGCGACTCAGACCCTGCCGGGCGGCAGCCTGACGGACGCCCAGGCTCTGGCCAGCACCCTGAAGCTCGTTAATCCGACGACCGCCGTCGCCATCGAAAGCTATCAGTTCTTCACCGGTCGCGCGCCGTCGGCTGAAGGCCTGGCTTACCTGGTCAACTCGACCACGAACACCAATGACCTGAACGACGCCGCCTACGCGAAGTTCTCGCAAGAGAACCGTTTCATCAACTTCGCCATCAACCTGGCTACCGGTTCGGGTGAAGGCGCCGCCTCGTTCGCCAACTCGTACGGCGCGGGCGTTTCGTACGCTCAGGTCGTCGCCACGGCCTATGACAAGGTCATCGGTAACGCCGCCGCCGCCGCCGCTGGCGTGGACGTCGCCGCCGCCGTTGCCTACCTGAGCCGTCAAGCCAACATCGACTACCTGACGGCTTTCGTGAAGGCCAACACCGGCCTGACCGCCGCTGCTGACATTGAGCTGGCCGTGAAGGCCGCCCTGGTCGGCACTGTTCTGAACGCCGCCACCACGTCGGGCATCGGTCTCTATGCTGCCGCCACGAACGCTATGATCTCCGACCTGTCGGACGGCTCGCTGAGCACCAACGCCGCCGCTGGCGTGAACATCCTGACGGCTTACCCGGCCGCTGGCGCCGTGGGCACCACCTACACCCTGAAGACCGGCCAAGATACGATCGCTGGCGGTAACGCCAACGACACGATCAACGCTCTGACGATCGACGCGGCTGGCGCCAACGCCACGACGCTGTCGTCGTTCGACACGATCGATGGCGGTGGCGGCGTTGACACGCTGAACATCTACACCGACGACTCGGACAACCTGAACGACGCTCTGCCGAACAACCTGACCGTCAAGAACGTCGAAATCGTCAATCTGTACAACAACGACGCCGGCGGCGTGGCTGCTCTGGCCAACGCTTCGGTTTATCAAGGCGTGCAGCAGCTCTGGCAGGTTGGCAAGGCCGCGACTGTCACCAACCTGGGCGTCGCCACGACGGCCGGTTTCCGTGACTTCGCCGCCGCTGCGACCTTGACTGTTGAAACCGCTGCTACCGCCGCCTCGGCCAAGGTCGCTCTCAGCAACGTCGCCGAAGCCAGCACTGTCGTGGTTGACGGCAACGCTTCGGACGCTCTCGCTGGCGTGACCCTGTCGGGCACCGTGGCTGACGCGAACAGCGACGGCACGATCGCCGACACCAACCTGACCTTCGCTGTCGGCAAGGAAGTCACCTCGATCACGGTCGCTTCGAGCGTCGCCACCACCCTGACCGTTGATGACTCGGCTTCTGCCGTGGCCACCAAGGTCCGGTCGGTCAACCTGTCGGGCAGCACCGGCGCGATCACCTTCGTGGGTGACGCCGACGTCCGCACGATCACCGGCGGCGCCGCCAAGGACACCCTGACGATCGCCACGGCGACCGTGAAGGACGACACCGCCACGGCTGCTGACGAAACCGTCAGCGCTCTGGTTGAGTCGGGCGCCGGCAACGACGTGATCACCGTCAACACCAGCGGCACCGGCCTGACCACGGTCAACACCGGCGCTGGCAACGACACGGTCAACGTCACCGCTCGCGGCACGACCCTGAAGGTCGACCTCGGCGATGGTGCGGACACCTTCACCGCTTCGGTCGCCATCACCTCGGCTGACACCATCGACGCCGGCGCGGGTTCCGACACCCTGCTGCTGTCGTTGGTCGGCGTCGCCAACGTTGGCGCGTTCAAGAACTTCGACGTCTATGACGTGAAGGGCCTGGCCACCTCGCTGGACCTGGACATCCTGAACACCAACAACACCGTCACGGAACTGGTGGGTTCGGACGACCTGGGCGCTAACGTCACGGTTTCTAACATCGCGACTGGCGTCGGCTTCCGCGCCACGGGCGACATGGGCCTGACCAACACCCTGAGCCTGACGCAAAAGACCGCTGGCGCTCTGACCGTGACTCTGGACGCCGATCAGGCCACCGAAGTCGCTGGTGACGACGTCGCTCAAGTCTCGATCTCGGCCACCGCCGCGACCTCGATCAACGCCGTGTTCGACACCTCGTACCTGGCCGCGGCCGGTGCGAAGGGTGGCGAAGCCGCCGCGACCGACAACGTCTCGACGATCGCTCTCGCCACCCAAGCGGCTACGGCTGTGACGGTCGTCTCGGGCGGCACGAACGCCCGCAACGTCCTGAACATCACCGAAGGCGCGGGCACCGACAAGCTGGCGACCGTGACCGTTACCGGCACGCAAGCCCTGACCCTGTCGGTCACCGGTTCGAGCACCCTGGCCACGATCGACGCTTCGGGCGCCACCGGCGGTCTGACCGCTTCGCTGGCTGACCTGAAGGACGCTGGCACGATCAAGCTTGGCACGGGCGTTGACGTCATTACGGCGACCAACACCTCGACCCAAGCTGGCATCGAAGCGGTTCAAGGCTTCGAGAAGGCCCTGGCCGTGTCGGTCAGCACCGCTCCTGGTGACGCTACGGCTAAAGCCGCGGCGATCGCCGACGCCGACACGCTGTTCCTCACGGGCGGCGCCGTTGCGGATGCCAACGCTGGCGTGACCACCGGCACCATCGCTAATGGCGTTCTGACGTTCACGGGCGCTGGTCCGGGTACGCTGACCGACGCTCTGGTGATCGCCAACGACGCCGCTAACGCGGTGGGTGAGACGGTGGTCTTCCAGTACCTGGGTGACAGCTACGTCTTCCAGCAAACCGGCGCTGCCGCTGACATCGTCGTGAAGCTCACGGGCGTCACGGGCGTGACGAACCTCGTCGAGAACGGCGCTACGGATAAGTTCTTCATCGTCTAATCCGCAAGGAGCGCTCGCTTTGGCGAGCGCGATGAAGACCTGAACTAGGAGCCGCCCCGGGGACCTTCCCGGGGCGGTTTTCTTTGTCGCTTGCGTCGAAGGGCGACATCACTCTTGCGACCCAACCTTGGGTATGGTCTTAGGCGAGCAAGGCTCAGTCGCTGCTTTTCCGCCACAATTTCGTGGTCGAGACGCGCCCTAAGTTGTTACTGTAGTTCGGCCGCGTCCTGCGTCGCGGCGTCCTGAAGGCTCCCGATGATCTTCAACCGCTCCGGCGAGAAGCCCACCATCCTCGATAAAGCGGTCGAGGTCATGAAGCCGGCGGTGATCACCGCCATGGTCTTCAGCTTCTTCATCAACATCCTGGCCCTGGTCAGCCCGTTGTACATGCTGCAGGTCTATGACCGCGTCCTGTCCAGCCGCAGCGTGTCCACCCTGGTGGTGTTGACCGTGCTGTGCGTCTTCCTGTTCATCATCTACGGCCTGCTCGAGGCGCTGCGCACCCAGGTTCTGGTGCGCGGCGGTCTGAAGTTCGACGGCGTGGCGCGTGACCCGATCTTCCGATCGGTGCTCGATTCGACGCTGACGCGACGCGGTCCGGGCGGACAGGCCTTCCGCGACATGGACCAGGTGCGCGAATTCGCGACCGGCGGCCTGATCGCCTTCTGCGACGCGCCCTGGACGCCGGTGTTCATCATCGTCTCCTGGATGCTGCACCCCTATTTCGGGATCCTGGCGATCATCAGCTGCTTCGTGATCTTCGGCCTGGCCGTGCTGAACGACCGGGCGACCAAGAACCCGCTGCAGATGGCGACCATGGCCTCGATCGCCGCGCAGAACGACGCCGGCTCGACCCTGCGCAACGCCGAGGTCATGAAGGCCATGGGCATGTGGGGCGGCCTGCAGGAGCGCTGGCGCGGACGCCGCGACGAGCAGATCGCCTGGCAGGCGGCGGCCAGCGACTCCGGCGGCGCGGTGATGTCGGGCATCAAGGTGTTCCGCCAGATCGTCCAGACCCTGATCCTGGGCGGCGGGGCCTATCTCGCCATCGAAGGCAAGATCTCGCCCGGCTCGATGATCGCCGGCTCGATCCTGGTCGGCCGCGCCCTGGCCCCGATCGAGGGCGCCGTCGGCCAATGGAAGACCTATCTGGGCGCCCGCAGCGCTTGGGACCGCATCCAGACCATGCTCCGCCAGGAGAAGGACACCTCCGACCACATGCCGCTGCCCGAGCCGCGCGGCGTGCTGTCGGCCGAGGCCGCCTCGATCCTGCCGCCCGGCGCCCAGCAGCCGACGATGCGCCAGGCCAGCTTCCGCATCGACGCGGGCACGGCCGTGGCCCTGGTGGGGCCCAGCGCGGCGGGCAAGTCCTCGCTGCTGCGCGGCATCGTCGGGGTGTGGCCTTGCGCGGCCGGCGTGATCCGTCTCGACGGCTACGACATCAAGCAGTGGGACCCTGAGAAGCTGGGCCGCCACATCGGCTACCTGCCGCAGGACATCGAACTGTTCTCGGGCACCGTGGCCCAGAACATCGCCCGCTTCACCGAGTTCGAGGCCCAGGAGGTCATCGACGCGGCCACGCTGGCCGGCGTTCACGAGATGATCCAGGCTCTGCCGATGGGTTACGACACGCCGATCGGCGAGGGCGGCGCGTCGCTCTCCGGCGGCCAGCGCCAGCGCCTGGCCCTGGCCCGCTCGGTGTTCCGCTCGCCCGCCCTGGTGGTGCTGGACGAGCCGAACGCCAGCCTCGACCAGGTCGGCGAGGTGGCGCTGATGGAAGCCATGAACCGGCTGAAGGCCGCCAAGCGCACGGTGGTGTTCGCCACGCACAAGGTGAACCTGCTGGCCCAGGCCGACTACATCATGGTGATCAATCAGGGGGTCATCGCCGACTTCGGTGAGCGGGACGTGATGCTGGCCAAGCTGACCGGCGCGGCGCCGCCGCAACCGCAGCCGCCCAAGCCCGCGCCGATCCAAAGCGCGCACTGACGCCGCGCCGCTCGACCCCAACACTGTTCTCACGGCCGCCTCAGGGTGCGCCTATCAGGCTGAAACCGCATGAAGCCCCCGAAGATCCAACGTCCGACGGACAACTATAAAACCGTGGCCCGGGTGGGCTACGCGATCATTGGCGTGATGCTGCTGGGTCTGGTCGTGGCGGCCTTCATGCCGATCGCCGCCTCGGTGATCGCCAACGGCGTCGTGTCGGCCGAGGGCAACCGCAAGACCGTCCAGCACCTGGAAGGCGGCATGCTCCGCAAGATCCTCGTTCGCGAGGGCGAGAAGGTGAAGGCTGGGCAGGTGCTGTTCGAGCTGGACCCGACCCAGGCGAACGCCGCCGCCGGCATCACCAAGAACCAATATGTTGCGCTGAAGGCCCTCGAGGCCCGGCTGCTGGCCGAGCGCGATCAGCGCCCGTCGATCAGCTTTCCGGTTGAACTGACCAGCCAGCGGACCGATCCGATGGTCGCGCGCGCCATCGCCGACGAGGAAGTCCAGTTCCAGGAACGCCGCCAGACCATCCAGGGCCAGATCGAGCTGGTGAACGGCCAGCGTGAGCAGTACCAAAGCGAGATCGAGGGCATCGACCGCCAGACCCAGGGGCTGAAGGACCAGCTGGGCTTCATCCAGGACGAGCTGTCGGATCTGCGCAAGATCTACGACAAGGGCCTGGTGCCGCGGCCGCGTCTGCTGGCCCTGGAGCGCGAGCAGGCTTCGCTGTCCGGCTCGATCGGCCGTCTCACCGCCGACCGCGCCAAGGCGGTGCAAGGCATTGCTGACAGCCAGCTCAAGGCCCGGCAGATCAAGCAGGAGTTCTTCGAGCAGGTCAGCCAGAGCATCACCGAGACGCGTGTAAAGCTGGCCGAGGTGACCGAGAAGGAGGTTGTGGCCTCCGACGCCCTGAAGCGGGTGAAGGTCGTCTCGCCGGTTAATGGCGTGGCGCAGAACCTGCGCTTCTTCACCGAGGGCGCGGTTGTTCGTCCGGGCGAGCCGCTTGTCGATATCGCCCCGGATGACGAGGCTTTCGTGATCCAGGCCCACTTCCAACCGACCGATGTCGACAACGTCTATCCGGGCATGGTCACCGAGGTGCGCCTGCCGGCGTTCCACTCGCGCGAGATCCCGATCCTGAACGGCAAGATCGAGTCGATCTCCCGCGACCGCCTCTCGGACCCCGAGGGCAAGACCTCCTACTTCCTCGGCATCGTGACCGTGGACATCAAGCAGCTGCCCAAGCCGCTGCGCGCCAAGGTCACCGCGGGCATGCCTGCCCAGGTCATCGTGCCGACGCGTAACCGCACCGTGCTCGACTACCTGATCTCGCCGCTGCGCGACACGCTGCGCACCACCATGCGCGAGGAGTAGGGGCGGGGATTCCAATCACCTGAATTCCCAGGCTTTTCGGCAAGGCGGCGTCTCGAGCGCAATTCTCGACGGCGCCGCTTTCCAACCGCCTCCAATGGTGTAGTCAGACACTTTCGTACTTACTGGAGTCGGCGCAGCCCTCATGGCCAAGACGGCATCGATCATCGGCCTCATCGGTCGCCTCTCCAGGGGGCGGGTGGCGGGCGCGCGAGGCGTCGGGTCCTGATGGCCGCGGGTGTCGTCATCATCGGCGGCGGCGGCCACGCCAAGGTGGTCATCGAGAGCCTCCGAGCGGCGGGCGAGACCGTCGCCGTGATCGTCGACGCCGATCCGACCCCGCGCGAGGTGTTGGGCGTTCCGGTGGTGGGCGATGATCTCGCCCTCCAAGGGCTCCGCGCCCAAGGCTTCTCCAAGCTTTTCGTGGCCGTTGGGGACAATCGCTTGCGGCAGACGCTGGGACGCAAGGCGCGGGAGCTGGGCTTTGGCTTGGTCAATGCGATCCACCCCTCGGCGGTGATTTCAGCCAGCGCGCGGCTGGGCGAAGGCGTGGCCGTGATGGCCGGCGCCGTCGTGAACGCCGAGAGCCAAGTCGGCGACTTGGCCATCATCAACACCGGCGCGGTCGTGGACCATGATTGCCGGCTCGGCGTCGCTTGCCATGTGGCGCCGGCCTCTGCGTTGGCCGGCGGAGTGAATGTCGGCGACCGAGCGTTCCTGGGCGTGGGCGTCCGCGTTATCCCTGGCGTGACGATCGGCGCCGACACGGTCGTGGGCGCTGGCGGAGTCGTTGTCCGGAATCTTCCGGATGCGGTTCTGGCGATCGGCGCGCCCGCCAAGATCAAAGGAGACCGGTCATGACCAGCCCGGCCAACAGCTTGCCCCGCATCTCCGTCGCCGCGCCGCGCCTGGACGGACGCGAGCGCGAATACGTTCTGGAGTGCATGGATACGACGTGGATCTCGTCGGTCGGCCGCTTCATCTCGGAGTTCGAGAAGGGCTTCGCGGCCTATTGCGGCGTCAAGCACGCGATCGCCTGCAACAACGGCACGACCGCCCTGCACCTGGCGCTGGTCGCTCTGGGCATTGGTCCGGGCGACGAGGTGATCGTTCCTAGCCTGACCTACATCGCCTCGGTCAACGCCGTGACCTATTGCGGCGCGACGCCCGTGCTGATCGACAACGATCCGCGCACCTTCAACCTGGACCCGGCCAAGCTGGAAGCCCTGGTCACGCCCCGCACCAAGGCGATCATGCCCGTACACCTGTACGGCCAGATCTGCGACATGGAGCCGATCCTGGAGGTCGCCCGAAAGCACGGCCTGAAGGTTGTCGAGGACGCCGCCGAAGCCGTCGGCGGGACCTACCACGGCAAGATGTCCGGCTCGCTGGGCGACTGCGCGACGTTCAGCTTCTTCGGCAACAAGATCATCACCACTGGCGAGGGCGGGATGATCACCACGAACGACGATGAGCTGGCCGCCCGGATGCGGCTGCTGCGCGGGCAGGGCATGGACCTTTCGCGCCGCTACTGGTTCCCGGTCGTCGGCTTCAACTACCGCATGACCAATATCGAGGCCGCGATCGGCCTGGCCCAGCTGGAGCGCGTCGACGAGCACCTCGCGGCCCGCCAACGCGTGGTGGCCTGGTACGACGAAAAGCTCTCGCGGCTCGGCAACCGGGTTATCAAGCCCTATGTCGCGCCGACGGGCCGCCACGTGTTCTGGATGTACACCGTGCGCCTGGGCGAGGGGCTATCGACCTCGCGTGATCAGGTGATCAAGGATCTCGACGCCCTGGGGATCGAGAGCCGTCCGGTGTTCTATCCGATGCACGTGATGCCGCCTTACGCGCATCTGGCCACGGATGATCTGAAGCAGGCCGAGGCCTGCGGCGCCGACGGCCTGAATTTGCCCACGCATGCCGGCCTCACCGAAGCCGACATCGATCGCGTGGTCGCGGCCCTCGACCAGGTGCTGGTCTAGCCGATGCGCATTGTCCTCTTGTCCTCGATCGTGCCGTTCATCAACGGCGGCGCGCGCTTCATCGTCGAGTGGCTGGAGGAAAAGCTCGTCGAGGCGGGGCATCAGGTCGAGCGCTTCTACCTGCCGTTCACCGACGACCCGAACGAGATCCTTCACCAGATCGCCGCCTGGCGGCTGATGGACCTGACGCAGTGGTGCGATCGGGTGATTTGCTTCCGGCCGCCGGCCTATGTGGTGGATCATCCGAACAAGGTGCTGTGGTTCATCCACCATATCCGCACCTTCTACGACCTTTGGGACACCCCCTATCGCGGCATGCCGGACGATGCGGAGCATCGCGCCATCCGCGACAACCTGCGGGCCCTCGACACCCGCGCGATCGCCGAGAGCCGGGCGGTGTTCACCAACTCGCAGGTCGTGGCCGACCGCTTGAAGGCGTTCAATGGTCTCGACGCCACGCCGCTCTATCCGCCGATCTATCAGCCCGAGCGCTTCACGCACGAGGGCTACGGCGACGAGATCGTCGCGATCTCGCGCCTGGAGCCGCACAAGCGCCAAGCCCTGATGATCGAGGCCATG
Source organism: uncultured Caulobacter sp. (assembly GCF_937900395.1). Lineage (GTDB taxonomy): Bacteria > Pseudomonadota > Alphaproteobacteria > Caulobacterales > Caulobacteraceae > Caulobacter. The sequence goes on from NZ_CALCDX010000195.1 coordinate 19,034, forward strand.
CAATACGTGAAGACGCCGGTGAAACTGCGCTTGGCGGGCACGGCGTCGAGCCCCGAATACGGCCGGCAGCTGATCAAGATGACCCGCGACCTGGGGCTCCAGGATCGCGTCATCCTTGAGGATCGCTGGATCAGCGAGGACGAGAAGGCTGACATGCTGAAGACGGCCCTGGCCGTCGCCTATCTGCCCAAGGACGAGGATAGCTACGGCTATCCCTCGCTGGAGGGCGCGCACGCCCGCAAGGCGATCATCACGACCACGGACTCGGGCGGGGTGCTGGAGCTGGTCGAACACGGCCGCAACGGCCTGATCAGCGAGCCGGACCCGCGCGATCTGGCCCAGCAGTTCGATCGCCTGCACGCCGACCGTCAGGCCGTCGCGACGATGGGGCAGGCGTCTCTGGACCGCCTGACCGAGATGAAGATCGACTGGGGCACGGTCGTGGAGCGCCTAACCTCATGAGAAAGCCGGCATGAAGGTTCTGGTCGTCAACAACGCCGCGCCGTTCCAGCGCGGCGGCGCCGAGGAGCTGGCCGACCATCTGGTTCGCCGCCTGAACGCCACGCCCGGCGTCCAGTCCGAACTGGTGCGCGTTCCGTTCACCTGGGAGCCCGCCGAGCGGCTGATCGAGGAGATGCTGATCGCCCGGGGGCTGCGCCTGCCCAACGTCGATCGCGTCATCGGCCTGAAGTTCCCCGCCTATCTGATCCCGCACCATGACAAGGTGCTGTGGCTGCTGCACCAGTTCCGCCAGGCCTATGACCTCTCGGAAGCCGGCCAAAGCCACCTGGATTTCGACGAGACGGGCCGATCGGTGAAGGCGGCGATCCGCGCGGCGGACAACACCTGCTTCGCCGATTGCCGCAGGATCTACTGCAACTCTCCGGTCACCCAGAACCGGCTGATGAAATTCAACGGCGTCGCCTCCGAGGTGCTCTATCCGCCGCTGAACGACGGCGAGCTGTTCACGGGCGGCGACTATGGCGACTACGTTTTCGCCGGCGGCCGGGTGGCGGCGGGCAAGCGCCAGCACCTGCTGATCGAGGCCCTGGCGCTGCTGCCGAACGGGCCGAGCCTGATCATCGCTGGTCCTCCGGAGAACGAGGCCTATGCCGACCGTCTGCGCCGTCTGGTCGAGGATCTGGGCCTGAAGGACCGGGTCGATCTGCGCTTTGGCTTCCATCCGCGCGAGGACATCGCCCGCTGGGCCAACGACGCCCTGGCCTGCGCCTATCTGCCGTTCGATGAGGACAGCGTGGGCTATGTGACCATGGAGGCCTTCGCGGCGGGCAAGCCGGTCCTGACGGTGACGGACTCCGGCGGCTTGCTGGAGATCGTCAGCGAGGACACTGGCGCGGTCGCTGATCCCACGCCAGCGGCCTTGGCCGAGGCGCTGGATCGCCTAACATCCGACAGGGGACGCGCCATCTCGCGCGGCGAGACCGCGCGCGATCTCTGGCGCAACAAGAATGTCACATGGGAGGCGACAGTGCGTCGTCTTCTTGATTAAGCCACAAATATTGGCTTGAACCGCCGCATTCCGGCGGGGGCCGTGAAAGTCTGGAAAATGCGAGTGCTGTCGAAAGTCCTGTCCGTTCGAACGTCGGTGATCGCCGTGGCCGTCGCCATGGTCGTGGCCGGCGGCGCCGAACGCGCTCACGCCGAAACCCTGGCTGACGCAATCACCGCCGCTTACCAGAGCAATCCCAACATCCAGGCTCAGCGCGCCGCGATGCGCGCCCTGGACGAGAACTACACCCAGGCCCGCGCGGCATACGGACTGCAGGCGAGCGCTCAGTTTTCGGAAGGCTATGGCTATGCCAAAGGGCCTCAGACGCGGACGCAGTTCGGGCAGACCAGCACGCCCTATGAGGACGCTATTGGTCCTTCCAGCGATCTCTCGATCAGTCAGGCGCTCTACACGAACGGCCGTTACGCGGCTCGTCTTAAGGGCGTCGAAGCCCAAATCCACGCCGCGCGTGAGAACCTTCGTCGCATCGAGATGGATCTTCTGGTCCGTGTGACCAACGCCTACGTATCGGTGCGTCGCGATCGCGAGGTGCTTCGGATCGCCCAGGGCGGCGAGGCCTTCCTTCGCAAGCAGCTGCAGGACACCGAGGACCGTTACAGCGTTCGTCAGGTCACCCTGACCGACGTGCAGCAGGCCAAGGCGCGCCTGGCCTCGGCCCAGACGCAGTTGGCCAACGCGCAGGCGCAGCTCAATGTGACCATCGCCAACTACGCGTCGCTGGTCGGCCATCTGCCAGACAACCTTGAGCCCGAGCCCGACATCGACGGCCTGCCCGCCACGCTGGACGAGGCTTTCAATCAAGCCGAAGAGTCCAACCCGAGCCTGAATGCGGCCCTCTTCACCGAGAAGGCCTCCCGCCTAGGCGTCGCCGAAGCGCGCGCTCAGCGTCTATTCTCTGTTTCAGCGCGCGCCGACTACCGCAACGGTCCTTACCAGCCTTACAGCGCTAAGCACCAGAACCGCACCGACACGATCAACGCCGGCATCACCCTGACCCAGCCCCTGTTCTCGGCGGGCCAGTTGAATTCCCAGGTCCGCCAGTCGATCGAGGAGAACAACCGCGACAAGCTGCTGATCGACGACGCGCGCCGCAACATGGTGCTGAGCGTCTCGCAATACTGGGACCAGTTGGTGGCCGCGCGGAAGTCGCTGGTCAGCCAGGAAGAGGAAATGAAGGCGAACACGGTCGCCTTCTACGGCGTGCGGGAGGAAGAGCGCTTCGCTCTGCGCAGCACCATCGAGGTTCTGAACGCCCAGGCCGAACTCCAGAACGCCCAGATCGGTTTCGTTCGTGGCCGGGCCAACGAGTATGTCGGCCGCGTTCAGCTGCTGGCGCAGGTCGGCACGCTGGAGGTTGGCAATCTGGCGCCGGGCGTCGCGCCCTACGACCCGACCCGCCATTTCAAGAAGGTCCGCTACAAGGGCGTGCTGCCGACCGACCTGATCGTCCAGACCCTGGACAAGATCGCGCTGCCGCTGGAGCCGAAGAAGCCCAAGGCCGGCGACACGACGCCGCTCCGGCCGCCGTCTTCCGAATTGCCGGCTAAGCCGGTCGCCGCGGACAAGGTCGCGCCGCCGCCGTCGATCAATGACCTGCCGGCGCTGAGCGACAGCGACGCGCCGGTGACCACCGCGCCGAAGTGACCCAGCGCGACGTGGTCTAGCGCACGGGAAGCAGGCGGCGAAGGGCGTCCAGCCAAGCCGCGCGATCGAACGACACATGGCCGTTGCGGGACGCAGCGGCGGCCAGTTGCGCGCGCCATGCTTCGTCGTCGATCATCCGCGCCAGCTTGCGGGCCGCATCGTCCTCGTCGGCCGCCGCCCAGCGTCCGGTCTGATAGATCGCCCCGTCGCCTTCCACCGGGATCAGGGCGTAATCGACCAACTGGCTTGAGGCGGGATCCATGAACTCGACGTTCGAGGACCAGCCCGTCGCGAGGGTGGGTTTGCCCAGCCAGATCGCCTCGGCCAGCAGCAGGCCGTAGCCTTCGGAGCGGTGCAGGGACAGGATGATGTCGCTGCTGGCCGTCAGCAGGGCCATGTCCTCGGCCGACAAGCTTTCGCGCATGAGCCGGATGCTCGGGTCTGCGGCGACGTCGGCGGCGAGGGCCGCGTAGGTTTCCGGATAGAGGTCCGCCCCGACCACCTTGCAGACGAGCAGCGCAGCGCGAGAGGTTTGACGCCTGGCCGCCTGGAACGCACGCAGCGCCGCGTACGGGTTCTTGCGCTGGGCGGTCGAGCGCAGGTCAAAAGCCATCAGCACGACCACGGTGTCGGCCGGAAGATCAAAGCGGGCGCGATCGGCGACAGGCCGGGGATTGAGATAGAGCGGATAGGGCAGGGGCGTGACCTTGACCCTCGGCGGCGCGATCTTGCGCAGCGCATCGGCCGCGAAGGCCGAGGGGGTCCAGACCTCGTCCACGAGGTCGAAGGCGGGCGCCCAGGCGGCGGGGGCGTCCTCGAGCTCCCACGCCCAGTAGCCGATGTGCCGCCGTCCCCCGAGAAGCAGGCCTTCCGTCTCGCGCGCCCAGCGCAGGAGCTCGGGCGGGTTGATGTGCGAGATCACGACCCCGCGTTCTTTCGCGCCCGGCGGCGGATAGGCGGCTTCGAAGTCGACGGGCATGCCGGCGAATGTCGACAGGTCCACGGCGCGGACGGGAAGGCCGGCGTCGGCGAAGCCTCGCGCCAGTATTCGAGCGCCCTCTCCCAGGCCGTGGACGGCGCCGTGGAAGCCCACGACGGTGACCGGAAGGCTAGGGCGGCGGTTACGGCGACGCGTGCGGCGCAGGGTTCTGGCCTCGGCCGCGCGAAGGGCTTGGGCCTTGGCGAACTCATCGAGCCGCCGCCGCGCGTCCGACAACATCGCCCCCGGCGCGGCCTTCGCCAGATGGGCGGCCCGGCGGATCGGCGTGGGGAGGGTCCGCCAAAGAGACAGGAGCGGTGAGGTCATCAGATCTTGGCCGGGGCGGTTTCGCGGAAGGATAAGCAGCTATAGCGATTTGCCTTGCGCCGGGGCCACGCCAAAAAGCGTGCAACTGACATGCGCGAACTTGTCAGTCACAACCATTCGTGTCGCTATCACCGAAGGGGAGGCTGGACAGATAGGGAGAGCGCGTGTCGACCGAATGGACCGCAGGGTACGTCACCGACGTCAATTACACCTATGGCTACTACGCCGAGCTGAACCCGCTTCGCTGCCGTTTGCCGCTTCTGCTGGCCGGCCGTCACGCGCCGCGCATTGAGAACGCCTGCGAGCTGGGCTTCGGCCAAGGCCTCTCGGTTTCCATCCACGCCGCCGCCCAGCCGGGCGTGGATTGGTACGGCACGGACTTCAACCCGTCGCAGGCGGCCTTCGCATCCGAAATGGTCCGTCTGTCTGGCGCGGACGCCAAGCTCTACGACGAGGCCTTCGCCGAGTTCTGCCATCGCAGCGACCTGCCCGATTTCGACTTCATCGGCCTGCATGGGATCTGGACCTGGATCTCGGACGACAATCGCGGCGTGCTGGTCGATTTCATCCGGCGGAAGCTGCGCCCGGGCGGGGTGCTCTACATCTCGTACAACACCCTTCCAGGCTGGTCGGCGTCCGCGCCCATCCGGCACCTGATGAAGCGTCATGCCGACGTGATGGGCGCGCCGGGCCAGGGCATTATCGGTCAGACCGACGCGGCCCTAGGCTTCATCGACCAGTTCCTGGGGCTGGCCCCGCTCTACGCCAAGGCCAATCCCGGCGCCGTGGAGCGGCTCAAGCAGGTGCGCGGACAGGATCGCAAGTATCTGGCCCACGAGTACATGAACCGCGACTGGCACCCCATGTACTTCGCCGACATGGAGCGCTGGCTGAGCGACGCGAAGGTTGGGTTCGCCAGCTCCGCCCATACGCTCGACGCCTTGAGCGAGCTGAACGTGACGCCGCAGCAGGCGGAGTTCATGAAGGCCATTCCCGATGTCTCGCTGCGCGAAACGATCCGTGACTACTGCGTGAACCAGCAATTCCGTCGCGACTATTGGATCCGCGGCGTTCGCGACTTGACGGGGCAGGAGCAAGTCGCCGCTCTTCGCGAGGAGAAGGTCATCCTCGCCTTCGCCAAGGAGAGCCTTCCCTCCAAGGTGCGGGGCGTTCTGACGGAGGCTCAGCTGATCGAGACGATCTACCAGCCGATCTATGAGCTCTTGCTGGACTACAAGCCTCATACGATCGCCGAGCTGGAAGCTGGTGTCGCCGGTAAGAACATCCTTTTCGCGCAGCTGATGTCGGCCTTGACCATTCTTCTGGGCCTTGGCGTGGTCCAGCAGGTCGCGCCCGGTCAGGACCTCAGCAAGGCCAAGACCCGCACGCTGGCGCTCAACAAGATCATCGCGCGTCGCGCGCTTTCGACTGCGGACATCGGTCATCTGGCGTCGCCGGTGATCGGCGGCGGCGTCGGCGTCAACCGCTTCCAGCAGATGTTCTGGCTGAGCAAGCAGAACGGCGGCAAGGGTCCGGACGACTGGGCTCAGTTCGCCTGGTCGGTTCTACAGGCGCAAGGGCAGGCCTTGGTCCGGGACGGGGCGACGCTCCAGGGCGACGACAATCTCAACGAGCTCAAGCGGCAGGCGCGGGAGTGGGGGCAAGGAACGCTGCCGGTCTTGAGCGCCCTCGGCGTCTGATGATCGGCCGTCGCGCTACGCGTCTGACGAGAGCGTCGCCATCCCATGGGGCGCTGGCGGTCGAGGCGCGGCGGTTGCGGCGCGTTAATTTCTAGTGGTGTTCGCGCCTCGTGATGTCCTGCGCTGAGCGGCGCAGGGCGGAAGTGCAGTTCTTCCCGAAAATCACTGTGTTTTGTCGGGTGTAGCGGTGAGAATTAGAATATTGGAGATAAAAATTCGCTCGTTGATACATTCGCGAGATCACAACGGGGCGATGATCTTAATGGCTCTTGCCTGGTAGCGCTTGTGGCGAGTTCGATATTTTGACGGCGACGGCAAGAATCAGACGTCGCCGGCGCGATAGCGGAAGTTGCAACGCGAAATCAGGCTAAAATGTCGGAATCTCGCCGCTGAGTGGTTGCGAAGCGACACCAGTTAAGATATGAAGAGGGTGTCTACCCACAAGACTTCCCATCAGCCCCGCCGGAGACCGAGTCGCCGGCGGGGCTTGTTGTATGTGGCGTCCTGTTCGGGTGTCGAACGCCTCGTCGAGCGGGGTGTTCCCAAGGCCGAGTTAGAGCGGCGAACAGGCTCGATCGTCAAACCTTGAGACCCCCTTTGAACGCCTTCGACGACTCCGTCCGAAGCTAAGGGGCTCTAAGCGCGGTCCTTGGGCGGCGGCCGCTTCTTCAGCTTGTCGAGATGGGGGCCGTGCACGACCGGCTGGCGCTCCAGGATCTCGCGAACCTTGTGAACCGCGATCGAGGCGCGGCTGCGGCGCTGGCGCCAGAGCAGCAGCGTCATGGCGCCCAGGGTCGCGGTCATGAAGGGCAGGGGGCCGAGCAGCCAGCACGCCGCGGCCAGGGCGAAATAGTAGGCGCGGACGCCGGCGTTGAAGGCCGACAGGGCGGGATTGAGAATGCCCCCGGCGGCCTCGGCGTACTCCTCCAGCACCTTGGGCGGCGCCCACATCGGCGCGGCGCCGATCGCGGCCAGGCAGTAGTTCATCTGGCGGATCGACCAGATGAAGTCCAGGAGGCCGCGGGCCAGGGCGATCAGCACCAAGCCCAGCTTGATCTGGAACATCATCGGCGTGGTCTTGGCCAGCACCGCCAGGCCCTCGACGCTCTTCCAGGCGCTGTCGCCGCCGAACAGCACCCCGGCCGCCGCGGCGATCAGGATCAGGTTCGACGAGGCGAAGAAGCTGGCTGAGTTGATCGCATGACCCAGCAACTGGCCGTCCAGCAGCGCGACCTCGCGCACGGCCATCTCCTGCATCCACCGGCGGCGGATCACCGTCATGTCGGTGTTGATCACGCCGCCGGCCTCGCCCAGGCGGCGCAGCATGGGCTCGTACAGCAGCCAGCAGAGCGTGAAGACGGTGAGGACGAAGATGTCGAGCAACGGCATGGCGGCAATCTAGACGGGCGCGGAGAGTCGGAAAACGGGGGTCGGCGTTACCGTTATCAATCTTCGTGGATAAGGCTGTGCCGGCCGGTGTCCTTGAGGATGATCGAACAGATCAGGCCCAGGGTCATGACCCCCGCGACATAGACGTAGAACGTGCTTTCCATACCCTCGTGCTTGAACGCCAGAGCGACCATCTCGGCCGTGCCGCCGAACAGCACATTGGCCAGGGCGTAGGGCAGGGCGACGCCCAGCGCCCGCACGTGGGCGGGAAAGAGCTCGGCTTTCACCACCGCGCTGATCGAGGTGTAGCAGGACTGGATCGCCACGCCGGCCAGGATCAGGGCCAGGGCGCCCGTCACCGTGGTCGCTTGGGAGATCCCGGTCATGATCGGCCAGATGGACAGGGCGCCGCCGCCGAAGGCCGCGATCAGCATCGGCTTGCGTCCCACCTTGTCCGACAGCCATCCGGCGAGGGGCTGGGCCAGCAGGAAGCCGACGAGGCTGATGGCGCTGATCTCGGACGCCTGCCCTTTCGAGAAGCCCGCCGTGTTGACCAGGAACTTCTGCATGTAGGTCGTGTAGACGTAGAAGGTCAGCGACCCGCCCGCCGTCAGCCCCATGATCAGCAGGCTTTCGCGCGGGTGAAGGCGCACCAGCGGCACGATCAGCGACACGAAGAACAGCACCAGGAACGCAGCGCCCAGGATCTGGCCGGGGCGCGCCAGCGGACCGGTCGTCACGCCGATCACGCCGGCGATCACGGTCAGGGCCAGCAGCGCGGCGGCGATGGTCACCTGGCGGCGCGACAGATTCTCGCGTGGGCCGGCCTGCTTGAACGAGATGCTCTCGTCCAGGCCGCGCCGGATCCAGAAGACGACGACGGCCAACAGGGCGCCGATCACGAACGGAACCCGCCAGCCCCAGGCCTTCAGCGCATCCTCCGGCAACAGTCGCTGCAGCACGATCAGGACGCCCAGGGCCAGCAGCTGGCCGGCGATCAGGGTCACATAGTGGAAGCTGGACCAGAAGCCGCGCCGCGCCTTGCCGGCCATCTCGCTCATATAGGTGGCGCTGGCGCCGTACTCGCCGCCGACCGACAGGCCTTGCAGCACCCGCGCGAACAGCAGGATGGCGGGCGCCCATAGGCCGATCCGCGCGTAGCCCGGCGTGACGGCGATGATCAGCGCCCCGGCGCACATCAGAGCCACCGAGGCCGACAGCGCGGCGCGCCGCCCGGAGTGGTCCGCGTAGAGGCCCATCAGCCAGGCGCCGATCGGGCGCGCCACGAAACCCAGAAAAAAGACCGCCGCCGCCTGCAGCAGCTGAACGGTCTGGTCGCCCTTCGGAAAGAACGCGGGCGCGAAATAGAGGGTGAAGGCGGCGTAGGCGAACCAGTCGTACCATTCGACGAGGTTGCCGGCCGATCCGCCGAGAATGGCCCGGGCGCGGGCCGTCGGCGAAAGTCGCGCCGCGGGCGCGTCGGCGTTCGCCGTCATGGTCATCTCCCCCTCTTGCTTGAGGGGGAGATTAGGCGAACGCCGATCTAGAGCAAGGTCGCTAGATCCGGCCCATCAAGACCAGGATGATGATGATCACCAGGATCAGGCCGAGGCCGCCGGAGGGATAGTAGCCCCAAGAGCGGCTGTGGCCCCAGGTGGGCAGCGCGCCGATCAGGGCCAGGATCAGGATGATGATGAGGATCGTGCCGAGCATGGTCCGTGGTTTCCCTCCGCTCCCGCGTCCGCCACCACGGCGACGCTGGGATCACGTCTTGGGAATACCCGACGGCCCAGGTCGGTTCCGGAGAGCCTAGCTCGGCGTGTCTTCGGCCTTGCGCAGGCGGATCGCCCAAAGGGCGCCGATGACGCCGCCCTTGATGCGCGGGAGGAGCAGAAGGGTGAGGACCGCCAGCGGGATCAGGGTCAGCGGCGCGACCAGCATCGGCGGCGCCGTCCAGATCCAGGGGAAGAACAGCAGCGGGGCCACGAACAGGTGGCCGATCAGCAGGATCGTGAAATAGGCGGGGCCGTCGTCGGCCGGGTAGCCGCCCAGTTCGTGCCCGCACGCCTCGCACTCGGGGTCGACCTTCAGATAGCGCATGTAGAGGCGTCCATCGCCGCAGTTCGGGCAACGATGGAGGAGGCCGCGCTTGAGGCCGGTGAGCAGCGAAGGAGCGGTGGTGGTCTCGGACATGGCGTCCATATGCGCTTCCTGGCCTGGCAAGAAAAGGGCGACGCGGGGTCGCACGGCGACGATATGTCCCGGCCTTGACGAAGTATTCCGCACATATTCGCGGCGGATGCGTCGGAAAAGGCCGGGGTCGTAGAACGCGGATAGGCGGAATTTTGGAACGAGGTTTACGGGAAGAATATTCGCGTCGTTTATTTTTCGCCGATGATTTCGGCTGTTGTATTCCGCATCATGAAGATTCCGCGATCCGGCCTCGCGAGGCAAAGCTTGCAGCCTGGGCGTCGCGAGGCCGGTTCAATCAGTTCTTGGCGTCCTTCGCGGTGTTGCTGACAGCCCGGCCGGCGGCGGAAATGTCGCGCCCGGCGCCTTCGATCGTGTTGCAGGCCGAGACCAGCAGGGCGGCCGCGGCGGCGGCCAGGACAACGATCTTACGCATGGTTTAACTCCACTGTTCTCGAGGGCGCGGGACCTTAACCGTGGGCCGCGCCGGCCATCAAGAGGGCGCGACCCATGGTCGTGGTCGGCCCTTATCGGACGCGGCGGATCGAGCTGATCCGGTCGTTCCAGTCACGCGGCAGGACGCCCTGGTCGCGGTCGATCACGGTGCAGCGGCCCCGGTAGTAGGCGTCTTCGCAGACCTCCCACGCTCCGCGCAGGATCTTGATCGACGAGGTCTTGTCGTTGAAGTCGGCCTGATCAAGGTCAGGCATGTCGCCGCGCACCTCGTAGACGCGGCCGTCGTAGCCGGCGTGTTCGAACAGAACCGCGTCGGCGCGCCAGCCGCCGCCCGGCGGACGGCCAGGGCCGGGGAAGGGGCCGGGGCCAGGACCCACGAAGCCCGCGCACTGCAGGCGTCCGTCGCGGTTCTCCAAGCCCTGGCCACCGCAGTCACGCGCCCGGGCGCTGCTCCATTCCCAGCCGCCGCGGCCGTTCTGGCAACGCGCCCACACGCGGCCGTCGAAGGCGGTGATCTCGCGGCACGAGCGGGTGTAGGAGCCGCGCGGCGGCTCGTCGTAGCGCCCGTCCCAGCCCGGCGCCTGGGCGCTGGCGGCGCCGGCCCAGCCGGCGAGCAGGGCGGCGGCGGAGAGGGCCGTCAGGCTAAGCGTCTTGGACATTCGGTGTTCCCCGTTCGAGCGCGTGTCTTGAACACACTATGACGGGTCGCCGACTGAACGCAGCCTGAACGGCTCAGCTTGCGGCCATTTAGCTGGCGCGGGCCTCCACGCCCATGAAGGTCACCTTCGCGCCCTTCGTCACTGCAGACCCCAGCTCGGCCGCGTCCCAGTTGGTCAGGCGCACGCAGCCGTGAGAGGCGCGCTTGTTGACCAGCTTGGGATCCGGCGTGCCATGGATGCCGTAGGTGTCCTTGGTCAGGTCGATCCAGGTCGAGCCGACCGGATTGTTCGGCCCCGCCTGGATGGTCAGCTTGGCTTTGGGCTTGCCGAAGGTGAGCCGTGTCGGGTCATAGGTGTAGGTCGGGCGCGGCGCCAGGGTCCGCACGGCCCATTCCCCGGACGGAGCGGGACGTTCGGTGCTGCCCACCGTGGCCGGATAGACCGCCAGTTGCGCGCCAGCCTCGTCGAACGCGCGCACCTGGCCCAGGGTCTTGTCGATCTCGATCCGGGCGACCTTGGCTGGAAGGGTGTCGGCTCCCGCCGCGGTGACGACGATCGCGGCGCCGGCCTGGCTGAAATTGGCGGCGGGGTTGAGTTCGCGCAGCAGGGCTTCGTCCATGTGGAAGCGCTCGGCCAGCATCTCGACGACGTCGTGATAGTTCATGGCCGGCTGCTGAGCCATCGCCTCGTAGTCCTCCTTGGGAAGCTGGGGCGTGAACGGGCCGGCGACGTCGGTCTGGGTGATCGTGTAGTTGACCAGCACGGGGCCGTTGTCGGCCGCGACCAGGGCGTCCAGCAGCGCTTGACTGACCTCTCCGTCGACCGTCAGGCCATGGGCCTTCTGGAAGGCCTGGATCGCCAGCTTCAGGTTGCCGCCGTCGCGGCCGTCGATCACGCCGGGCGAAAAATGGGCGCGGTCGAGCAGGGTCTGGACTCGGATCAGGACGTCGCGCCGCGCCTGCGGATCGGTGGCGGCGGGATCGAAGGCGGCGGCGTTGATCGCCTGCGCCATCGGCGAGGCAGCCGCCGAGGCGGGCGGCGCCGCGATGGTCGGAACGGGCGCCTTCTGCACGGTGTTGGCGGGCGCGGGCTTGGCCGGTGGTTTGTCGTCGCAGGCGCTGAGGGCGAGGACGGCGACGAGGGCGAAACGGGAAACCAGACCGGTCATGAAAACTCCAGGCGGGAACGACTTCACCGCTTGAAGGCTTGAGCCATGGCGAAGTTCCACCGCTTGTGAGGCCGGATTTGAGGGCGCTGCGTGGTTTGCTGTGGGGGCTGGGCGTGCTGGCGTTGGCCGTCGGGGCGTTCTGGCTGTGGGTGATCTGGCCGCCGGGCGCGCCGGCGCGACAGGATGCGCGCTCGCCCGGATCCCAGGTTGGTGTCTCCGCCGAAATTCCTCCGCCACTGGTGGCCGCGCCGGCGCTCTGCGTGGGGAGCGAGCCGGGGCCGCCCGGCGCCGCGGCGGCGAACGCCGCTTCGCTGTCCGCCCTGGCCTGGTCGCCGTTCGGCAAGCCCGAGACGGGGTGGGAAATCTACGCGCCGCGCATCGCCGCGGAGATCGGCACGAGCTGCGCCCCGGGCTCCGATGGTTTCGCCGCCGCCCTGGCGCGGTGGCAGGCGCAGAACAAGCTGGCGAGAACGGGGATGATGGACGCGGCGACCTTCGCGGTCATGCTGCCGCGCTGGCACCTGGCGCGGCCGTTCGTTCGCGTGAACCGCGACGGCGTGTGCCCAGGGGCGCCGACGGAGGCCAGCCTGGCGACCGCGCGTCCCGACGAAAGCTATGGCGGCAAGACCATTCAGTTGCGGCCCGCCGCGCTGGAGGCCTATCGCCGGATGGCGGCCGAGGCGCGCGCGGCGGGCGTGCTGGGGCGGCCCGAGGCTCTGAAGATCTATTCCGGATTTCGCGCGCCGGACGCCGACGCCCAGCGCTGCGCCCGCGATCAGAACTGCCAGGGTCGGGTGCGGACGATCTGTTCGGCCCATCGCACCGGCTTGGCGGTCGACCTGTTCATCGACGCCGCGCCGGGCTTTGGACCGGACTCCTCGGTCGACGCTAACCGCTTGGCGATGGCGCGCTCGCCGCTCTATCGCTGGATGGTGTCGAACGCCGGGCGCTTCGGCTTCGTCAACTACGTCTACGAGCCTTGGCACTGGGAGTGGACAGGCGAGGCGATGCTGCCCGGAACGCCGATCGCCAGCCTGCCGCAGGACGGCGCGGAACCCGTCACGGAACCTGCGGAAGGCTCCACGCCGCGAACGCCGGCCGCTGCTTCAGTCGCGCGTAATAGGCGGTGAGGGCGGGCCACTCGGCGCGCTCGATCGGGCTGCGCAGCCAGCGGTGCAGCGAGAGGCCCAGCACGATATCGGCCAGGGTGAAGTCGTCGCCGGCGACATAGGCCCCGGTGTCGACCAGCCGCGCGTCCAGCAGGCCCATGGTTGTGTTCCAGGCCTCGACGCTGGCGGCGATCTGCTTGGGATCGTCGAAGCCCGGCGTCTTGCGCACCAGCCCCGCGAAGGCGTAGCGCCAGGCGGTGTTGAGCTCGGTCGCCTGCCAGTCCATCCACTGCTCGACGATCGCCCGCGGGCGCCGGTCCTGCGGCAGCAACGGCGTTCCCGTCGCCAGATAGCGGCAGATGGCGTTGCTCTCCCACAGCGCCCCATGCTCGTCGATCAGCACGGGCACGAGGGCGTTGGGGTTCAGCGCCAGGAAGGTCGGGTCCTTGGTCGAGGCGAAGCCCGCGCCCCAGTCCTCGCGCTCATAGGCCAGGTCCAGCTCGTCCAGGGTCCAGAGGACCTTGCGGACGTTGATGGACGAGGTCCGGCCGAGGACCTTGGGGATCGTCACCGGGTCATCCAGGGCTTGGACTTGCCGGTCGGGGCGGCGGCGCTGGCGCGCTCCACCTTGCCGCTGGAGGCCTTGGGGCCGTGGCCATGGCGGCCCTGGGCGGCCTTCTTCAGGCGCAGGGCGCGCTGCATCGGCGTTTCGCCCTCGGGCGCGGGAGCGTCGGTCTTGTCGGTCATGAACGCGATGTAGGCCTCGTTTGGCGCCTTGAGAAGGCCGCGCTTGCCGGCCACTCTGGAAAGATGCCGCCTCGCCGTCTGGTTCCCGCCGCCGTCCTCTGCGCCGTCCTGGCCGCGACCAGCGCGCATGCCCAGACGCCGAAGCCGGCGGCCGAGGCGCCCAACGCCGTCTCGCCGGTGCTGATCCTGCCGCCGACCCTGCCGCCCAAGCTGGTCTCGACCTATCCGGCCCAGGACCAGACGGTGGAGCCGGGGATCCTGATCCTGAAGGCCGCCTTCGACCAGCAGATGTCGCCGACCGCCTGGAACTACGCGCCCGCGCCCGGCGCCGAGCCGCTGGACTGCGTGAAGACCCCGCGGCTGTTGTCGGACCAGAAGACCTTCGTCCTGATCTGCCGGGTGCTGGCCGGCCGCACCTATGGTGTGACCTTCAACGCCCAGCGGCCCGGGGGCTTTTCCAATCTCGGCGAGAACCCGGCGCAGACCGCCAGCCTGACCTTCAAGGTCGAGAACGCCGACCCCGTCACCACCCTGCGCCGGGCCATGGAGCTGGCGGGACTGCGAGCCGACCAGACGCCGGTGCAGGAGGCGCCTCGGGCCTCGCCCGCCGGCGGCTAGCCGCTCAAGCTTCTGGCGCGCGCGCCGCCGCTGGCGCAGGATCGTCCGATGACGGGGGATTCGGCGGAACGGGAGGCCATCGGGCGCGAGTGGACGGGCGCGGAGCTCGCCGTCGTGGTCGGCGACTACCTGGCCCAGCTGGAGAAGACCCTGGCCGGCAAGCCCGTCGACCGCGCCACCCACGACCGCACCGTCCGCTTCGTCACCGGCAAGTCCGGCATGCCGGTCATGGCCAAGCAGGGCGAGATCACGGCCGTCCTGTCGCTGATCGGCCTGCCGGTGCTGAAGGACCCGCCGCCGCGCTGGACCTATGACGTCCCGCTGCTGACCGCCGTCGAGGACGCCCTGGCGGCCAAGCCCGCCCTGCTGGCCGCCGCCGTCCGGCCCGACGCCCTGTTCGCCGCCCCGCCGGCCGTCCCGCTGATCGAGGCCGCGCCGCCCCAGCCCCTGCCGCCGGACGAGACCCTGGCCCGGATCATCCAGCGCTTCGACCTGGCGACGCGAGCGGCCGAGGATCGCTTCCTGCCCGGCCTGGGCGCGGCCAGCATCGTCGCCCACGAGGCCCGCCGCCTGACCGACCACGGCCGCCCGGACCTCGCCGGCCAGGTCCGCCTGGCCCGCGCCGGCGACCCCAAAGGCTGCGACGTCATCAGCTTCGACCTCGAGGCCGCGCCGCGCCTGCTGGCGGTCAAGACGACCCTGGGCGCCGACGTCGCGCCCTTCGGCCTGACGCCCGCCGAGCTGGACCTCGCCCGCGCCCGCCCCGAGATCTTCCGCGTCCGGCGGGTCTACGACCTCTTGGGCGACGCCCGCTTCTTCCGGTTGAGCCCGCCGTTCGCCTGACGTCCGCCCGCAAAACCATACCGGTCAGGATGTGAATTGCGCCCGCCCGCGCCGCGCACTAGACCAGCCAAGGGCGCAGATTAAGGGCGGGCGAAAGGACCAAGCATAGGGGCAGGTCCCGGAGCCCTTCCCAGGGTTTCGATATCATGACTGCATCGACCGCGACGTTGGACAGGACTTGCGAAGGCCTGTGCCTGGCGTTCTCGGCTCAGTTGATCCCGAACGGCTTTCGCAAGCAGGGGCACCGCTCGGCGCTCGACACCCTGCTGATGCTGGCCATCGCCCAGGCCAATCTCGCGCCCCTGGCCCGCGACCCGGAGTTCCAGAAGACCTATGCGGGCCTCGAGGCTTCGCCGCCCGACGACATGCGGCGGCCCGCCCGCGTCCGCGCCATCGCCACCTCGCTGGGCGTGCCGCAGGAGACCGCGCGCCGCCGCGTGGTCGCCCTGGCCGAGGCCGGCATCCTGGCGATGAGCGACGACGGCGTCATCCTGCCCCAGGCCTTCACCTACTCGCCGCACGCGGTGGAGATGGCGATGGAGACCTGGAACACCTTCACCCAGCTCTATGCCAACCTGCGCCGCGCCGAATGCCTGTCGGCCGTCCCCGCCGCGACGCCGGACCAGCCGCCGCCGGTGCGCCAGATGATGCGGCTTTGGGTCGATCACTTCCTGCGCCTGATCGAGGCCCTGATGCCGATGGTCGGCGACCCGTTCAGCGTCGTCATGCTGTTCGCCATCCTCGACGGCAGCCTGGCCGCCGGCGACGGCAAGTCCGTCTCGGCCTCGGCCATCGCCCGGTCCCTGGGCCTGCCGTTCGAGAGCGTTCGCCGCAACGCCCTGCGCATCACCGACAACGGCCTGTGCCAGAAGGTCGGCCGCGGCTACCTGATCCCGCCCCAGCTGATGGAGGAGCCCCGCTGGCGCGCCTTCTCCGAACGCCACGCCCAGATCCTGATGCGCTTCTTCGCCGTCATGCGCGAACAGCGCCTGCTGGGCTGGTGGGAGGCGCAGTACCTGGCCGAGGGCGGCCGCCCCTAGCGCCC
This sequence comes from uncultured Caulobacter sp., assembly GCF_937900395.1. Classification (GTDB taxonomy): domain Bacteria; phylum Pseudomonadota; class Alphaproteobacteria; order Caulobacterales; family Caulobacteraceae; genus Caulobacter. The sequence continues at coordinate 35,439 of NZ_CALCDX010000195.1, forward strand.
CCGCCGCCCATACCGCACCGCCCCGGGCCGGGGCTCGGCCGGCGGCAGGGGCGTGGCCTCCTTGGCCAGGTCCTTGCGCGAGGGATAGGGCGGACGCGGCGGCGGCCAGGTCCGGCACGGCAGCTTGCGGGCCGGACGCGGCTCGTCCTCGGTGAAGTCCATGAACAGCTGATCGTGTTCGCGCAGCATATGGTCGGTGATCCGCTCCGCCCCTTCCAGGGCCTCGGGATCGTCCTCGCCGAGGTAGTCGCGGCGGAAGCGGTAGACCCGCCGCTTGAAGAGGCCCGGCACGGCCTCGGGCTTCACCAGCATGGCCAGGGCGATCAGGAAGACCGAGCGGAACATGCATTCGGTCTCGTGCTCGACATGGGCCCGCGTCGGCCGCCAGTCGACGAAGCCGGTCAGCATCAGCCGCGCCCGCTCGGGGTCGTAGTCCTCGCCGAACGCCTGCCGCCCCGTCTCGCCGGACTCGCTCAGCTTGCCGAGCTTGTCGGCCAGGGTGGTCAGCCGCAGGGCCTCCTGGTCCCGCCCCTCACGGATGGCCGCCGCCAGGCGCGCCAGGGTCGCGGCCTTCAGGTCGGAGGGATCGGTCGAGAGGGGCGGGAGAGGCGTGGCGCCCGACCCGGCGACGAAGGCTTCTTCGTCGTCGTCCTCGTCGCCGGTCAGCCACAGCTCGCCGGGCAGCGCCCCCGCGCCGCCCAGCGCCGCCCGCCGCGAAGCCTCGGCCTCGGCCTCGACGGCCGCGGCGTGCTCGCGCGCCACCGCGTCGCCGTGCGCCTTCTTGGTCCAGCCGTACAGGCTGGCGTAGCGATAGATCGTGCGGGCCGAGACCTTCCACTTGGCCGACAACTCGCCGGCGGTCGCGCCGTTCTTGTACGCGTCGGCGATCTGGGCCCACGAGTCCTCCGAGAGGCGGAACCAGGTGGGGCGGGCGTCGGGATGTGATTTGCTCATGCCCCTAGAATACGGCCGCTCCGGACACCGAGGACGCAGCGGGGCGTAGAGCGGGGTCGGGGTGAGGGATTTCAGGGGGTTAGGTGTGGGAAGAGGTGGGGGAAAGTTGGGCGAAGTTGCGCCAGTTGCTGCGTTGGCATTCATCCAGAAGCTGGACGTTAAGGCGAATATCACCGCAACGTCGTCGAGGTTGCCGCGAGCGGCTTCGGTGGCAGTTGTGCGCAGTTGGTAGAGCGCGGCGTCGCGTGGCGGGGTAACCGCCCCTAAGGCTAATCAGCCAGCAGGAATGCGACTACGGCGTCCTCTCGGCCGGCGAAACGACGCCGAGGACATCTCGACGAATTTCAGCGCGCATCTCGTCCGAGAGCTCGAAATCATCGACACCCTCGTCGTGAAGCTGGCGCCCGCTTCGGAATATCTGCTGTGTGCAACGGTAGAAGCGTGGCGAGACTAGCGCATACGGCGAACGTTGTTATACCTTGTCGATGATATAGGGGGAGCGGGGGCGCCTTGGATCGCGAGGAAGGGCTTGATCACGTAGTCCTGCTCAGCGGCGGCTTGGATAGCGCCGCTGCGCTTGCGTTTTTGAAGGCCAACGGTGCGGATGCGCGCGCTGTTTTTTTTGACTATGGCCAGCCCGCTGCCGCGCAGGAGCGAAAAGCTTCTGCTGCCATCGCTAGGCACTATGACGCTCCATACGAAGTTCTGTCAGTTCGTCACTCGGCATCTGTCGCGACTGGTGAACTCGTGGGACGCAATGCCTTCTTGATTCTGGCGGCTAGTTGTTTTGTGGGGCCTCGACGAAAGGTCGTGGTTACAGGCATTCACGCCGGTACTTCCTACTACGACTGCTCAAAGGCTTTCCTCACATCCATCGCGCAGTTGATGGAGGAGCAGTCAGGCGGCGAGGCGAGGCTATTCTCTCCCTTTTCCGATTGGACAAAAGCAGATGTGGCCTCCTTCGCTAAGTCAGCACAGGTCCCCGTTGCCATGACCTATAGCTGCGAGGCTGGAACCGTTCCGCCCTGCGGTGAATGCGCTTCTTGTCGAGATAGGGACTTCCTATGAGGCTGGCTCAACGTCGCCGCATTGGCCCTGCGGATCTAGACTTGCAGACTCCGATGCTTGTTCCTTCGTTCTCAAGTAAGGGGTTTCCAGACGTCAAAAACATAGTGGAGTTCACTAGTGGGGTCGTCGATGGACCTGCGCTGTTTAGCGCCTACGATGTACATTACGAATATATAGAGCCGCCATTCACCTTTCCGTCCGTAAGCTTTTTGGATAGCGGCGGCTATGAGGCCAGCAAGGAACACGAGTTATCGGACGTCGGTGATAAGGAATACGTTCCCAGAAAGTGGGAGCGAGGTTTTTACGAGGAAGTAGTAAAGGCGTGGCCTGCGCTACCGTCCTCCCCAACAGTCGTCATTAGTTACGATCATCCGCGTGAACGACATTCAGTCAAAGAGCAGATAAGGCTAGCCCTAGAGGGCGTGGCGTTGCGTCCTGAACTAATTCATGAAGTTCTATTGAAGCCAGAAACGAAAGATCAGACTCTTGTTCAGATCGCCTCGGTCATCGCCTCTATAAATGATCTGCGCCCCTTCTCCGTTATCGGATTAACGGAGAAGGAGCTAGGAACTTCCACATTAGATAGAATGGTCAATATCGCCAAAATCAGGCAGGCGCTTGATTCTGTGGGCATGAGCACCCCTATACATGTGTTTGGAAGTCTAGATACCATTTCTACATTGCTATATTTTGTTTCTGGTGCCGATATATTCGATGGATTGACGTGGCTAAGGTATGCTTACGTTGATGGATATACGATATACAAGCAAAATTACGGAAACCTACACCTACCCATAAATACGAAAACGCCGCTTATAGATGCGCATTGCTGGTTCAAGAACCATTCATATCTTCGAGACATGGAGCTTGAGATGCAGAGATTTGCGAACACCGGAGACTTCTCTGCATTCAGGCATCACGCCGACCTGATAGAAAAAGCGCATGAGAACCTCCACAGCAGGCTTAGGAGCTAAAAATGGCTGGCGGCGGCGGAGGCCGATTTAGCAGATCCCCCGAGGAGATCGCGCGAGAAGTGCGAGCTTCGCAAGATAAGCTCGTCTCGGAAGGATTTCAGTCTGCTCTGTCAGCGTTTATTGGCGATGAACTCGTAGCCTATAACGCTCGCGACACAGCGCTCGTGCGAGAGCGGCTAGATGAAGTTAAAGCGCGCTTGAGTGACGTCCTCGAAGGGTCTTTCGACCAGCTTTTCGGCGGCTCGGTAGCGAAAAAGACCTATGTTGATGGTCTGAGCGACATCGACTCCCTTCTGATAATTAATGATACTTCTCTAGCAGGTAAGTCGCCGTCGGATGCGCTTGATAGAATGGTGGGTATCCTTTCGGGGCGCCTTGAGGATGTCGTTCGCGTAAGTAGGGGGCGAATGGCAGTCACGGTTGAATACGCAGATGGAATGGAGGTCCAACTCCTTCCGGCGATTCGTACCGATACCGGGCTGAGAGTTCCGTCCTCTCGCACGAGCGGGTGGTCGCACATAAACCCGGAGGGCTTCCAGAAAGCGCTTTCGACAGCCAACGCAGATTGCGGAGGAAAACTTGTTCCCGTCATCAAGCTCGCCAAGGCGGTGAACGCTACGCTACCAGAACCCCTTCGGCTGAGCGGCTATCACATGGAGAGTCTGGGTATTGCGGCGTTCCGAAACTACTCAGGCTCGCGCGTAGCTGCCGAGATGCTTCCAGCCTATTTCGAAAAAGCCGCGCGGCTTGTCCTCGCCCCCATAAGAGATAGCACCGGCCAATCCGTCCATGTAGACGAGTATCTTGGTCCTGCTCAAAGTGCTGATCGGGTGGCGCGCGGCCACGTTCTAGAACGTATTGCTCGGCGCATGAGGAATGCCACCACGGCCCAATCCCTCGACCAGTGGAAAGCTATTCTGGGTGCCGACCTATGACCGAAGAGGAAGCCGACCAGCTTCGCAGGCTCTTTCGGGTCACGGACCAAACGTGCTCACAACATGCGCGATTACGAGACATGTTCGCTCGCCGCGCGGTGGCGCTGGATCTCATTGCGCTGGGATTAGGGGTCTATCTCGTTTCGCTTGCGTTTGTTGATCCTGCAATTTCTCGCAAGCTCACGCCGGTACCGATAAGTCCGATTATCTGGATTGGCTTCATTGGCATCGTGCAATTCTTTCTTGGGATAGTTCAGCTTCGCGTTGACTGGAAGGCGCGCAGCGACGCTCATGCACGCTCTATGAGCCTTCACGCTGACCTTAAGCGGGAAGTAGGCATATTGATCGCAAGAGAGCCGCAGTCTGTGTCAGAGGCCGAATATGCAAGGGTGCGGGCGCAGCAAGCTATGACAGCCAATGCCGCGCTCCCCGTGCCCGACGCTGACTTCCTATGGACTAAGCGTCACCACAAATTGAAGGTCGCGGTTAGCAAGCATCTCGATGATCACCCCGGCGCTTTAATTCTGTTAACCAAGTTGAAGTTTATCCTGCGCGACAACCCGCTCTGGTAGTGGGGAGAAAGACGATGCAGCGGTTCGACGATCCGGTGCAATTCTACCGATCAGCCAAATTGGCGGTAATATCGGCAGGCTTTGAAAAAGAGATCGAGTGGCAGGCGAGCCGCTGCCCTGATCAAATCACTCCCGAAGAATTCCTGTCGGAAGCGGCATGGGTAATCATCAATTCCGGCTTTCGAGAAGCCGTTGCTCGGCGCCTCTTTCCCGCGATCACGCTCTGTTTTTGTGACTGGGAGGCCGCTGAGATCGCCCGGAGCGCTGTTGGATGCCGAGCCGCTGCGCTCACGGTGTTTGCCCACGCAGGAAAGATCGACGCGATCATCGACATTGCAATGAAAGTGGATTCCGATTGGCCCGCGCTGCGGAACCGCATTGCAGAGCAGCCGCTTGAGCGCCTCAGAGCGCTGCCCTTCATCGGGCCAATCACCGCGTCCCATCTCGCCAAGAATCTTGGATATGGCGTCGCCAAGGCTGACCGCCACCTAGTTAGAACTGCGAACACTTGGGGGTGCGGTTCGGTCCAAGCACTATGTGATCGCATAGCGCTCGCTACTGGCGACCCAGTTGGAGTAGTGGATCTTGTACTTTGGCGTCATGCAGTGGAGTCAAAGCGCGCATTAGCCGCGTAATCCACGCTTTGGCTCGGGGGAATGGCTCGAACCGACTTCAAAACGCCCCCGCCAGTCTCCCGGCGGGGGCGCTCTAAACTCAGCAATCCGGCGCTAACCGCCCCGATCAATCCTCGTCCATCTTCAGGGCGGCGATGAAGGCTTCCTGCGGGATCTCGACCTTGCCGAACTGGCGCATCCGCTTCTTGCCTTCCTTCTGCTTGTCCAGAAGCTTGCGTTTGCGGCTGGCGTCGCCGCCGTAGCACTTGGCGGTCACGTCCTTGCGCAGGGCGCGGACGGTTTCGCGGGCGATGATGCGGCCGCCGATGGCGGCCTGGATCGGGATGACGAACATGTGCTGGGGGATGAGCTCCTTCATCTTCTCGCACATGCCCCGGCCGCGGCTTTCGGCGCGGGTGCGGTGGACCAGCATCGACAGGGCGTCGACGGGCTCGCTGTTGACCAGGATCGACATCTTGACCAGGTCGCCGGCGCGGTAGTCCTCCAGCTGGTAGTCGAAGCTGGCGTAGCCCTTCGAGATCGACTTCAGGCGGTCGTAGAAGTCGAACACCACCTCGTTCAGCGGCAGGTCGTAGACGACCATGGCGCGGCTGCCGACATAGCTGAGCTCGCGCTGCATGCCGCGGCGGTCCTGGCACAGCTTGATGACGCCGCCCAGGTACTCGTCGGGTGTGAAGATGGTGGCCTTGATCCAGGGCTCCTGGATCTCCTCGATCTGCATGACGTCCGGCAGGTCGGCCGGGTTGTGCAGCTCGATCTCGTCGCCGTTGCGTAAGCGGATCTTGTAGACCACCGATGGGGCGGTCGCGATCAGGTCGAGGTCGAATTCGCGGGACAGGCGTTCCTGGATGATCTCCAGGTGCAGGAGGCCCAGGAAGCCGCAGCGGAAGCCGAAGCCGAGGGCGGCGCTGCTCTCCATCTCGTAGGTGAAGCTGGCGTCGTTGAGGCGCAGCTTGCCGACGGCGGCGCGCAGGTCCTCGAAGTCGGCGGCGTCGACCGGGAAGAGGCCGCAGAACACGACCGGGACCACTTCCTTGAAGCCCTTCAGCGGTTCGGCGGTGGGCTTCTTCTCGTCGGTGATGGTGTCGCCGACGGCGGCGTCGGCCACTTCCTTGATGCTGGCGGTGAAGAAGCCGACCTCGCCGGGGCCCAGATATTCGACGTCGGTGGCCTTGGGCGTGAAGACGCCGACCTTGTCGATGCGGTGGGTGGCGCCGGTCTGCATCATGCGGACCTGCTGGCCGGCCTTCAGCGTGCCGTCGAAGATGCGGACCAGGACGACGACGCCCAGATAGGCGTCGTACCAGGCGTCGACCAGCAGGGCCTTGAGCGGGGCGTTGGGGTCGCCCTTGGGGGCGGGCAGGCGGGTGACGATGGCTTCCAGCACATCGGGGATGCCCAGGCCCGTCTTGGCCGAGCACTCGACGGCGTCGGAGGCGTCCAGGCCGATGACGTCCTCGATCTGGGCCTTGACGCGGTCGACGTCGGCGGCGGGCAGGTCGACCTTGTTGAGGACCGGGACGATCTCGTGATTGTTGTCGATGGCCTGGTAGACGTTGGCCAGGGTCTGGGCTTCCACGCCCTGGCTGGCGTCGACGACCAGGATCGAGCCTTCGCAGGCGGCCAGGCTGCGGCTGACCTCGTAGGCGAAGTCGACGTGCCCGGGGGTGTCCATCAGGTTGAGGATGTAGGTCTCGCCGTCATTGGCCTTGTAGGTCAGGCGCACGGTCTGCGCCTTGATGGTGATCCCGCGCTCCTTCTCGATGTCCATGTTGTCCAGGACCTGGGCGCTCATCTCACGCGCGGTGAGGCCGCCGGTGGTCTGGATCAGCCGATCGGACAGCGTCGATTTGCCGTGGTCGATGTGCGCCACGATTGAAAAGTTACGGATCTTGTCGAGAGGCGTCGAAGTCATGAGCGAGCCTCTAGCACATTTGGCCCGGTTCGCGAGGGGGCGGGTGCGGGCTAGCGGGCGGACATGCTTAACCGCGCGTTAAGTTTGGGGCCGCAAACCGGTCTCAATGGCTTGCAACAGTGTTGCAAAGTAACCGACCTGGAGGCCCACCCATGGACCGTCGCAAGCTGATCCTCTCCGGCGCCGCCGCGAGCTTGAGCGCCGTGGCGACCGATGCGCTGGCGCTGCAGGAGAATCCCCCGCCGGCGGGATCCAGCGGTCCGACCTATCAGACGGGCGGCGCCTCGACCTATTCGCGCGACGAGATGGTCCGCGCCACCTCCGACTTCCTGGGCGTGACGGCCGAGAGCGCCGGCGCGGCGATCGAGCGAGTGTTCAAGGAGAAGGGCCAGCCCACCGGCTATATCGCGGGCGAAGAGGGCTCGGGCGCCTTCGCCGTTGGTCTGCGCTATGGTCGCGGCCTGCTCTACATGAAGGGCCGTCCGACGCTGGAAGTGTTCTGGCAGGGCCCCTCGATCGGCTGGGACTGGGGCGGCAACGCCAGCCGCGTCTTCACCCTTTGCTATAATCTGCAATATCCCGACGCGATCTTCCGCCGCTTCCCCGGCGTCGAAGGCAGCGCCTATCTGATCGGCGGCCTGGGCGTGAACTACCAGAAGGCTGACGAGATCACCCTGGCGCCGATCCGCGCGGGCGTCGGCCTGCGCCTCGGCGCGAACGTCGGCTATCTGGGCTACAGCCGCAAGCGCCGCACGTTGCCGTTCTAGGCTCGCGCGGCGCGTGGAGAGGCTAGTGCTTCGCCACCTTGCCGCTCAGCCAGTCCATCACGGCCAGCAGCACGCCGGAGGCGACGAAGGACAGGTGGACGACCACCAGCCAGAACAGGCGGACCTGATCCACCGCCTGGCCCGGCTCGGTCAGCTTCAGGAAGGCCTTGAGCAGGGCGATCGCCGAAATCGCCACGATCGAGGCGATCAGCTTCATCTTGAGGCCCGAGAAGTCGACCGTGCCCATCCAGTCGGGCCGGTCCTCGTGGCTGGCGGTGTCGATCTTGGAGACGAAGTTCTCGTAGCCCGACAGGATGACGATCACGAGCAGGTTGGCGGCCAGCGACAGGTCGATCAGCGACAGCGCCATCAGGATGGCGTCCTCGGGCTTCATCGCCAGCAGGTGCGGCAGCTCGTGCGCCAGCTCCTGGAAGAAGACCACGATCAGCGCCGCCAGGGCCACGACGAGGCCGACATAGAACGGCGCCATCAGCCAGCGCGAGGCGAACAGGCCGCGCTCGAGCCACAATTCCAGAACCGGTTTCTTCATTAAGGCCTCCGTCAAGCTCCAGCCTAGTCGGGCGACATGACGTTCGTCACGTCCTGACCGATCAGATTGCTGGGTCACTAGGGTTTGGCGAGCCGAGCAGCATGCGAAGGTCGCTGCGGGCGCTGGCCATGTCCGCCAGGGTGTAGCCGTCGAGAACCGCCAGGAAGGCGCGGGTGGCCTCGTTCAGGCCGCGGGGCAGGGTGCACGCCGGCGCGACCTTGCAGGTGCTGCAGTCGACGAGCTGAAAGCCGTCCTCGGTGTGCCGGACGACGTCGCCGATGCGAATCTCCTCGGGGGGGCGGCCTAGGCGCAGCCCCCCGTTCCGGCCTCGAACCGCCGTGACGAAACCCGTCCGGCTGAGGTCCTGCACCACCTTCATCAGATGGTTCTGCGAGATCGAATAGGCGCGCGAAATCTCACCGATCGACACCAGCCGCTCATCATAAGCGGTGAGGTGCAGAAGTACGCGCAGAGCGTAGTCGGTGTACCGAGTCAGGCGCATTGCATACGACTTATCAGCAGCCGCGACAGTCCGTCGAGCGGCGTGGGCTAAAAGATGCAAATTAAATGCATTTAATATTGCATAACGACGATCTCCGAGATAGATGCGCCGAAAATGCATCTTTGAGGGGTTTTGAAATGGCTACGCAGCTTAGCGAAAAGACGATCGCGGTGGTGAAGGCGACGGCTCCGGTCCTCGCCGTCCATGGCGAGGCGATCACCAAGGCGATGTACGCGCGCCTGTTCCAGGACGAGGCCATCGCCTCGCTGTTCAACCACGCCAACCAGACGTCGGGCGCGCAGCCAAAGGCTTTGGCGGGCGCCGTGCTCGCCTATGCGCAGAACATCGACAATCTGGGTGTTCTAGGCGGCGCGGTCGAGCGCATGGCGCAAAAGCACGTGGGCTACAACATCCTACCCGAGCATTACGCGGCGGTGGCGACCGCTCTGCTGGGCGCGCTGGTCGACGTGCTGGGCGAGGCGGCGAACGAGGACATCCTGACGGCCTGGGGCGAGGCCTATTGGTTCCTGGCCGACATCCTGAAGGGGCGGGAAGCGGCGATCCGCGACGCGGCGGCCGCGGCGACAGGGGGCTGGGTCGGCTGGCGCGCGTTCGTGGTCGAAAAGAAGATCCGCGAGAGCAAGGTCATCACCTCGTTTGTCCTACGCCCGCGCGACGGAGGGCCGGTGCTCGCCCATCGGCCGGGCCAGTACCTGACCTTCCGTTTCGACACGCCCTCGGAAAAGGGCCTGAAGCGCAACTACACGATCTCGGCCGCGCCGAACGGCGAGACCTTTCGCATCTCGGTCAAGCGCGAGGACGAGGGCCACGGCTCGGTGTTCCTGCACGACGTCGTGGCCGAGGGCGACATCGTCGAGGCGACCCCGCCCGCGGGGGATTTCCATCTGGCGCCGGCGCCGGATCGGCCGGTGGTGCTGCTGAGCGGCGGTGTTGGCCTGACGCCGATGGTCGCCATGCTGGAGGCGATCGCCAAGGATCACCCCGAGCTTGAGACCCATTTCGTCCATGGGGCGATCAACAGCCGCGTCCATGCGATGGCGCACCATGTTCGCGGCCTTGCGGCCGCGCACGGCCACACGCGGGTGGCGACGTTCTATAGCGAGCCTCTGCCCAGCGACGCGGTGGGCGTGACCCACGACGTGGACGGCATGGTGGATATCGACTGGTTGAAGGCCAACACGCCCTTCGACACGGCCGACTTCTATCTGTGCGGCCCTCGGCCGTTCATGCGGGCTTTGGTGATGGGGCTGGCCGCGGCCGGCGTCTCGCCTGACCGCATCAAGTACGAATTCTTCGGCCCCGCCGACGAACTCCTGGCGGCCTAGTTACTGCCGCCAGCCGAAGCCGACGCCGCGCACGGCCGGACAGGCGGCTAGGCGCGACGCCAGGGCTTCGGCGCGGGCGTCGCCCTGGTCGTCGATCTCGAGCCTAATGGCCATGTGCTGGCCCTCGGGAGCGGCGGACAGGGCGCGCAGCCGCGCCTGCTGGACCGAGGCCACGCCCAGAACGCGCATCAGGGCGTCGGGCGTGTCCTCGGCGGTGACGAGGAAGAGACGACGTTTGTCTTCTTCGAGTTTGGGGCCTTCTACGCGCACGGGCGCACCCACTGGTGCTCGACCGAGGCCGAGTTTACGCCTGGCCAGGCGGCGAGGTCGCGGGCCAGCAGTCGAGCCGCTTGGTCGCCCAGATGGCGCACGCGTAGCGAGGCTTCGACGATCTGGCCGACGGGCTTCAGGGTCAGGCCGCACAGTTCGGCGCCGCTGTCGGCCAGGCCTTGGCGAACGGCGTCGAGCGCGCTGGGCGCATCCTGCGCGGCCAGCAGCAACTGGTGCACGGTGACGCCGTCGGCGTCGCTGTGGAAAGCGGGTGGAGAGGGCAGGTAGCTCATCGTGTTGGTCCTTGGATCTGAGAGACTTGGAGGACCGAGGAACCGCGCAACAAAAAAGCCCCGCTCGGGTGAGCGGGGCTTTTTGGAGATCTTGCGATCCTTCGGCTTTGGTTTTGGTAGGTTTCCTACCGCTGCTTGCGCCGATTTTGCCCCGTTCGAACTCGCACGGTTTTAATCTGGTTAATCATGTTCCACATCGACACCGCGCACGACATCGCAGCCACGGCGGCGAGGCCGGTGGTCACGAAGGCGGCGAAGGCGAGCGTCGATTGCATGTGGAAGCGATGAGTCCAATTAGCGCTTCTTACAGGTAGCGTGACATCCGCCACCGCGCAAGGGCTTGCCCGGAACAGGGACGTTCGGTCGCGGGCGAGGGCGGGTTTTGCCTGTGGCGAGGCTTGGCGCCTGGAAAGTCGGCAGATCGAAATCCTTCTCCCCTTGCGGGAGAAGGTGGCGCGCAGCGCCGGATGAGGGGTTGATCACCCTATCCAACGAAAAAGGGGCCGCCTGCGCGACCCCTCATCCGTCAGCCTGGCGGCTGCCACCTTCTCCCGCAACGGGAGAAGGAACTAGCTGCGCAGCTTCCCGCCCGCCTTCTCGGCCGCCGCCACGACCTTGGCCGACAGGGCCTCGATCTCGGCGTCGGTCAGGGTGGCTTCGCGGGGCTGGACCACGATCTCGATCGCGACCGACTTGAACCCCTCCGGCACGCCAGGGCCCTCGTAGACGTCGAACACGCGCGCGGCGGTGATCAACGCCTTATCGGCGCCGGCGACGGCTTTCACGAGATCGCCGGCGGCCTTGGTCTTCTCGACCAGGAAGGCGAAGTCGCGGGTCAGCGGCATCAGGGCCGAGGGCGAGAAGGCCGGGCGGGTCTTGACCGACTTCTTCTTCGGCTCGGGGATCGCCTCCAGGGTGATCTCGAACCCGTAGACCGGGCCGGCCACGTCCAGGGCCTTGAGGACCGCCGGGTGGATCTCGCCGAACTCGGCCATCACCGCCTTGGGGCCCAGTTGCAGGCGCGCCGAGCGACCCGGGTGCCACCAGGACGAGGCCGAGCCTTGCGCCGTCTGCAGCGAAGCGACGGGCGCGCCCAGCTCCTCCAGCAGGGCCAGCAGGTCGGCCTTGACCGTGAAGACGTCGCCTTGCGGGGCCTTGTCCCAGCCGCGCGGAGCCTTCGGAACCAGGATCGCCGAGACGACGGTGCGTTGGTCGGCCGGCTTGTCGCCGTGGAAGGTCGGACCGATCTCGAACAGGGCCGCGTCGGGGAAGCCCTGGCGAGCGTTGCGGCCGGCGGCCTCGATCAGGTTGGGCAGCAGCGACGGGCGCATGCAGTCCAGCTCCGAGGCGATCGGGTTGGCGAGGACCAGTTCGGCTGCGCCGCCGCCGAACAGCTCGGCGGTCTTGCGGCTGGTGAAGCTGTAGGTCACGGCCTC
>NZ_CALCDX010000196.1 GCF_937900395.1 uncultured Caulobacter sp.
TACAAGACCGAGGCCTTCTCGCTGTTCGAGAAGCTGCTGGGGGATCTCCGCACCAACACCACCCGCTGGCTGATGACGGTCGAGATCGCCTATGCCGAGCCGGAAATGCCGCACCAGTCGCTGGAAGGCCTGCAGGAGGTCCACCTCGACCCGCTGACCGGCGAGAACGCGGCCACGGCCGGCGCGATTCCCGACGGCCTCTCGCCCGAGCAACGCCAGGCCCTGCCGGTCTCGGCCCTGCCGGAGGACTGGGAACGCACCAACCGGAACGCCCCCTGCCCCTGCGGCTCGGGCAAGAAGTTCAAGCAGTGCCACGGGTCGCTGGTCTGAGGCTTGAGCTGAACTGAAGACAAAGACGCCCGCCCGGGGAGACCTGGGCGGGCGTTTTTGTCTTCCCCTCTCCCCTTGCGGGAGAGGGTGGCCGCCGGCGGCGGTCGGGTGAGGGGTCGCGCAGTCCGAAAAACCCCTCATCCGGCGCTTCGCGCCACCTTCTCCCGCAAGGGGAGAAGGACAACGATCGCCGCTCCGACCAGCAGCGCCGCCGCGCTGATCGCCGACGGTCCTAGCCCCCGCGCCGGATTCGCGCCGGCCAGCGCGCCGAAGATCGCCACGCCCGCCGCGCCGCCCACCTGGCGGCAAGCGTTCAGCGCGCCAGAAGCCGCTCCGGCGTCGTGGCGGTCGACGCTGGCCAGCAGGCCGCTGGTCAGGGCCGGGATCGCCAGGCCCATGCCGCCCGGGATCAGAGCGAAACCAGACAGCATCTCGAGAAGGCCGCTCCCCGCGTCCAGCCGCGCCGTCAGCGCATAGCCGCACGCCGCGATCAGCAAGCCGCCGGTCGTCACCATCCTCGCTCCGAAACGCGTGACAAGGCCCCCGCTCAGCAGGTTTGAGACGATGAAGGTCGCGGTCAGAGGGAGGAACGCCAGACCCGTCTTGCTCGGGGGCCAATGCAACGCGCGCAGCATGTAGAGACCCAGCACGAAGATCAGGCCGTAATAGGTGAAGTTCAGCGATGAGCCGACCACCAGCGCGGTCCAGGCCGGCCGCTGACGAAAGACATTCAGCGGCATGGCCGGGTGCGGCGCGCGACGCTCGAACAGCACGAAGCCCAGGGCCAGGGCGAGGCCGGCGACCAGGGCCGCCAGGGGCGCGCCGCTCCAGCCGCGATGGCCGCCCTCGATCAGTCCGCCGACCAGCAGGGACACGGCGGCGACCGCCAGCGCCTGGCCTGGAAGGTCCAGCGTAACCCTCGGCTTGGCCGGCGTGGCCGGCGCGACCGCCAAGGTCAGGACCGCGCCGAGCAGGCAGACCGGCAGATTGACGAAGAACACCCAGCGCCAGCCGACGGTCTCGACCACCAGGCCGCCCAGAACCGGCCCGGCGGCGATCGACACCCCGCCGGCGGCGGTCCACCAGCCTACGGCCGCGGCGCGCCGCCGGGCGTCGCCGTCCGCCGCGTGGGCGATCAGGGCCAGGGAGGGCGGGATCAACAGCGCTCCCGTAGCGCCCTGCGCCGCTCGCGCCGCGATCAGCGCCAGAGGATCGCTCGCGAGCCCGCAGGCGGCGGAGGTCAGGCCGAACAGCACAAGGCCGGCCACGAAGGCGCGGCGCGGCCCGCCCCGGTCCCCGATCGCTCCGGCCGACAGCAGCATCGCCGCCAAGGCCAGCACATAGGCGTCGACCACCCACTGCAGCTGGGCGGTCGAGGCTCCGAAGGTGTGTCCGATCGCATCCAGCGCCACATTGACGATCGTCACGTCCAGTTGGGTGACGAAAAAGCCGAAGCTGGCGGCGGCGGTGATCCAGGGGAGACGGGAGGGCGCGGTGCTCATGCCCCGCCTTTGCCCGGACGCGGCGAGGCGATGTTACACGCGCTGATGAACCATTCCGCTTCGATCGGGTCTAGGATGGCGACATGGACGCCAACATCGCCACCCCCGCCGCCCTGATCGGCGACCCGACCCGCGCGGCGATGCTGCAGGCGCTGCAGGACGGCCGCGCCCAACCGGCCAGCGCCCTCGCCTGGGCCGCCGGCGTCACCGCCCAGGCGGCCAGCAACCATCTGACCAAGCTGGTCGATGGCGGGCTGCTGGCCGTCGAGCGCGAGGGACGCCATCGGTATTACCGGCTGGCCTCGGCCGAGGTCGCCCACGCCCTTGAGGCCCTATCCATCTTGGCCACGCTGGTGCGATCCCTGGAAACGCCCCGCTCGCCCAAGGCCCGGGCCTTGCGCGACGCCCGCTGTTGCTACGGCCATCTAGCCGGCCGCCTGGGCGTTCGCGTCTGCGAGGCTCTGGTCGCCCGCGACCTGCTCCGTCCCGGCGCGGACAAGCTGTATGAGGTCACGCTGGAAGGGCGGCGCTGGTTCGAAGACCTGGGCGTCTCGATCGACGCCCTGCGCTCGCCACGAGGCGTGGCCCGCCAGTGCCTGGACTGGACCGAGCGCCGGCATCACCTTGCCGGTCCGCTGGGCGTCAAGCTGCTGGCGGCGATGACCGCGCGCGAGTGGCTGGTCCTGGAGGCGAAGGGACGGGCGGTGCGGCTGACGCCGGACGGCGCCCAGGCGTTGCAAGCGCTGCTAGGGATCAGCCTGGAGGATGAGGGACGTGTGGCGGCCTAGCGCGCTCCCCTAAGGCCTCAACACCACGCCCACGTCCGGCGCGGTCCCGCCGTCGACCTGTTCCAGATAGGCCGCGCGGATCGCCTCGGCGCCCCGCCCCTCCTTCACCGTCAGCCACCGCGCCGCGTCGGCCACGAACGGCGTCCAGGCCGCGCCGTAGCGTTGCTCGAACTCGCCGCCGGCCCAGTCCTGGCGACGCTTGGCGATGCGGTCGGGGGCGAAGAAGAAGGCCGGCGTCGGGCCCGGCAACTCCGCTTGGACGCGCGGGACCTCCCAGTGGGTGCCGCCGACCAGGATCGAGGCCGCCAGATCGTCACCGAACCGGCGGTGAACCGCGCCCAGCACCTGGCTGTCGCCGGCGAAGTCGACGAACACGGCCGGCGTCGCGATCGGCGCGGTCGCGATCTCGTCGTAGAGGACGACCTGGTCATAGAAGCCCAGCCCCTCGACGAAGGCCTTGTTGCGAGGCGAGGTCAGGCCGACGACCTTGACCGCGCCGCGTCGCTTCAAGAGGGCCGCCAGGGCGATGGCGGTCTTGGACGAGGCGCTGGACAGCACCACGCTCTGGGCGCCGTGGAAGCCCGCCTCCTCCAGCTGGTCCTCGATCAGGAACGAGGTCATGAACAGCGGCTGCAGCAGGGCGCGATAGGCCTCCAGCGGCTCCTCGTCGCCGACCGCGGCGTACTGGTTGTAGATCACGGCCATCGGCTGGCGATGCGGCGCGGCGTCGAGGAAGCCGCTCTTGCCGGCCCTGGCCTGCACGGTCAGGTGGGTCGACATCGGCCAGTAGCCATAGAACCGCTGGCCCACGGCGATCTCGGGATGGCGGCTTTCCTCGACCCGCGCGTGACCCCAGACCGGCACCCGACCAAAGCCCTCGGGCGCGGGGAAGAAGTTCCAGTACTGCATCATCTCGCCGAACACGGCGTAGGTGATGTTGTTGGCGGTCAGGGCGAAGCTCTCGATGGCCAGACGCACCTCGCCGTCGGCCAGCGGGCCCGGAGCGGCCTCGCGGATCTCGGTGCGACGCAGGTCGTCCTTGGCGACCAGCAGGTCCCAGCCCATGGCGGTTTCTCCCTCTGTTTGGACGGAAGCTAGGCGGAGGGCCGGCGACAAGTCAAACGGGCGTTTCAGTTGTCATACCCTACCTCGTCATCCCGGCCGCAGCGAAGCGGAGAGCCGGGACCCAGGGGCCGCCGCACCGCCACTAGCCCTGGGTCCCGGGTCGGCTTCGCCGCCCGGGATGACGAGCTGTTTTTGAAGCTCCAGCATTGTCATCGGGACAATGTTTCGATTGCTCCGAGGCGACCGACGGCGCAATCCAAGCCACACCCCCGCCCACGGAGCGCCCATGTCCCACGCGTCCCTGCCCTTGCGCCACTTCCTGCTGGCCCTGGCCGTGGTGGCGGTCTGGGGCACGAACTTCGTGGTCATCCGCGTGGGTCTGGACCACCTGCCGCCGCTGCTGTTCGCCACCTTGCGCTTCACCCTGGTGCTGTTGCCGATGGCGTTCTTCGTCAAGCGACCGCCGATCTCGTGGAAGAACCTCGCCGCCTATGGCGTGCTGATCGGCGCGGGGCAGTTTGGCCTGCTGTTCGTGGCCATGAAGGGCCACATCTCGCCGGGCTTGGCCTCGCTGGTCGTGCAGACCCAGGTGTTCTTCACGATCGGCATGGCGATGCGGATCAACCGCGAGCCGATCAAGGCCTTCCAGATCGCCGCCCTCTTGCTGGCCGCGTCCGGCATCGTGCTGATCGCCGCGCACGGCGGCGGCTCGGCGACGCCCCTGGGCGTGCTGCTGGTGCTGCTGGCCGCCGCCAGCTGGTCGGGCGGCAACATGGTCGCGCGCCAGGCCGGGACGGTGAACATGCTGGCTTATGTGGTCTGGGCGAGCCTGTTCTCGATCCCGCCGCTGTTCGCCATGTCCCTGTGGCTGGAAGGCTGGCCGGCCATCGTCAAGGGCGTGACCCACGCCGACGCCCTGACCTGGGCCGCCGTCGCCTGGCAGGCCGTGGGCAACACCATGTTCGGCTACGCCGCCTGGGGCTGGCTGCTGGC
>NZ_CALCDX010000197.1 GCF_937900395.1 uncultured Caulobacter sp.
AACGAGGACAACAGCTACGTCGCCTACGTCTCCGAGCAGAACCTGCTGCCCGACGACAGCGGCGAGCCCGTGGGCCATCCGCAGACCGCGGTGATCTTCGAGTCGTTCGACCACGGCCAGTATAAGCTTCGGCCTCGAATCTCGCACTAGGCGGCAAACCTGCCCGCACAACCGCGCGATCAGCGCAAACTCCGAACAGCTTTTGCGAAAATCGGGGCGTAGCGTTCTCCCATGAGCGGAGAAGGCTTCAACAGCGCACCCCCGCCGGGAGCGAACCAGGATTGGACGATCGATCAGGGCTGGGAGTCGTACTCCCAGGCGGAGCACGACGTCTGGATCACCCTTTACGAACGCCAAGCCCAGATGCTGCACGGCCGGGCCTGCGACGCGTTCCTGCGCGGCCTCGACGCGCTCGACCTGCACCGCGCCGGCATCCCGGATTTCCACCGCATCAACGAAGAGCTGCAGCGTCTGACGGGCTGGAGCGTGGTCGCCGTGCCAGGCCTCGTGCCCGACGACGTGTTCTTCGACCACCTCGCCAACCGGCGCTTCCCGGCCGGCCAGTTCATCCGAAAGCCGCACGAGCTGGACTATCTGCAGGAGCCGGACATCTTCCACGATGTCTTCGGCCACGTGCCGATGCTGACCGACCCGACCTTCGCCGATTACATGCAGGCCTATGGCGAAGGTGGCCGACGGGCGCTTGGCCTAGGACGCCTCGCCAATCTCGCGCGGCTATACTGGTACACGGTGGAGTTCGGCCTGATGAACACGCCGGCGGGCCTTCGGATCTACGGCGCCGGCATCGTCTCCTCGCGGTCGGAGTCGATCTTCGCTCTCGACGATCCCTCCCCCAACCGCATTGGCTTCGACCTGGAGCGGGTGATGCGGACGCTCTACCGGATCGACGACTTCCAGCAGGTCTATTTCGTGATCGACTCGATCCAGACGCTGCAGGAGGTGACCCTGCGAGACTTCGGGGCCCTCTATGAGCGTTTGGCGGGCGCCAGCGACATCGGCGTCGCCGAGATTGTCCCTAGCGACGCCGTGATCACGCGCGGGACCCAGGCCTATGCGAGGGCTGGCGGTCGCCTGGCCAGCGCCTCGACGGGCTGACCTTTCAGGCCGAACAGGATCCGAACGCCCGGGATGCGTCGCACGATCTCGTAGGTCGCGAAACAGCCGGCGAAGGTCGCGACAACCAGGATCGCCCCCTCCAGCCCCTGGGGCAGACCCAGCTTGGCCAGGTGATGGGCCATGACCACGATCAGCGTCTGGTGGACCAGATAGAACGGAAAGACGCCCAGGGTCAGGTAGCGCAGCACCGGTCCGCCATGCGTCAGATGCTTGGCCCCAAAGCCCAGGATGGCGACGATGGCGCACCAGGTGTCTGCGGCGAACACGAAACGCATCAGCAGCTTCAGTTGAGGAGAAGGGATCGGCGTGTCGTGACGATAGGTCCAGACGTAGATGCTCCATCCCGCCCAGGCGGCGATCGCGACGATCAGGGCTGGCCAGCGGACCGCGACCAGGCGTTCACGCAGGGTGTCGGACTTGGAGAGACCAAAGCCCAGCAGGAAGGCGCTGAACGAAACGGCGTGGACATAGTGGTCACCGACCAGGGCGTGGGTCTCGCCGTACTTCGCATAGAGGGTGGCGCGCAGCATCGCGAGAAACAGGATCGGCCAGGCGAACAGGCCGACGCCCCTCAACAGATATTCCGCGGCCTGTTGGATGCGCTCGCCGGCCGTCTTCCAGACCAGCAGCATGAGCGCCAGGACCAGCGTGTAGAACAGCAGGTAGGCCACGAACCACATGTGGTTCCAGGTCGGGGTGATCAGGCAATCGCCGTCGGCCCCGCACCAATGGCCCGAAGCCGTAACATACCGGACCCAGAAGTTCTCGACGCCCACCGGCGCGCTGGGATGTTGGGCCAGATACTCGACAATCTCGTAGTACGACTGCGGCGGCACGATCACGAACATCGCGAAGAGTAGCGGCGGCAGCAGGCGCGCGATCCGCGCGCCGGTCAGTTGGCCCACCGTGGTCTTGTCGGCCATGAACCGTGTCGCCGCGCCCGAGACCAGGAACAGCAGGGTCAGTCGCCAGGGATTGGTCAGCAGCATGAAGGGCATCACACCCTCGACGACGTGCGGCGCCTTCACATGCCAATCCCAAGGCACATAGAACATGCCGGTGTGATAGAGGATCAGCAGGAAGAACGCGCCGACCCGAATCCAGTCCAGGTCGTAGCGTCGATCTATCCGTTGAACGGTCGTGGTCATGAGGGGAAGGTCCGGCTTGAACAGCGATGCTCATGACCTGCCTCGCCCAGCCTCGCCCAGCCAAGCGGCTCGGGATCAGCGGTCACCAGCGGGGATGACCGGCGCGGCTTCCGGGACGAGCAGCGGCGTTTTCGGGATGACCGGCGAAGAGCGCCAGTGGCTGACCCGCGCCTACGCCCTCTGCGTGAGCCTGTTCGTCGCCATCTGCCTGGTCAACATCCTGACGGTGCAGCACGACGCCCCGCGCCTGGGCCTGATCAGGCCGGCGATCTGGGAGGTCAGCAGCGCGCTGGTCATCCTGGCGCTCACCGCGATCCCCGCCGCCATGGCCGTATGGATGGTCAGGACCAAGCCGCGCTGGTGGGCGGCCGCGCCAGCCCACATCGTCGCGGCGCTCATCTACTCGGCGATCCACGTCGCGGCCTTCGTCGCCCTGCGCAAGATCGCGCATGCGGTCCTGCTGAACGAGGTCTATCGCTTCGGTCCACTGCCCGGCGAGTTCCTCTACGAGTTTCGCAAGGACCTGCTGGGTTACGCGGCCGCCACGATCATCTGCTGGCTGGCCCTGATGCGCGGCGCGCAGAAGTCATCCGACCGCGCCCCAATGCCCCCGGCGACCTTCGACATCCAGGACGGCGCGCGGCTGATCCGCGTTCCGGTCGCCGAAATCGTGGCGGTTCGCTCGGCCGGCAACTATGTCGAGTTCATCCTCGGCGATGGTCGCAGGCCCCTGACCCGCTCATCGCTTGGAGCGGCGTTGGAGAGTCTTGCTCCCCACGGCTTTGTCCGCACCCACAAGTCCTGGCTGGTCAACAAGGCCCGTGTCACCGGCCTCAAGCCCGAAGGCTCCGGCGACTACGCCGTCGAGCTGGGCGACATCGAAGCGCCGCTCTCCCGCCGCTTCCCGGAGGCCTTGGCGGCCTTGCGCGGCTAGGAGAGCAACATCCCCATCAGGATGTCGTCCTCGAAGCGGCCGTCCGGCAGCCGCCCGCGCGCCACCTGGCGTCCCTCATGCCGAAAACCCAGCCGCTCGTAGAGGCGGATCGCGCCCGGATTGCCGGCGCCCGCCGCGAGCTCGATGCGCAAGATGGGCGGCTCCTGGGCTTTGGCCCACGCGATTAGGGCCTCGAATAGCCTGGAGCCGATCCCCCGTCCCTGCCGCTCCGGATGGACCGCCACCGTCAGGCTTCCCAGCACGTGGGCGAACAGCGCCACGGTCTCGCGCTTGGCGTGGATCTCTCCGCAGACCAAGCCGTCGGCGTCGATCGCCACCAGGCAGATGTCGCTTCCGATCGCGGCCTCGGCGTAGGCCGGCGTCACCTCCTCCGGCGCGCGCGCCAGGGCGCCAGGCGTGACGGCGGCGGCCTTATGCAGGGCGACGATGGCGTCTCTGTCCGCGAAGGTCGCGGCCCGGATGGTGATGCTCAAGCGGTCCTCTGGAACGGATAGAAGTCACCGCCCAGATCGAGGATCTGGGTGAGTTCGTCCAGGGCCTCGCGGCTCTCGGTCAGCAGCAGCGGATCAGCGAGATCGGCCGGCGCCAGGCTGTCGCGATAGCGGCGCTCCACCCAGTTCGCCAGGGTCGTGTGCAGGCCTGGCGTAAAGCGCTGCGCCGGGTTGGCGGCCTCGAGCTCCTCGTCGGTCAGCACAACTCGCAGGCGCAAGCAGGCCGGCCCTCCGCCGTTGCGCATGCTCTGGCGCACATCGACATATTCCACGCGTCCGATCGGACCGTTTGAGGCGGCCAGTCCCTCGGCTGCCGCGTGGGCGCGCGGGTTGTCGCGTGTCTCGGCCGGCGCCAACAGCAGCAGGCGATCCTCGCCCGGGATGACCAGAAGCTGGGAGTTGAACAGATAGCTGGCGACCAGATCCGACATCGGCAGCTCGGCCTCCGAGACCTCGACGAAGACGGGTTCGAACAGCCCCTCGGCGGCGGCGCGCACCTCGCGCTCCATGGCCGCGCGATCCTCGAAGGCGCGCTCATGGAAAAACAGGCACTCACGCGTGCCGACGCAGACCACGTCGTTATGGAAAGCCCCGCCCGCGATGGCCGCCTTGGCTTGGCGGGGAAAGACCGCCCGCGCGGCGCCGTGACGCCGCTGGATCGCCTCGAACGCCTCGCGGGTCTGGCGGGCCGGGAACTTGCCGTCCCAATGCTCCCAAGCCTCGCGCCCCCAGACGAAAAGGTTGACGCCCGGCGCGCCATGTTCGGCGCAGAGCCGCACATGATTTGCGGCGCCCTCGTCGGCGAAGTGGGGCTGGGCTGGCAGAGGATCGTGGACGGCGAAACGCCGCGTGTCGGGGAACAGGCGTCGCAGGGCGCGCGTGGTCTGCTCCCCCTCGAGGCTACGATGCAGGTTGGTCAACAGGTTGGCCGGCGTGAGGTGGACGCGGCCGTCGGCGGCGTCAGCGCTGGGCGTCACCGTGGCGGCGTTGGCGGCCCACATCGACGAGGCGGAGAAGGCCGCGGCGGCCAAGGCCGGCGCGATCTTCCAAGCATCCTCAAGCACGGCCTTGTCCGGGCCCGAAAACCCGATCGACTTCAAGAAGCTTGTCGCCGGACGCTCATGCGGCGCGAGAACGAACTGCGGCAGGCCCAGGTCGTAGAGCCGCCGCATCTTGGCGAGCCCCTCCAACGCCGCCCCGCGGGGGTTGGAGACCTCGCCGGCGTTGCGGGTGCTCGCCAGATTGCCAGGCGAAAGACCGACATAGGAGTGGGTCGGTCCGACTAGGCCGTCGCAATTGGCCTCGACGGCGGAAATCATAGACGCAAGCCCTTGATGTCCTTGACGGTATCGGCAACCGCATCGGCCTCGAAACTGGCCACCGGATAGGCGCAGTAGTCGGCGGCGTAATAGGCGCTGGGCCGGTGGTTTCCCGACGCGCCGAGGCCGCCGAACGGCATCGAGCCCGCGGCGCCGGTGGTCGGGCGGTTCCAGTTCACCACCCCCGCGCGGATGCGGTTTAGGAAAGTATCCCAGCGAATTGATTTATTTGAAATAAGACCCGCCGAAAGGCCATAGCGCGTAGCGTTCGCCGCCTTCAGGGCGTCGTCGAAGCTGGCCACGCGTCGGACCTGCAGCCAGGGCGCGAAGAGCTCCTCGTCGGGGATGTCGACGCACGTCACGTCCACCAGGCCCGGCGTGACGAACGCCTCGCCGAGACCCGACACCGGCCCCAGAGCGCGGATCTTCTCGCCGGGCATGGCGTCGGCCACGGCGCGAGCGGCCTTGGCCGCGCGCGTCGAGATCAGCGGCCCCATGAACGGCTCGGCCTCGCCATTCCATGGCCCAACCGTCAGGCGGTCGGCCAGCGCCGTCGTCGCCGCGATCACCGCCTTGCCGAAAGCGTCGTCCGGCACGATCAGTCGCCGCGCGCATGAGCAGCGCTGACCGGTCGTGATGTAAGCCGACTGTACGACCAAGGCGGCGACGGTTTCGGCGTCGTCGGCGTCCCAGACGACCAGCGGGTTGTTGCCGCCCAGCTCCAGCGCCAGGATCACGTCCGGGCGGTCGGCGAAGTGGCGGCGGAAGAAGGCCCCCGCGGCGGCCGAGCCCGTGAACAGCAGGCCGTCGATCTCCTGGTCGATCAGGGCCTGCCCAGCTTCACGCCCGCCCTGGATGAGGTTGACGACACCCGCCGGAACGCCGGCCGCTTCCAGCGCCTCGACCATCAGCTGGCCGGCCAGCGGCGTCTCCTCGGACGGCTTGAACACCACCGTATCGCCGGCCAGCAGCGCCGGGACGATGTGGCCGTTGGGCAGGTGACCGGGGAAGTTGAAAGGCCCCAGCACGGCCATCACGCCATGCGCCCGGTGACGCAGCACGGCGCGCCCGAACGGCATGACATTCTCGGTGACGCCGGTCCGTTCGTCATAGGCCTTGATCGACAGGTCGACCTTGCCGGCCATCGAGCCCAGCTCGGCCTTGGTCTCCCAAAGCGCCTTGCCGGTCTCGCGGCTCAGGGCCTCGGCGAAGGCCGCCGTGCGCTCGACCAGGATTTCCTTGTAGCGCCGCAGGATCGCGATCCGTTCTTCGCGCGGGCGGTCGGCCCAGGCGGGGAACGCGCGTCGAGCCGCTTCTACCGCCCGCCCGACGTCCGCCGAGCTAGCCGTCGCGCCGCGCCAGACCGCCTCCTCCGTCGCCGGATCTGTCGAAACGAGCTCCGGCCCTTCGCCCGAGCGCCACTTGCCGTCGATAAACAGTCCGCTCATGCCTTCACCCGCACCACTTCGCCTTCACAGACGCCAAGAGCGTCCATCGCCTCGCGCCCAAGAATGGCCGCGTCACCGTCGATCAGCACCGGGGCGCGGATCGCGCGGAACCGCGACACCTCTCCGGTCGAAATCAGCGCTTCCTCGCCGAAGGCGTCTTCGCCCAACTTGACCCGCAGCCGCTTGGCGTCGCGGACCGTGCGGATGTCGTCACGCGGACAGGCCACGGTCGGCCCCGCGTCGAACAGGTCGACCAGCCCCTGGTAGCGGAAGCCTTCGCGCTCCAGCATGGCGCGGGCAGCTTCGCCGTCGCGATGGACGCGGCCGATGACGTCCCGCGCCTCCTCGGGCAGGAGTTCGGTGTAGATCGGATGGCGCGGCGCCAGATCGAGAATGAACTGGCCGTCGGTGGAGGCGCTCATCAGATCAGCCTGGTCGAAGTCCAGCCGGAAGAACTTGTGCGAGACGTGCTCCCAGAACGGACAACGGCCATCCTGGTCGAACCATCCCCGCAACTCGGCCAGCACCATCTCCGCGAACCGCTGCGGTTCGATGCCGATCAGCATATAGCGCGACTGGGCGAGCAACCGCCCCGCCCCGCCCTTGCGTTTCTCGGGTCGCAAGAACAGCGAGCCGACCTCGGACCAGCCGGCGCATTCGTTCACCAGAACCAGGGCCTTGTGGTCAAAGCGCATCTCCAGGGTCGGCGACGACTGGGCCAGGGTCACGACCCGGAATGAAAAGAATGGACGCTTCAGGCCGACGCCGGCCTTGACCCCAGCCACGCCCTCGACGGAGCCCGTGTCGGTCTCCTCCAGCATCAGGGTGTACCAAGCCTCGGGCGGGGCCACGCCGGCCTGGAAGCTGGCTTCCGACAGCGCCAGGCGCGCGCGCAAGGTCGCCTCATCCTCGGGCAAGCTGGTGAAGCCTCTGCCCGAGAGCACGGCCAGCTCCATCAGGGCGTCGAAGTCGGCGGAACCGGCGGGACGGACGACAAGCATTCAGTGGATCTCCCCCAGGGTGTCCATGGCGGCGCGAATCGCGCGGGCGTCAATCACGCCGGTCGCCAACTTCATCAGGATCAGGGCCGAGAGCTGCGCGCGCTCGACGAAACTCTCGGGCCAAGCGTGTTCGGCCTCGCTATGGATATCGCCGCCGCGCACGCCCAGGGTGTCGACGTTGGGCAGGCCCGAGGCGAACAGGTTGTTGCCCTCGCAGACGCCGCCGGACGGCTTCCAGGCGATCTCCTGGCCAAGCAGCGCCCCAACGTCCTTCACCGCCCCGAACAGCCGCTGCTGGGCGGCGTTGAAGGGCTTCGCGCCACGCGTGATCCCGCCGTGCAGATGGGCGTGCAGATCATCGCCCACGGCTGCGACGATCCGGGCGACCTCGGCTTCGAACCAGACCGCGGCGTCCGCCTCCGGGAAGCGGACGTTGAAGCGGACGACCGCCACGTCCGGCACCATGTTCAGCGGCGCGCCGCCATCGATGCGGGCGACATTGACGGTAACGCCATCGCGCTGGCCGTTCAGGGCGTGAAGGCGCTCAGCGATCCGGGCCGCGCCGATCACCGCGTTGCGCCCGGCGGCGAAGTCGCGACCGGCGTGGGCCGCACGACCGTGGACCACGATGTGGAAGTTTCCCGAACCCTTGCGCGCCGAAGCCAGGGCCCCGTCCGCCAAGGCCGGCTCGTAGGTCAGGCCGACGTGACCGCGCCGGGCGAAATCGGCGAGCACGGGCGCGGAGGCGATCGAGCCGATCTCCTCATCCGGCGACAGCAGCACGCGATAGCCGAGATGGGCCGCGGCGGAGTGGCGCTCGAACGCCTCCAAGGCCGCCAGCATCACGGAAATCCCGCCCTTCATGTCCGCGATGCCAGGGCCATGCAACGCGCCGTCCGGGCGGGTGCGGACGCTTTGGAAGGCGCTCGTCTCCGGATAGACCGTGTCGTAGTGGCCGGTCAGAACGACCTGAACCGGCGCCTCTGGACGCACGATCACAGCCAGCGACGGCGGGTGCGCCAGCTCGGTCTCGCGGCCGTCGGCGGCGACCTCGCGCGACGGCGTGAGCGGGATCTCCACGGAAGCGGCGGGCAGGCTGGCGGCGGCGTCGAGCAAAACCTGCCTCTGACGCTCCAGCCCCGCGAAGTGGCGACTTCCGGAATTGATCGCACACCAGTCCACGGCGCGATCGACGATCTGGCCGCCGGCCTGCGCGATATGGTCCAGAACCGCGCGGTCTTCTGACTCAAGACGCATCAATAGCCTGTCCTCCCTCAGTCAGGATAACCAAGGGCCGCGGGCAAATCGTGCTTACCTGAAACGAGGTAACCGAGGGCCCGCGCAACAGCCTTGCTGGAGCTCGTCCATTTCGAACCGAGTTCGAAAGATCGCGCAACCCCCTGCCTGCTCAGTAGTCCTTTCGCCAGCGCACCGAAAGTTTGGCGTCATTCTGGCTGCCGATGCGGGAGACCAGCGAAAGCGTGCGCCGAATACGCCATTCGACCTGAGCGGCGGGGCCGTCGCGCCCACCGCCGATGATCTCGAGATAGACGTCGTCGGTCAGGTATTTGCCGCCGGCCACGGTCATGCCGGTGGCGCTCTCGGCAAAGGCCAGACGGTCGAGTCTCGCGAAGCTGCGCAGGTTGCCGATCACGTCAAAACCGCCCCCGCCGGCCAGCGACGCCAGGGCCGAAGCCAGCTGAGCAGCCTCGATGGGGGACAACTGCGCGGCGGACGAGCCGAACAACACCTGGCTGAGCACCTCGTCGCTGGGGAGTTGGGGCTTGGAGGTCAGGGTGATTTCGGGCTTGGCCGCCGTTCCCTTGATCTGCACGACGGCGGTGAGCGAGGTGTCCTGCCGGGTCGCCGACAGGTCGAGAACGATGCGGTCGAGCTGACTGGCCAGATACACAGTCCCGTCGTCGTCGAACTCGAAGCGCTTGCCGGCGAAGTCGTATTCGCCTCGCACGACGCGCGCCACGCCGCTCAGCGCCGGCGCCAGCGACGTGCCGCCGACATGGGCGTTCAACGACAGCTCGACGTCCAGCCCCCGCCCACGGACGAAGACGCGGCGCGGCGCCTTGAGGTCGAGGTCCAGGATCATGCCGCCCGTCGTCGGACGTCGTTGCAGACCCTGATCCAGATCCAGCGGCCGATTGCGCTCAATGACATCCATCGCGACGACGCCGGCCGGCGTCTTGGTCTGCGCCGAGACGTCGGCGCGATCGAGGGTCACCGCGCCGGACAGCTTGATCTTGCCGTCCGCCGAGCGGTTCACGGTCGCCGAACCCGTCGCCACGGCGGAGGCTAGGTCGTTGTCGATCAGCCGGAAGCTCTTCATGTCGAGCTTGAAACTGCCGACCCCATCGCGCGCGAGGCTGATCCGCCCCGCGCCGGAGATCGAGCCGCCCTGCCCGTCCTCGCCGATCGCCTGCAGCACGTCTATGGCGTTGTCGGCCATGGACGAGCGCAGCGTCACGTTGCGCAAGCGAAGACCCGTTTGGCCGTCCTCGAAGCCGCCGTTGTCCAAGGTGGCCGTGCCGAGCAGGCGCGGGTCGGCCAGGGTGCCCCCCAGGCTGGCCTGAAGATTGATCCGCCCCGAGAGGGAGCGATCGGCGCCCATCAGCAGGTTCCACAGCGGCTTGATCTCGCCCTGGGCGGAGAAGCGCCCCTGCACGCCCCGCTTCTTGTTGATGATCAGCCGCAGCGGTTGGGCCGAAGCCTCGACCGGCAGAACAAGATTGGCCTCGGCCTTCAGCCCCTGGCGGTTGTCGCCGTCGGCGACGATGGTCAGCTGGCTGTCGGTAAGATCCCCGTGGATCTTGGCGTCCAGCGACTGCTCGACCTTGGCCCCGCGCTCGCGGGCGTTGGAGAGCCGCATGGTGAAATCACCGCCTAGCGTCTCGCCCTGGCCGCGCAGATTGAACGACCCGTCGATGTCGCCGTCCAGGTCGGGGTTGAAGGCCGTAAGGGTCACGCCCGCCAGCTCCGCCTTCAGCATGGCGGTCGCGCCGCCCAGATCGGCGTCGATATCGGCTCGCCCCTTGTCGATGGCCAACCGCAGACGCGCCTGGGTGGGACCATCGCCGAACCTCAGCTTGGCCGGCTCGTTGGTCTTGATCTCCGTGCGTCCAAGACGGCCAGCCGCGTTTAGCGTGAGGTCATAAGCGCGTCCGGTCTGGGCCAGTTCACCCGAGCCGCCGAGCCGC
This sequence comes from uncultured Caulobacter sp., assembly GCF_937900395.1. Taxonomy (GTDB): domain Bacteria; phylum Pseudomonadota; class Alphaproteobacteria; order Caulobacterales; family Caulobacteraceae; genus Caulobacter. The sequence continues at coordinate 10,709 of NZ_CALCDX010000197.1, forward strand.
CAGCGCCCATTGGGGGCGTCGCCCCGTGCGTCGATCGAAAGCGGCAGGCGCGAGAGCGGACCGTCAGCCTTGATCGCGGCGGCCCGCACCTTCCAGCCGCCGAAGCTAATCTCCTGGGCGGTGAGGTTCAGGCTGGCGTTGGCCGTTCCGCCGCCCGGCGCGTCGACGAGGCGCGCGGAGCCCTTGATCTGGCCTTGAGGAATGAAGGCTCCTGGACCGATGGCGAGGGTCAGGTCGGCCGTCGCCGGCAGGCCGTTACGCAAGGACATCGCGCCCTTCGCCTTCGCCCCGCCCGCATCGACGTCGAGATCGCTGAGCTCGATCCCGCCAGGCGAGAAGCGGAAGGCCGTCCGACCGCGCGCCGGCCCATAGGCGCTCTGGGCCTGCAGCGCCGCCGTTCCGTCGGTGGCGTTTGCGCCCCGCGCGAAGACGACGGTCAGGCGCGCCTTGGTCAGCGGCAGCCTGGGGAGATCAATGGAATCGAAATCCGCGTTGAGCTCGGCGCGAGGCGCGGACAGAACGCCGGCGATCTTGCCGTCGCCGCTGGCCTTGCCGGCGATCTCGACCGGGCCCGCGCGGAACGGGCCGGTGGCGGTCCAGTCCAGGCCGAAGTCGAGCGAAAGCCCTTTCCCGAGCTTGCCAGAGGTCTTGGCGTTGGCGGCCGCCCCCTCAAGCCGAGCCTCAGCGACCGTCAGCACGCCCTCGTTCCAGCTGGCCTTACCGTTCAGGCGCGGCGTCGCGCCCAGTAGTCGGTCGATCTCGGCATAGCCAGTCGCGAAGTTGGCCGCGCGGCTGTCGACCGTGAACGCCCAGGGCCGGCCGGCGAAGCTCGACGCCGACCACTGGGCGGTGACCGAACCCTTGGCGCCGGGACGCACCGGCCCCAGGCTGGCGACTTTCATTTCGCCATCGAACGACAGGCCGCCCAGCACGCCGCGCTCGCCCGTGCCCGTCACGATCAGGTTTGGCGCATCGATGCGGGCCGAGCGGATCAGGAAACGCCCCCCCTTGATCCGCGCGCCCTCGAACGTCGCCTTGGGGCTCGCGCCCAGCACGGCGAGAAGTCCCGTTCCCCCGCCGCCTGAGGAGGTCGCCTGGGCCTTGATCTCCAGTTCGCCCTTGGCCCACCGCACCAGCGCGGGCCCCTTGGCGCGCTTCAAGTGGTAGCCCAGCAGTTCCAGATCGGCGACGTCGGCGGTTCCCTCGACCGAGAAGCCGCCCTTTTCTAGCCGGAAGACGCCATCCGCCAGCCCTTGCCCCATCTGAGGGATCGAGACGATGCGCTTCAAAGCGCCAATACGGGCGGTGAAGGCGAGGCCCTCCGGGCCCGTGCGGCGCTTGGCGAGGTCTGCGAGACCGCGCGCTTGCAGCGTCAGGTTCTCGGCGCGGACGTCCAGCGTCAGGGCCGAAAGCCCATCGGCGGTCGCCTTCTTGCCGTCGATCGTGAAGTTGGCCTGCGCGCCGAACATCCGCTCAAGCCGCCGGGTCCAGCGCGAGGCGCCGAGATCCAGCCGGCCACGCGCCGAGCCGCCCTGAGGCGTCCAGGCCCCGCTGGCCTCCAGGGGCGTATCAGCGCCGGACTTGGCCAGGACATTGAAGGCCGCCTGGCTGACCGTCCCATCGGCCTTGGCCTTCAGGTCAAACGGACGATCGGCGGGCAACCCTAGCGCGCCAGCAATGGCGCCGCCGTTCGCCTCGAGAGCATCGGCGGAGAGGTGCAGGCTCTTGGAGCGTCCGAGATCGAAATCAAAGGTCAGGTGATCGCCGGCGTGCAGCCGGGAGGCCACGGCCAGCTTACCCTTCTGCCCCCCGCGTCGGGCCATCTCGTATTCGCCAGCGACGTCAAAGTCTCCGTCGCGGCCGCTGAACGCCGGCCTGGTCACGAGACGGAAGGCGAAGGCGTCAAGATCCACCGACACCGGCGCGGCGCCGGACTTGCCCTTGGGGCCCATGGCCGGACGACGCAGAACGATCACGTCCCGGGCGTCGATACGCTCGGCGTGGAAGCGGCGACCGAACAGTTCGGTGGCGCGCCAGGCCACGCGCAGGTCGTGGGCCTCCAGCCAGACGCCCTGCTCATCCGAAATGGTCAGGCGACGGACGCCGAAGTCCTTCCAGATGTCGCCCGACAAGCCCTCGATATGAAGCTTGCCGATCCGCCCCAGCTTCAGGCCCGAGGCGCGCGCCTCCAGGAACATCCGGCCCTGGGGCGTGATCGGCGCCAGCCGCAGGCCGCCGGCCATGACGACGAGGATGGCGGCCAGGATCGCCGCGGCGATCAGGACCGCGCCGCCCCAGCCGATCTTCTTGGCGGCCTTGACGGCGGTCTCGCTCGCGGCCTCCGCGGCTTGGGCGACCGTCTCCGCCAGATCAGGCTTGTCCTGTTCGCCGCTCAAAAGCTTTGCCCGATGCTGAGATAGATCTGGAACGCGGGGTCGCCCGCGCGCCGGCCGAGCGGAACGGCGACGTCGGCGCGAATGGGGCCGAAGCCGAGATCATAGCGCACGCCAAAGCCCGCGCCGGCCCGGAAATCCTCGCGTTGAGGCGTCTCGTGCGTGCCGATGGCGCCGGCGTCGACAAAGGCGACGCCACTCCAATGCCCGGTGATCTTCTGCCGAAGCTCGAACGAGGTCTCGACCAACGACACGCCGCCTTGGGGCGTATTGTCGGCCAGGCGCGGCCCGATCGCCTGATAGGCGTAGCCGCGCACCGAGCCGCCGCCGCCTGCGTAGAACCGCCGAGCAGCTGGAACCTCAGGGATGCCGCCGCCGACGATCGCCCCGAGCTTCAGGCGACCGGCCAGGACAGTGCTCGCGCCCTTGCCGAACGGCAGGTAGGCCGAGCCCTGGGTCGTCAGCTTCAGATACGGCAAGGTCGTATCGCCGACGACATAGGTGGGCTCACCGCGCGCCTCGAGACGCCAACCGCGCCTCGGATCCAGGATGTTGTCCGAGAAGTCCCAGGCGTAGGCGGCCAGACCCGCAATGGTCGCCAGGTTGAGCTTGCGACCCGCGACCGAGCCGTTTCGGTTGAGCTGCTCCTTGGTCTGCGAGAGATCCAACGAAACGCCAAACGTCCGGTAGGCCGTCGTCTGTCGGCGCTTGGTCAGATCAACCCCCACGCGCCCGCCGGTCTCGTTGTAGGCGTCGGTGTCGTTGCGGAACAGCGAGCTGCTTAGCTTCAGGGTCTGTTGGGGACGCCGCCAGTGGGGCAGCGAAATCTCCGCGCCAATGCTCTGCTCCAACTTGGCGAAGCGAAGGGCGTAGGTGGTCGTATCGGCGCGCTTCAGCCGATTGTAGCGGATCAGCTTGGCGTCGACGCCGGCGCCTTCGCTGGTCGAATAGCCCGCGCCCAGTTCCACCGTCCGCGCGCGACGATCGGCCAGCGTGACGACGACCGGCCGGAACCCTTCGGCGGTGGCCTTGTCCGCCCCCGCCAGCGAGACCGAGATCGAGTCATAGACACTGGTATCGCGCAAACGCCGCTCGAGCTCGGCGACATCCTCGGGATCGTAGACGTCGCCCGCCACCCAAGGGGCCAGCCGTCCCACCCAGGCCGGGTTGGTGCGTCCCTTCGTGACCACCTCGACGCCGTCGAGATGCACGAGTTCGCCGGCGGCGATCTTGAAAGAGGGCCTGACGGTATGGTCGGCGTGGTCGACGATCACCTCGCGCGGCTGGGCCTCGGCGTCGGCATAGCCTAGCTTCGCGACCTGAGCGACGACGCGCCCCTCGGCGCCGACGACATCGGCCGAGCGTCCGGGATCGCCCGCGGTCAGGCGCATGGCGGCGGCGGCGCGCTGCCGGGTCCCTTCGTCCGGGGGATCGCCCGACCAGTCGATCTTGGGCTCGGCGATCACGAAGACCGGGCCAGGCGTGACCTTCACCACCGCGCGCGGCGGCTCGCCCTCAAGCACGTCGGGCTCGACCGTATAGGCGTAGTAGCCCTCGGCGCGGAGAACGGCGATGACATCTTCACCGGCCTGGCGGGCGCGCCGACGCGCCTCGGCCCGGCTCTGAGCGGGATGTTTGGATTGCGTGAGGGCGCGCTGGATCGCCTCGCGGAGAGCCTTGTCTTCGACGCCCTGGATCTGAGCCATCGGTTCGTCGGCCCAGGCCGACGAGGCCAGAAGCCAAGCCATCGCCGTCAAAGCCAGGGAAGTTCGCCCAAGCACCAGTTCTCGTTCCCCGCGCGATGCGCCCCCGCCCCTGCTGTAGTCTCGGGTAGCGCCCATGTCACGATCCGAAATGCACCGGATTGTCCGCGATCGCCGCTTCTCAAAGGGGCCAACCGGCGCCCAAATGCTAGGCAGTCGTGCGCAAAGGCGCGGCGCGGGTCGAATCCCTCGACCTTCCTCGCCGCCAGGCTTTAGAGTCGATCAGCGGTCGCCATGGCGCCGCGTCCAAGACGAAGACGGTCTCAAGGCGGAAGATGGGCCTGGAAAAGAGCATGGCGGGGATGACCCAGACCTTGGCGGAAGCCCCGCCCCTGCCGATGACGGAGGCCGCTTACCTGCCAGGCGTCGCCTATGATGAGATGTTCACGGCTGAAGGCGACGTGCGCCCCCACTACGACCCGCTGCATGCGCGGATGTCGACGCTGGGGGCCGAGGAGCTGGCGGGACGGCAGCGCACGCTCGAGCGGTCCTTCCTGCTTCAAGGCATCACCTTCACCGTCTACGGCGCCGAGAACACCACCGAACGGATCATTCCGACCGACCTCTTCCCGCGGATCATCCCGGCCGCCGAATGGGCGAGGATCGAGGCGGGCCTCACCCAGCGCCTCCGCGCGCTGAACCTGTTCCTCGACGACATCTACGGCGACCAGCAGATCCTGATGGACGGGGTGGTGCCGCGCGAACTGGTGCTGGGCGCGCCCTCGTACCGCCGCGAAATGCAGCACCTCTATGTGCCCCACAAGGCCTACGCCAATGTCTGCGGCAGCGATCTGATCCGCTGCCAGGACGGACAGTTCGCGGTGCTGGAGGACAATCTTCGCGTCCCGTCGGGCGTCTCCTACATGCTGGCCAATCGCGACGCGGCCAAGCGAACCTTCCCCGGCACCTATCGGGCCGCTGGCGTCCGCCCGGTCGAGCGCTATCCCGACCTGCTGCTGGCCACGCTAAAGAGCATGACCGCCGACTGGCGCTCGAACCCGCAGGTCGTGGTGCTGACGCCCGGCGTCTACAACAGCGCCTACTACGAACACGCCTACCTCGCCCGCCTGATGGGCGTTCCTCTTGTTGAGGGCCGCGATCTCGTGGTGCACGAGAACATGGTCTACATGCGCACCACGAC
>NZ_CALCDX010000198.1 GCF_937900395.1 uncultured Caulobacter sp.
CGGCCTTGGCCTGCTCACGACGACGTTCGAGTTCCTCGAGAATGTGCTGCACGCGACACGCCTTGAATGGATGGACTGCAAAACCGTCCTCGCATCGCAATTTGGCGAAGTTGAAAAACTCGTCCAGACTAGGATCAAGGATATCGGGCGTTCGCGGGGAGTCTGTGGTGGTGATTTCTGCGAAATTGCAAAGTTGCGAAGATGCGTGAGAAGCTCTTTATCGGACCTCGCTTGCGTGGCCTGCGCCAGGGCCGAGGCTGGACGCTGGAGGTTTGCGCGGCGCGTCTTGGTCTATCGCCGAGTTATCTGTCGCAGATTGAGGCCAATCAGCGGCCGGTCACCGCGCGAGTGCTGATCGACGCCATGCGCGTGTTCGAGGTCGACGCCGCCGCCCTGGACGCGGCCGATGACCAGCGGCTGATCGCCGACCTGCGCGAAGCCGTCGCCGATCTCGTCGGCGGAGCGCAGGCCCCGGGGCTTTCAGAAATCAAGCAGGTGGTCGGCAACGCGCCGCACTTCGCCCGCGCCTATCTGGCGCTGCACAGAGCGCATCGGCAGCTGGACGAGCGTCTCAAGCAGACCGAAGAAGCCGTCTCGCTGGACGAGCGTGTCGCCGCCAGCGCCCTGCTGCCTTACGAGGAGGTCCGCGACTTCTTCCACTACAAGGACAACTACATCCACGCGCTGGACGCCGCGGCCGAGGCCCTGGCCGAGGATTTGGCGCTCGCCGAGGGGGGCGGAGAGGCGGCCCTGGAGCTCCATCTGGCCCGGCGACTGGGCGTGCGGGTCGAGCGCTCGCGCGAACTGAATCTGCTGCGCCACTACGATCCCGAAGCGAGGATTCTGGTTCTGGGCGCGGCGCAGCCGGCGGCGACACGAAGCTTCCAGATGGCCTACCAAATCGCCGCCATGACTTTGGCCGACGTGGTCGAGGCCGAGCTGGAGGCGGCGTCGTTTCGCAGCCAGAGCGCCGCCCAGGTCTGTCGCACGGGCCTTTTGAACTACGCCGCCGGAGCGCTGCTGCTGCCCTATGGCAATTTCCGCGAGACTGCGCGTAAGGTCCGCCACGATATCGAACAGCTCGGCCTGATCTTCCAGGTCAGCCTGGAGCAGGTCTTCCATCGCTTGAGCACCCTGCAGCGGCCCGGCGCGCGAGGCGTGCCGTTCTATTTCGTGCGGCTGGACCGGGCCGGGAACATCACCAAGCGCCATAGCGCCACCCGCTTCCAGTTCGCGCGCTTTGGCGGGACCTGTCCGATGTGGAACGTGCACGACGCCTTTAGCCGACCCGACGCGTGGATGGTGCAGCTGGCCGAGATGCCGGACGGGTTACGCTATGTTTGCGTCGCCAAGGGGGTGGTGAAGCCCTCCGGGGCCTATCTCGAGGCTGACCGCCGCTACGCCCTGGGGCTGGGCTGCGAGGTCCAGTACGCCGATCAGTTAGTCTATGCCGATGGTCTCGATCTGTCCGGGCCCTCGGCGCCGATCGGCGTCAGCTGCCGGATCTGCGAGCGCTCGGATTGCTCTCAGCGGGCCTTTCCGCCCGTGGACCGCCGGTTCGAGGTGCTGGAGAACGATCGTCGCTGGGTGCCTTTCAAGCTTTGAAGCGATTGCGCCAGAAAGCACAATCTTCGCCTGGGCTAGATGCTTCCACGCGCAGATGACTGTAGCGGAACCGAGTGCGCACAATCTCACCAAGGTGGGGAGGCTTCGCCGCGAACATCGCGTTCCTGCAGACTTACCTCAGCCGCAATCGGCGCCTATTTGCTCGCGCCCGCCTGCGCTTCGATTTCCGCCTTGTCGATGATCGACCAGACCTCGGCGATCTTGCCGTCTCTCAATGTGTAGAGAGCGTGCTCGTGGAAGACGATACGCCTTCCATCCACCTTGACGCCCAGGAATTCGCCGATCGGCGAGCAGTCGAAGCCAAGTCTGCAGGCGAGGCGGGTTTCCTCGGCGACGATCCATTCGGCGCGGAATTGAAGGTCCGGGATGGCGCGGTAATTGGCTTCCAGCATGTCCCGGTAGCCGTCCAGCCTTAGCCGCCGGCCGTTGCGGATCACATCGTCCGCGACGAATTCGCCTAGCATCTCCAAGGCGCGCGCATTCAGGCAGGCGAGATAGCGCTTGTAGAAGTCGACAGTCGGGCGTTCCGGCGATGAAGGCATTTCCACTTTCCGCTGTTTGTCCTCGCTGGGCGCCGTCCGCATCGGCGGGCGCCAGCGATGCCGATGAACGCGCAGGGCCGCGATGTCGTGCCTTGGCTCGCACCTTGCCCCTTGGTTGGGGAAGCGGCGGGTGCGCGGGCGACCGAGTGTCCCGCGCTCGCATCCGTAGGCCTGCCCGTGCGGTCTCCCACGGGAAAATGGCGGATGACCGGGGTCATCCGCCAGGCGCGAGGTGGGGATTAGAAGGACTTCTTGACGCCGATCTCGAGCGTTCGGCCCAGCGGATTGCCGGTCCAAGGGTCGTAGCCGAACTCCTCCTGAGCCGGCGGCGGGTCCTTGTCGAAGATGTTGGCCGCCGTCAGCGTCAGCGCCATGTCGTCGCCCAGCTGCAGGCGATAGGTGAAGTCGGTGGTCACCCAGTCCTTGCCGTTCTCGCCATACTGGACGCCCGGGCGTTCGTCCTTGACCGCCGAGACGAAGTTGACGCCGAGGCGGAAGTTCTGGTGGCCCAGGGCGTAGTTGACGCCGAGGTTGGCGCGCCACTTCGGCGCCGCCTGGGCGAATGTGGCGAAGTTCAGCGTGCCCAGTCGATCGTCGCCGGTCGAGATGGTGACGCCGTCCAGCGTGGTCGGGCCGGTCCGCAAAGCGGTGACCCGCGTGGCGGTGACGTCGATGTCGAGATCGCCATTGCCCAGCGGCAGGCCGTACTTGGCCTGAATGTCGAAGCCCTTGGTCGTCTGGCCCGGACCATTGCCGTAACGCGTGGAGACGGCGTTGAAGGTTCCGACGCCGCTCATGCCGACCGTGCATCCGCTGTTGAAGCTGATGCGCGCCAGCAGGGGCTGCTTGGCGACATCGCAAGTGGTGATCGTGCCGCCGGCGCCGTTGAAGACCAGGCTGGCGATCTGGTTCGGATCGGCGACCTGGCCGATCTGGTCCTTGGTGCGGATGTCGAAATAGTCGACGATCAGGCGGAAGTCGTGGCCGTCGGCCAGGCCGCGGCTCTGCCAGATCGCGCCGATGTTGCCGCTCTTGGCGGTTTCGGGCTTGAGGTTGGCGTCGGTGATGAACTGGGCCGCCAGCCAGTTGCTGGCCGCCACCGTGTAGGTGCGCGCGGCCACCGTGATGGCGCCGGGCGTCACGCCCAGAGGCGGCGTCTGGTAGTTGGTGCCGTACGAGGCGCGCACGGTCAGCGGCCCCCAGACGTTCCACTTGCCCGAGACCTTGTAGACCGTCGCGCCCAGGTCGTTGGAGAAGCGCTCGCGACGGGCCGCCAGCTGGATGTCGACGTTCGAGAAAAGCGGAACCTGCAGCTCGCCGAACAGCGAGTACTGGCTCTGCTCGGCTTGGCTGGGCAGGGTCGGGGCGAACAGCACGAACGGTCCCGGCGCGTCCGGCGTACAGCCGCGGAAGTTCGGATCGGTCGTCGGCAGCGGCGTCGGGCTGAGATTGCCCGAGCCGGCGCCATTGGCGCTGGTGGTGTTGCTGGGCCACTCGCACTGGATCGAGCCGTTGTTGAACGCGCTAGGCACGTTCACGCGGTTGGCGAGCGAGCGGTACTGAGCGCCGAGCGCCCAGCCGACGTCGCCACCGGGAAGATTGATGCCCGAGCGACCGTTGAACACGAGATCCGCCGTGAAGTTGTGGCTGAGGGTCTCGACCGCGCGCGGGTCGAACATCCACAGCGCCAGGTCCTCGGGGTTCTCTTTGCCGGCGACATAGTTCGGATTGGCCAGGCCGCGAACAGGCTGGCCCTTGAACGAGCTCGAGAAGGGATTCCAGTATTGGCAGCCATTCTTGCCGGCCGCCGCCGCGTTCTGCGTGCCGAAGCGGCTGGGATCCAGGTCCGTGGCGCGACAATTGGGGCCGCCGAAGCCGTTCAGCGCTTCCTGCAGGCGATAGCCGATGGTGTCGGCGTGGGTGTTGTAGTTGTAGGCGTCGTTATAGGTCAGCGCGAAGTCGTAGCCGACCTGCTTGGCGAACGGCGCCAAGTCGCCGAGATCGCCGGTGAGGCCCGCCGACACGCGCCAGACCTTGTTGTCGATGCGGTCCGCCACGCCGAAACCGTCGCCGCCTGAATAGTACGGATTGCCGCCGTGGCCGAACAGGCGGTAGGTCACGGGCGTGAAGCCCTGGGCCCCGACGATGCCGTTCTTGGCGGCGAACTCGGCCGCGAACGGGTTGGTGATCGGCACGTAGAACTGGTTCACCGCGCCGGTGGCCAGCGCTGGTCCCCGCGAGACGGGTTGGGCGGGCGATCCCATCACCTGGGGCAAGGTCACCTTGCCGTACGAGGCGTCCATGTGGAACTTCATCGTATCGGTGATCTGCGCCTTCAGCTGGGCGTAGAGGCGGTAGGTGTCCTGGTTCTCGACCAGCCGGTAGTACGGAATGTAGTTGTAGGCGCAGGTGTAGGCGTTGTCGTAGCGGCCGCCGACCGCCGCGCAGCTGGCCGGCGTGAAGTCCGACACGATGCCGCCGATGGCGGGGCCCCATTCGCCGACATCGGTGGCGCTGGGCGTGGCTGGAAGAGCGCCGCGCGGGATCCAGCCCGTGAGGTTGGTCAGGGTCGACCACGGCGCGGGGTTGTAGCCCGTGACCGGGTTCAGCGACGCCTTGGTGAAGTCCCGCTCCATCGTATTGAGGCGCGAGCGATGCTCGTACTCGGCCGAGACCAGAAGGTTGACCCGGTCCTCGCCGACGCCGCCCATCACGCCGACCGAATAGTCGCCCTTCGAGCCGCGGATATGCTTGTACTGGCCCTGGGCCTCCAGGCCGACGAACTTGTCGCGAGTGATGAAGTTGACGACGCCGCCAGTGGCGTCCGCGCCATAGATCACCGCCGCGCCGTCCTTCAGCACCTCGGTGCGCGCCAGGGCGATGGACGGGACGTTGGCGGTGTTCTGGTTCATCCGCCGGCCGTTCAGGAGCACCAGCGTCTTGTCGGCCCCTAGACCGCGCAGATTGTAGTTCACCGAACCGACCAGGGCCGGGCCGCCGAAGTAGTAGGACTCGCCGGTCGTCGGGCCCGAAATGGTCAGGCTCTTGGCGAATTCCAGAGCGGTGGGCGAGCCCTGCTTCTCGAGGTCGGCTTGCGAATAAACCTCGACGGGGAGAGCGGCGTCCAGCGCCGAGCCCCGGATGTTCGACCCCGTAACGACGATTTCCTCGACCTGCGTGGATGGCTCTTGGCCCGACCGTTCCTGGGCCAGGGCTGGCGCGCCTAGACCCGCCAGTCCCATCAGCAGCGCGGCGCCCGACGCGCCCATAAGCCCGATTTTCATGATGCGATCCCTCCCGTTGAATGAGTCTGTAACGCTCATTCTCACAAGAGTGAGTGTTGTGTTATCGCTGCCGGTACGTCAATGACCATTGTTCGGTCATGAGGTCGTAGCCGCGCGACGCCGGCTGTGACGCGGACGATTGACAGGCGCGCGCCGCGCCCTACTACCCAGCGTATGGGAGCGACGAGGAGGACGGCTTGGCGGGAGAGAGCAAGGCGAGGCGGACCAAGGCCGAGCAGCGCGCCCAGAGCCTGGAGCAGATCCTGGACGCGGCCGAATATCTGTTCTCGCAGAATGGCCTTTATGGCGTGACCCTGCGCGATGTCGCCCAGAGGGTCGGCATCCACACCACGCTTCTCAACTACTACTTCAAGGACAAGACCAACCTGTTCGAGGCGGTGTTCGCCCGCCGCGCCGGCGTGACGTCAGGCCGACGCATGATCGCCCTGGAGCAGTACGAGCAGGCGGCCGGCGACAAGCCCACGGTCGAGGGCGCGCTGCACGCCTTCCTCGATACCGACCTCGATCTCTACTACGAGGGCGGCGAGCATTGGATGAACTACGCCGCCTTCTGCGCGCGGGTCAGCAATACGCCCGAGGGCGCGGCGCTGATGGACGAGCACTTCGACCCGGTGGTCCTGAAGCTGGTCGGCATTCTCAAGCGCGCCCTGCCGGACTACGCCGACGAGGAGATCTTCTGGGGCTATCACTTCGTGTCGGGCGCGCTGATGAACACCCTGGCGCGGACCGGCCGGATCGACCGGCTGTCGGGCGGCCTCTGCCACTCGGACGACTTCCCGGCGGTCAAGAAGCGGATCGCCCGCTTCATGGCCGCGGGCTTCATCGCCCTGAAGGGGTAGGGCGTCAGGCGTCCTGGCGCGCCTCCGTCCTGCGGAAGATCCTCGCCAGCCAGAGGAACAGGCCGATCGCCACGACGTAGATCGGAACCAGGGTGAACAGCGCCATCTGCAGCGAATTGTGCGGATGGCTGGCGCGGAAGAAGTCGCTGGCCGCGCCGACATAGGTCGGGCCAAGGCCCAGCCCGATGAAGTTCATCACCAGCAGCAACAGCGCTCCGGACATCACGCGCTGCTCGGGACGCACCTCTTCCTGCACCAGCGCCACCGCCGACGACAGGTAGAAGTAGTTGAGGAAGGTCGGGCCGATCAGGAAGGCCAGGGCCAACGGCCAGGTCGGCGCCCAGACGAAGCCGATATAGAAGGGGATCGCCAGGCTTAGGGAGATCACCGGAGCCATGGCGTAGACCAGCTTGGACTTGCGCGTGAAGTGGTCGATCACCCGGCCCGAGACGTAGATGCCCGCGCTCATGCCAACGCCGACGACCAGCGCGTACCACACGGCCACCTCGCTGAGCGTCATGCCCTTTTCGCGCATCAGGAAGAGGGTGGTGAAATTCCCAAGGCCGTAGGTGACAAACTGGGTCGCGCCGCTGCCCAGGGCCGCCAGCATCAGGGTCGGGCGCGAGAAGAACATGCGCAGGGTCGGCCAGAACGCGGCCTTCTCCGGCTTGGCGCCGACCCCATCCAGCGCTCCGCGCCGGGGTTCCTTGACGAGCAGGGGCAGGACCGCCGCGGCGACCAGACCGACAAGGCCCAGGACGATGAAGGCGTAGCGCCAGTTGAACGCCGCCGCGATCGCGCCGCCAAAGGCGATGCCCAGGGCCGCGCCGACGGGCGGCCCCAGATTGTAGATCCCCAGCGCGGTGCCGCGACGCCCCGGGGGGAAGTAGTCTGTGATGATCGCATAGGACGGCGGCACGCCGCCGGCTTCGCCGAAGCCCACCGTCATGCGCGCGAAGGCGAATTCGCCATAGCTGCGCGACAGGCCGCAGGCCACCGTCGCCGCGCTCCAGATCCCGCAGGCCAGACTGAGCACCGCGACGCGATTGGTGCGATCGGCCAGCCAGCCGACCGGTATGGCGATGAAGCAGTAGAACATCGCGAAGTAGAGGCCGCCGATCAGCCCAAGCTGGCCGTCGGTGACGTTCAGCGTGTCCTGGATCGGTTTGGCCAGGATCGACATCAGCTGACGGTCCAGGAAGTTCAGGACGTAGACGAACCACAGCATGGCCAGGACCACCCAGGCCCTGCGGTCCGGGACGGGGAGGGGACGGTCTGAGCGCGCGGCCGCGGCCGCGTCGCTGGTGCGCGCGAGATCGTTCAAGGTTTCCTCCCGGACGCCCGTTCTCGGGCTTGGCTGGCCTTGAGGATGACGTCAATCGTCCTCGCTCGTCAACATTCACGCTCGCGAGAGTGAGTGTTGACAGTCGGACGGTTCGTCGCCACCGTGTCGCCGCGACGTCGACGACGGAACGATCGACGCGCCTGGGGAGTGAACGCCATGAAGGCAGGGCTTTTGGCGTCGGCTTGCGCCGTCGCGCTCGTCGCGTTTTCGACAACGCCGACGCTGGCTCAGGTGGCTGGCGCGGGAGAGCAGGGGAGGGGCGACCGCAAGGACGCCGAACTGGTGGGAGAAGTCGTCGTCACCGCCACCCGCCGTCCGGAGAAGCTCCAGGACGTGCCGCTCAGCGTCACCGCCTTCGACCAGAAGGAGCTGACCGCCAAGGGCATCGTCGGCTATGAGGGCCTGGCCCGCCAGACGCCCGGCGTGGTGCTGAACCGCGCCACCGCCAACTTCAACAACTTCACGGCGCGGGGGATCGCCACCAACGGCTACGGCGCCAACCTGCAGAGCACGGTCGCTGTCTATATCGACGAGCTGCCGATCTCGACGATCGGCAACACCACCGTGCTGGACCCCAACCTGTTCGACGTCGAGCGGGTCGAGTTCCTGCGCGGTCCGCAAGGCACGCTGTTTGGCTCGGGCTCGCTGTCCGGCGCGCTGCGCATCCTGACCAAGGCGCCGAACCTCTCCAGCCGCGAGGGCGCGGCCTTGGTCGATTACGGCCTCACGGGCTCGGACTCCCTGCGCCAGCGCTACAACGGCATGCTCAACCTGCCGATCGTCGAGGACAAGCTGGCGCTGCGCGTCGTCGGCTTCTACCGCCACGAGGAAGGCTACCTCGATAACGTCGGCACCGGGGTCCACAACTCCAACACCCTGGTCGACTGGGGCGGCCGCGCCAACCTGCTGTGGAAGCCGAACGAGCGCCTGTCGGTGAAGGCTCTGTTCTCGTACGAGGACAGCAATCCCAAGGACTCGTCGATGATCAGCCCGGCCCTCGGCCGCGAGAGGCGGATCTCCGACCGGCCGGACCTGTTCGTCGGCAAGCTGCGAACCCACAACGTCACGATCGACTACCAGTTCGATGGGGCGCGCCTGACCAGCTCGTCGACCTATTCCAAGTTCGACCAGAAGTTCTTCGTCGATCTGGCCGGCACGTTCGGCGGCGCGATCGCCTTCGCCCTGGACGCGGGCGGCTACCAGAAGACCTTCGTCGAGGAGGCGCGCCTGGCGTCCGATCCCGGCGGCAAGGTCGACTGGGTGGTCGGCGGCTTCTACCTCGATCGCCGTCTGGACGTGGACTATTTCTATCGCTCCAACCCGGCCTTCCTGACCGCCCGGGGCATCACGGGCCTGCCGGACGAATATTACCAGCGTCAGTACACCCACTTCCTCTCGCACGAGAAGGCGGCGTTCGGGCAGCTGACCTACCGCTTCACCGACAAGGTCTGGGCGACCGGCGGCATCCGCTACGGCAAGGTCGACTCGCAGGGCTTCACCGAGGCCGGCGGCTATAACAGCGCCTATCTGACCAACGCGCTGCTGGGGATCCGGGGACCGCTGGCCCTGGTTCCGATCGCGGCGGCCACCGGCGTCAAGGCGACCGGCAGCAAGCCGTCGTTCAAGGTCAGCCTGTCGTACAAGCCGTCGTCGGCGCTGACGACCTACGCCACGGTCTCGACCGGCTTCCGGACGCCTGTGGTCAACGCCTTCGCGGGCCGACCCAGCCTGGTCAATCCCAGCGACCTGATCATCCCGAACGGCGCTTCGTCGGACGATCTCGTCAACTATGAACTTGGGGCCAAGGGGCGCTTCCTGAATGGTCGGCTCGCGGCCAACGTCGCGGTCTATCTGATCGACTGGAGCAACATCCAGGTCCAGGCCAACCGGGTGTCCGACAGCGTCCAGTTCGCCACCAACATCGGGGCGGCGCGCAGCAAGGGGATCGAGCTCGAGCTCCTGGCCTATCCCGCAAAGGGCCTGACCGTCGGCCTGAACGGCTCGCTGAACGAGGCCAAGGTCACCGAGCTGAGCCCGGCCGAGGCGGCGATCTCGGGCGCGGTCGTGGGCGCGCGGCTCGCCTCGCCGAAGGTCCAGGGCTCGCTGTTCGTCAACTACGGCTGGGACCTGACGCCGAACGCCAAGGCCAACCTGTCGGTGGTGGTGCAGCATGTCGGTTCGTATCCGGGCTCGTTCCCGCACGTACCCGGCCAGCCGACCGTCACCAGCCCGACCTACGGCTTCACGGACTCGTACCAGAACGTCAACGCCACCTTCGCCGTCGCCATGGGCCAGACAACCATCGGGGTCTATGTCGAGAACCTCTTCGACGATCACTCGATCACCTACGTCCATCCCGAGGCGTTCCTCGCCAGCCGTTTCGCCACCATGCGACCCCGGACAGCGGGCGTGCGCCTTGGCTATGCGTTCTAGGAGGGGGTGATGAGCAAGCGCGCCCTGGGATCGGTCTTCGCCCTGACCCTCGCGGCCCTGGCGGGAGCGCCGGCCGTCGCTCGGGCCGACCAGCCCGTCGTCCGCGCGCCGGCCGGCGCTGTTCGCGGCGTCGAGGCGGACGGTTTGCGGGTGTTCAAGGGCGTCCCCTATGCGGCGGCGCCCGTGGGGGCGCTGCGGTGGAAGCCGCCGGCCGAGGCCTCGTCCTGGACCGGCGTGCGCGACGCTTTGGACTATGGCCCGGCCTGCTGGCAGCCCAAGCCGCGCGCCGGCAGCATCTACGCTTCGCCGCTGAAGGCGTTCAGCGAGGACTGCCTGTCGCTGAACGTTTGGACGCCGGACCGGGCCGAGCGGGCGCCGGTGCTGGTCTGGATCCACGGCGGATCGTTGATCGGCGGCTCCAGCAGCGAGGGTCTCTACGATGGCGCGGCCCTGGCCAGGCGGGGTGTCCTGGTCGTCTCCATCAACTACCGCCTGGGCGTGCTGGGCTATCTCGCCCACCCCGAGCTCAGCGCCGAGTCGCCCGACCACGTATCGGGCAACTATGGCCTTCTAGACCAGATCGCGGCGCTCAAGTGGGTCCGGCGCAACATCGCGGCCTTCGGCGGCGATCCGGCCAATGTGACGATCGCGGGGGAGTCCGCCGGCGGCCTCAGCGTCATGTACCTGATGGCCTCGCCGCGGGCGCGCGGACTGTTCCACAAGGCGATCGCCCAGAGCGCCTACATGATCTCCACGCCGGCGCTGCGCGAGCGCAAATTCGGCCTCGTTCCGGCCGAGACCGTGGGCGCGACGACCGCGGCGAAGCTGGGCGCCAAGAACCTGGCCGATCTGCGCGCCATGGACGCCGAGGCGATCACCACCTCGGCTCTGATGGCCGGCTTCCAGACGTTCGGCGCCGTCGACGGCAAGGTCCTGCCCAAGCAGCTCGTCGAGACGTTCGACGCTGGAGAACAGGCGCGCGTGCCGATCCTGGCCGGCTTCAACAGCGGCGAGATCCGATCGCTGCGGATCCTGGCCCCGCCGCCGCCGGCCGACGCGGCGACCTACGAAAAGGAAATCCGGGCGCGCTACGGCGACCTGGCCGACGATTTCCTCAAGCTCTATCCGTCCGACAACGTGCCTGAAAGCGTGCTGCTGGCGCCGCGCGACGCCCTCTACGGCTGGACGGCCGAGCGGCTGGTCGCCAAGCAGACGGCCGTCGGCGCGCCCGGCTACCTGTACTACTTCGATCACGGCTATCCGGCCGCCGACGCCGCCGACCTGCATGGCTTCCACGCCTCCGAACTGCCCTACGTCTTCGGCACGGCGGCGAACACGCCGCCGGCCTGGCCGAAGATTCCGGATGCGCCCGGCGAGGCCAGGCTCTCGGCGGCGATGATCGGCTACTGGACCGCCTTCGCCAGAAGCGGCGTCCCCGCCGCCGACGACGCGCCGGCGTGGAGGCCCTATGGCGCCGACCGCGCCTACATGGCCTTCGTCGACGCGCCCCGCCCTGGAGAGCGTCTCCGGCCGGGCATGTACGCCCTGAACGAAGCCGTGGTGTGCCGCCGTCGGGCCCAGGGCGACATCCCCTGGTTCGTGAATGTCGGCGTCATCTCGCCCCCGCTGCCCCCTGGAGTTCCTCAGTGCCGATAATCGACGGCGAGATGCAGGCCTTTTCCCTGACGCTCGACAAGTTCCTGGACCACGCCGCCAAGTGGTCGCCAAACGCGCAGGTGGCGACGGCGCGCGAGGATGGTCGGATCGACCGCGCGGGCTATGCCGAGCTTCACGATCGCGCCAGGCGGGTCTCGGCGGTGCTCGAGGCGTTCGGCGTGCGCGGCGGCGACCGTGTGGCGACATTGGCCTGGAACAGTCAGGCCCATGTCGAGGCCTGGTTCGCGATCATGGGCATGGGCGCTGTCTGCCACACCCTGAACCCGCGCCTGACGGCCGAGCAGTTGGCGGTGATGGTCGTCCAATCGGAGGCGAGGGTCTTGATCGCCTCGGCCGACCTGGCCGCGTTGGCCCAGGACATCAAGGACCTGGCGCCCGACCTGACGCGTCTGCTGATCATCGACGGCGAGGCGGAGGGCGGCGAGGCGCTGGCGCCGATGATCGACGCGGAAGGCCAACGCGCGGCCTGGGGACGGTTCGAGGAGACGGCGCCCTGCGGTCTCTGCTTCACCTCCGGCACCACGGGCGCGCCCAAGGGCGTGACCTACACACACCGCTCCAGCTACCTGCACACCCTGAGGATCTTGCAGGCGGACGGCATGGCCATCTCGGGCGCCGACGCGGTGCTGGCCGTGGTGCCGATGTTCCACGCCAATGCGTGGGGTCTGCCGTTCGCGGCGCCGGCCGTCGGCGCGAAGCTGGTCTTGCCGGGCCGCAACACCGATGGGGCGAGCCTGGCGCGGCTGATCGCGGCCGAAGGCGTCACGATCGCCGTTGGCGTTCCCACGGTCTGGTCCGGACTTATGGATCATGTCGAGGCCACAGGCCTGGCTCTACCGTCGCTGAAACGGATCATCGTCGGCGGCGCGCCGATGCCGCCCGCGCTGATGGCCCGGCTCGAGCAGCGGCTGGGCGTGCGCGTGCAGACCAGCTGGGGCATGACCGAACTGTCGCCATGCGGGGTTCTGGCGCCCTTGTCGGCGCCAGGCGACGCCGCGGTGGCGGGGCGGCCGGCGGTTGGGGTGGACCTGCTGCTCACTGACGCAGAGGGTGTGGCCTTGCCGCGGCAGCGTGGTGTCGAGGGCCATCTTCGGGTGCGCGGCGCCTCGGTCGTCGCTCGCTATTTCGGGCAGGAGGCGCCCGCGACCGACGCGCAAGGGTGGTTCGCGACGGGCGATCTGGCGCGCATCGACGACGACGGCGCCCTGATTATCACGGGCCGGTCCAAGGACCTGATCAAGTCCGGCGGCGAGTGGATCAACCCGGCCGAGATCGAAGCTATCGTCTGCGCCTTGCCGGAGGTCACCCAGGCGGCGGTGATCGGCCGCTCCCATCCCAAATGGGGCGAGCGCCCGATCCTCCTGGTGGAGGCGCAGGGCGATGTCAGCGACGAGGCGCTGTTGGACGCCTTGCGAGGTCGAGTGGCCAACTGGTGGCTTCCCGACGCCGTGTATCGACTGCCGCGCATGCCCCTCGCCGCGACCGGGAAGATCGACAAGCTTCGGCTCAGATCCGAGTACGGCGCCGGCTGAAGGACGGCCGGCTCGGGCGGGATGCTCTCCGGCAAAACACGCTCTGACGAGCCAGTGAACACACAGCGAGCCTCGGCTCGCGAACCAAAGGAGTTATCGATGTTGCTCGACGGACGGATCGCGATCGTCACCGGAGCGGGCGGCGGCCTTGGTCGCGCCCACGCGCTCTATCTGGCCAGCCAGGGCGCCAAGGTGGTCGTCAACGATCTCGCGCCAGAGGCCGCCGGACGGGTCGCGGCCGAGATCTCGGCGCTGGGCGGCGAGGCGATCGGCGTCGCGGCGTCGGTCACCGACGAGGCGGCGGTCGCCGCCATGGTCGAGCAGGTCATGGCGCGCTGGGGCCGGATCGACATCCTCGTCAGCAACGCCGGCATCCTCCGCGACAAGTCCTTCGCCAAGATGAGCCTCGATGACTTCCGGCTCGTGGTGGACGTCCACCTGATGGGCGCGGCCGTGTGCGCCAAGGCGGTCTGGGATATCATGCGCCAGCAGGGCTATGGCCGCATCGTGATGACCACCTCGTCGTCGGGCCTCTACGGCAATTTCGGCCAGGCCAACTACGGCGCGGCCAAGATGGCGCTGGTCGGCCTGATGCAGACGCTGGCGATCGAGGGCGAGAAGTATGGCGTCCGGGTCAACTGCCTGGCCCCGACGGCCGCGACGGGCATGACCGAGGGCGTGCTGTCGCCCGAGAGCCTTCAGAGGCTGGACCCCGCGCTGGTCAGCCCGGGCCTGCTGGCCCTGGTCGGCGACGACGCCCCGACGCGCGCGATCCTGTGCGCGGGCGCGGGCCATTTCGCGACCGCCAACATCACCCTGACCACGGGATACTTCATCGGCGGCGGTCGCGATGCGGGCGAGCGGCTGATCGAGCAGTGGGACCAGGTGGCTGACCGCGCCGGCAAAATCGTTCCGGCCTACGGCTTCGCCCAGTCGGAGCGGGAAATCGCCAGCGCCGAACTGTCCGCCGACCGCTTGGCGGTGCGCGCGTGACGCGGCGGGCCGTCATCGTCTCGACCGCGCGCACGCCGATCGGTCGAGCCTATCGCGGGAGCTTCAACGACACCGCGCCGACCGTCCTGGCCGCCCACGCGCTCAGCCACGCGGTCTCGCGCGCCGGTGTGGCGCCGGATGAAATCGACGACTGCATTCTCGGCTGCTCGTTGCCCCAGGGCTATCAGGCGACCATCGGCCGGATGGCGGCCCTGCGCGCCGGACTTCCCGTCGAAGTCCCCGGCATGACCCTGGATCGACAATGCTCCTCGGGCCTGATGACCATCGCCACGGCCGCCAAGCAGGTCATTGTTGACCGCATGGACGTGATCGTCGCGGGCGGGGTGGAGTCGATCTCGCTGGTGCAGACGCCGGAGATGCGGGTCGATCAGGACCCCGGCCTCGTGGCGATGCATCCAGACGCCTACATGCCGATGCTGGACACCGCCGAAACCGTCGCCGCGCGGTATGGCGTCACGCGCGAGGCTTGCGACCTCTATGGCCTGTCCTCGCAGTTCCGCGCCGCGGCGGCCCAGGCGGCGGGGCGCTTCGACGCCGAGCGGGTCCCGATGACCGCGACGATGAAGGTAGCCGACAAGGCGACGGGCGAAGTCTCCACGCGGGAGGTCACGCTCGAGCGCGACGAGGGCGTTCGCCCCGACACCACGTTCGAGGGCCTGTCGACCTTGAAGGCGGTGCGGCCGGGTGGGGTGGTCACCGCCGGTAACGCCAGCCAGCTTTCGGACGGGGCCTCGGCCTGCATCGTCATGGAGGAGGGGCTCGCCGAAAAACGCGGTCTGGAGCCGCTTGGCCGCTACGTTGGCATGGCCGTCGCCGGAACCAAGCCGGACGAGATGGGGATCGGCCCCGTCTTCGCTATCCCCAAGCTGCTGAAGCGGTTCGACCTTACAATCGGCGATATCGGCCTCTGGGAGCTAAACGAAGCCTTCGCCTGCCAGGTTCTCTACTGCCGCGACCAGCTAGGTCTTCCGGACGAGCTGCTGAACGTCAATGGCGGCGCCATCGCCATGGGACACCCCTACGGCATGTCGGGCGCCCGCATGAGCGGACACGCCCTGATCGAAGGCAAGCGGCGCGGCGCGAAATACGTCGTGGTCACAATGTGCGTCGGCGGCGGCATGGGCGCGGCGGGATTGTTCGAAGTGCTGTGAGCGGGCGGGCTTGCTCCGCGACGGCGCGCGACCTTGCCAGGGAGGCGGGCATGAAATGGCTTGGAGCTCTTCTGGGGCTCATTCTGCTGTCGGCGGAATCCGGCGCGGCGATCGCGGCGCAGGACCCCGCCGTTGCCCACCCTGACTACGCCGACCCGGCGCTTTGGCTTTGTCGTCCGGACCTGGCGAATGACCGCTGCAAGGTCGACCTCGACGCCACGGTCGTGCCGGCCAGCGGCAAGCTGAGCGTCGAGAGGTTCGTCCCCGCCAGGCAGCCCGAAATCGACTGCTTCTATGTCTATCCGACCGTTTCCAATGATCCGGGCTGGATCTCCGACTTCCAGGCCAGCAAGGACGAATGGGACGCTGTCAGGCTGCAGTTCGCCCGCTTCGGCGCGATCTGCCGCCCCTTTGCGCCGATCTATCGGCAGGGAACCCTGCGTCGGCTCCGCTATCCCGCCGGAGGTCCCAAGCCGATCGGCGAACCGCCTCCGCCTAGCGTCGGCGGCTATGCCGACGTGCGGGACGCTTGGCGCTGGTACATGGCCCACGAGAACATTGGCCGTGGCGTGGTTCTCATCGGACACAGCCAGGGCGCGGTGATGCTGACGAAGCTGCTGGCCGAGGAGGTCGACGGCCAGCCCGCGCAAGCCCAACTCGTCTCGGCCCTTCTGCTCGGCGGCCTCGTCATGGTTCCGCCAGGCAAGGATGTCGGCGGCTCGTTTCGGTCCGTTCCGCTCTGCCGAAGCGGTCAGCAGGTCGGCTGCGTGATTAGCTATGTCACCTTCCGTGACCGTCTGCCGCCGCCGCCGACCTCACGGTTCGGCCGCGCGCGCGATGGCTTTCGCGCGGCCTGCGTCAATCCCGCCAACCTCGCCGGCGGCCCCGGGCGGCCAGTCTCCTATTTCCCCGCCATGGGCTTCCTGAACGGCTCCGGCGGCGACATCCCGCCTCAGTGGACCCGCCCCGCGAAGGCGATCACGACCTTCTTCGTCTCGACGCCTGGTCTGATCACGACCGAATGTGTCCAACGCGGCGAGTATGACTATCTGGCGCTGAGCGTGAACGCGGTTCCGACGGATCCGCGGACCGATGAATTGGGCGGCCACATCATTCGGCGCACTGGCGTCGACCTTTCGTGGGGGCTTCACCTGATCGACGTTGACCATTCGATCGGGACGCTGATCCAGATTGTTCGACAGCAGGCTGAGGCCTACCAGGCCGCCAGCGTGGGAAGAGCGCAGCGCTGACTGACCCCCAACTGACCGTGCGCCGCGGCTAGAAACCCGCCAGCAGGGGCGGCGCGCGATAGACGCCATTGAGTAGGTCGGGTCGAGGCAGATAGGCGCGAAGGCTTACCATGTATGGGCCTTGGGCGGGCGCCGGCAGCCAGTTGCTCTCGCACCCGGGTCCCGGCGGCCGGCGCGAGATCCAGATGTCCAGACTCCCATCGGCCCCGTACTTCAGTCCTGGCGTACGGTCGCCGATCGCATAGCGATCGATGGCGTTGGGGGTCAGGAAGAACTGGCCATCCGGGGTCGCGGCGTACATGGTCAGCGACCAGAAGGCGTCGACCGGCAGCATCTTGCCTGGCGGGAAGGTCAGGCGATAGCGCTCGCCGTGCAGAAGTCCTGAATCATGGTCGCCGACGGGGCGAGTATAGACCGCTTCAGCCAACGGCAGACCAAAGAGGCCGGTCAGCGCGATCTGGCCCCGAAAGACGTAGTCCTGGCCAAAGTCGCCCAGGTTGGCCTGCGGATAGACCCAGCCTTGCGCCGCATAGAGCCCGCCGCGCGGCTCGGCGGCGGTGCGGAAGGCTTGGGCCACGCCGGCGGCGATCTGCTGTTCCTGGTCCGCGGTGAAGGTCGGCGGATCGAAGCCTCGAGCGGTCAGGCCCAGCGCGCCCACGGCGTGGAAGAAGCCCGCATCGGTCGCCGGCGGCGGGTTCTCGGCCAGCAATGCGCCTAGGCTGGCGAAGTAGTCTCGCCAAGGGGCGGTGCGCGCGACCGGCGTTACGAAATCGATCGGGGGCCGTTCCGGGCCCGAGGCGATGATCGCGGCCTGGACGGCGCGGGCCGCGGTCAGGTCGTTGGGGCCATCGACCAGAATGCGGCCCAGCGCGAAGACGAAATCGCTCGGCGCGCGGATCGCGCCGGAGGGCGCGGGGCCGCTCGGACCCGCGACGACGAAGCGGCCGCCGTCCGGACCCGTGGTTCGCGTTCCCAGGACAGCGAAGTTGTTGGTCCACATGTCCATCAGCGCCAACGAGAGATAACGCTCGCCGCTGGCCGGCAGGGTCAGGGTCACCGGGCCCTGGCGGAGATCCAGAAATCCGCGGCTGTAGAGCGTGTCGTTGTTGGGCGAGGTCACTTTCTGGTTCGCCGGAGTGACAAGATCGGTCTGATGGTAAAGGCGGTTGAAGGTCCCAAGCCTGGCTGTGCGGGTGCGGATGCCCGCCGTCTCGATCATGGGCAGACCATAGAGCCACGCCAGCTTCGCCGCCTGGGCCAGGGGCAGGGGCGCGCGGCCAACGGCGGCGCTGGCTCGCGCGGCCAGAGACAGCGTTAGGGCGCCGGCCAGAAAATCGCGTCGCGGGATCATCATCCTATCCTCCCATGGGCGGTCTTCGACGCCCTTGAGCGGACCCTAGACCATCCCGAATGAGATTGGCAATTGTCTGACGTTCCGTTTCGTGAGCTTCTGCCTTACTATAACGTCAACTCAGGGAGGTCTGATGGACGAGGTTGGGTCGAGCGCGCCGCCGCGAGTGCGGCGCAAGAGTGATCAGACGCTGGATGCGCGCCTGTCTGAGACCCTCATTCGCGAGATTATCGACAATCATTATCCGCCGGGCGCCTGGCTGCGCGAGCAGGAGGTCTCGGCGCGTCATGGCGTAAGTCGCGCATCGGTCCGCGAGGCGCTGCGCAGCGTGGCTCGGGCCGGGTTTGTCGAGATGCAGCCCTGGCGCGGCGCGCAGGTCGTCTCCGTGGGCTCCGAGGAGCTGCTGGATATCTTCAGTCTGCTTGAGGAAATGTACGCGCAGTGCGCGCGGCTCTCGGCTGAGCGCTTTCCTGAGCGCTTGATCCCGCGGCTGGATGGGATGCTGGAGGCGATAGAGGCGGCGGTGACGCGCGACGCCGATCGCGCCGAGCTTTACACGCTCTCGTTTGGTCTCGGGCAGCTGGTGGGGCGCTATTCGGGCAGCGTCCTGGCGTACCGGATGCTGACCCAGGTCGGCAATCTGGCGCTCTGGCAGCAAAGGCTGCTCAAGCCTGGGACCTCTCAATCCGAGCAGCAGTCGCTGTCGGCGCACCGGATTCTGGTCTCGGCCGTGAAGGATCGTCATCCCGAGATCGCCGCCGCGGCGGCTCGGATGATCGTGATGATCACGCGCCGGTCTCTGGCCTCGGCGCTGGATCTCGAGTCGGTCGGTGGGTAGGCGTCGATTTCAAAAAATTGTTTGACAATTTTCGCTGACGGCCGGAGCTTTCCCGCAACGATAAAAATCGCGGGGAGGCGCTCATGCAGCGTGGAATGGGACGTGGCGGCCTGATGACCGCCGTGGGGTTGGTGCTTTTGGCGACGCCTGTGGCGTCATGGGCCCGTCAGGCTGACTCCCAAGCGTTAGACGAGATCATCGTCACGGCGCGTAAGCGCAGCGAGACTCTGGTGGAAGTGCCCTCGGCCATTTCGGCGATCACCGCCGAGGAGCGGCGCAACCTCGTGCTCGACGGCATGAAGGACTATCTGCGCCAGGCGCCCAGCGCCACTTTGGTGACCTCCGGTCCCGAATACCTCCAGGATATCTCGATCCGCGGGCAGGGCAGCGGCCGGCTGGGATTTTCCGAGGCCGCCACAGGCCTCTACAAGGACGGGCTCTATAACGCCGGCGGCGGCTTTGGCGGCCGATCCCTGAGCCGCATGGATCTTCTGGACATCGAGCGACTGGAGGTGCTGCGGGGGCCCCAGGGCGCGCTCTACGGCCGCAACTCCGTGGGCGGCGCTGTCAATATCGTCGGTCGCGCGCCCGACCAGACGCTGAGCGGGGCGTTGACCGCCCGCTATAGCCAGCCCGAGCGCGCGTCTATCGAAGGGGTGGTGAACCTGCCGCTGGCCGCCGACAAGCTCGCCCTTCGCGTGGCGGGACTTTACGACGATCAGAACGGCGGCTTCATCAAGAACCAGACGACCGGCCACGAGCTGGACTGGCAGACCTACAAGGGGCTGCGCGCGGGGCTGCGCTGGACGCCGGACTCGGCGACCACCGTGGACCTGGCTTACGAGCGCTACGAGAGCGACACCCCGGCCTTCTCGAGCCTCGCCCGCCGCGCCGTGCGCGTCGATGGCTCGGTGCTGGACGCCTCGCGCTGGACGCGGGCGGATCTCGATCGCGAGGGACGCACCAAGATCACGGAGGACTCCGTCTATCTGTCGGCCAAGCGCGACCTCGGTTTCGCGGACCTGACGGCCAAGGTCGGCTGGAAGACCCGCGACGCGGGACGGACCAACGAGGATAACGACCACTACGCGGGCCATTCGGGCATAGACGTGGCTCCCGGCGCTGCGGTGCTCGTCCCGGACTACACCGTCGGCCAGTTCGAGGATTACAGCCGCTTCGTCGCCCAGGCCTATCTGAGCTCGAAGGGCGAGGGGCGTCTCTCGTGGCTGGCGGGGGTCGAGTTCCTGTCCACGAGCGACGACGTGACCATCGACCCCTATCTCTGCCCGGCCTATTCCGGCGCTTTGCAGGCGGTCGCCGCGGGCTGCGTGGTGGGCCAGGCCGGCGCCCTGACGGGGACCTCCGCCAGCGTGCGCTCGTCGGCGCGCCTGTCGGTCAATCACGACGCCTTCTCCGAGAGCCTGAAGTCGCCGTCGCTGTTTGGCAGCCTCGAATACAAGATCACGGACGCTACGACCCTGGGCGTCGAAGCCCGCCTGCAGCGCGACAAGAAGTCGTTCTGGTTCGAGCGCTACGCCAAGGATCCGTTGGCGTACTTCGGCGCCGGCGCGGCGCCGACGGGACTGATGGCGGTGGTGACGGTCGATCCGGATGGCGCGACGGGGCCGCTGCCGGCCAGCTCGGTCGAATTCTGCCCGCCCAACGTGACGGGGGCGGCCTGCGCGGCCGGTAATGAGACCGCCCGCGTCGAAGCCGAGCGCCGCTGGACCTTCGTGACGCCGACGGTGACCCTGCGCCACCGCTTCGATAACGGCGTCAATGTCTATGGCCGCTTCGCCACGGGCTATCGTCCTGGCGGCTTCAACAGCAATCTGCCGCCGACGACCGTCCGTAGCCAGATCGCACAGCAACTGCTCTACGACCCCGAATACGCCTACTCCTACGAGGCGGGCGCCAAGGGGCGCTGGAAGGGCGTCCAACTTTCGGCGGCCGTCTATTACACCTGGACCAACAACGTGCAGGTAGTCAGCGCGCCGAGCTCGCTTTCGCGCGGCTTTATCCTGCAGAACGCCGGCGACGCCCACGTGGCCGGCTACGAGATCGAGGCGCGCCGCCGGTTCCTGCTCGGCGCGGCGGACTTGACGATCAGCGCCAGCCTCAGCGGGCAAAAGGGCAAGTTCGAAGACGGCGCCAAGGCCAAGCTCGATCTGAATGGCGACGGCCTTCCCGACGACGCCGACCTTGGCGGCAAGTCCGTGCCGCGCCTGCGCGACTATCAGTTCGCGCTGAACGCCACCTATAGCTTCCCGCTCGGCGGCGCCTGGCGCGGCTTCGCCTCGGCGGGCCTGCAGATGGCCGACGGCGGCTATGAAAACCCTGACAACAGCCGCTCCTATCAAGGCTATGGCCTGATCGACGCGCGGATCGGCGTGCGCTCCGAACGCGTGAGGCTCTCGGCTTTTGGCCGCAACCTCGGCGATAAGACCTATCTGGCCAACATAGTCAGCGCGAACGAGTTCTACACCGACCCGCGGGTGATCGGCGTCGAGCTGGGTTGGGAGTTCTAGTGATGGCCTGGAGCCGCTTGGCTCGCGCGGTCCTGGCGGCCCTGGCGCTGGCCATGGCCGCGCCCAGTCTCGCGGCGGCGCCGGCCAAGCCTGGTATTTCGTACGGCGAGTGGACTGACCCGGCGCGCGGCGGGCGTGCAGTGCCTTACAAGCTCTACATGCCCGCCGGCCCGGGGCCTTTTCCCTTGATTGTCCATTCCCATGGATTGGGCGGATCGCGAGAGGGCTCCAGCTACATTCTTCAGGCGTTGGCCGAGGCGGGGTTCGCCGTGGCGGCGCTGCAGCATCCCGGTTCGGACACCGCGATCCTGGCCGGATTTCGTCCAGGGGACGAAGCCGGACTGCTGGGCAAGCTGGAGCCCGACGCGGCCGCGAACCGGTTCGGCGACATCCCCTTCGCCCTGAACCAGCTCACGCGCATGAACGCGCCTGGCGGCGTTCTCGCCGGCAAGCTTGATCTTTCGCGCATCGGCATGAGCGGTCATTCCTTCGGCGCGCTCACCACGCTGGTCGCCGTTGGGCAGATCCTGCCAGGCGCGCCGGACGGCGCCTTCCGCGAGCCTCGGATCAAGGCGGCCATCGTCTACAGCCCCAACAAGCCTCGGCAAGGCGAAGCCCACGCTGCGTTCGCCCAGATCCGCACGCCGATGCTGCATTTCACCGGCACGCTCGACCGCACCGCGCTTGACCTGGAAAAGACGCCCTGGGAGCGGACCATTCCGTTCCAGGAGATCACGGGCGCCGACCAGTTCCTGATCGTGCTGCGCGACGGCGATCATGGCGTCTACACCGGGCGCCGCCAGTCCATGGGGACGCCAAAGCCCACGGACGCCAGCCAGATGCGGGTGATTGTCGAGGAGACGCTGACCTTTTGGCGCGCCTATCTCGGGGGCGACAAGGCGGCGGCCAAGAGCCTGTGCGACCTGCCCAAGACCCTCGCGCCGATGGGGGAGGCCTATGTGAAGGCCAAGGCCTGCGGCGTCCCAACGCCTATCAGACCCGCGGAGAGTCCATGAAGCGCTATCTACTTGCGGTCGCGGCCTGCCTGGTAGGCCTTGCCACGACGGGATTTTCCTCGCCCGCGAAGCCGCGCTCGCCCAATGTCATCGTCATCCTGACCGACGATCTCGGCTATGGCGATCTTGGCGTCTATGGCGGCAAGGTGATCGACACGCCAAACATCGACGCCCTGGCCGCTTCGGGGGTGCGCTTCACCGACGGCTACGCCACCGCGGCGGTCTGCGCGCCCTCGCGCGCGGGCCTGATCAGCGGACGCCATCAGGCCCGCTTTGGCTTTGAGTTCAACCCCGTCGGGCGTGACGAACAGACAGGCGTGCCCGTCACCGAGAACAGCATCGCCCAGGTGATGAAGTCGGCCGGCTACGCCACAGCGATGGTGGGCAAGTGGCACATCGGCCAGGCGCCGGGCTTCCACCCGCTCGACCGGGGTTTCGACAGCTTCTTTGGCTTCCTGGGCGGGGCCGCCAGCTACTTCAAGGAGCCGGCGGAAAGCGGCCTGCAGGCCGATACGGGGGCCGACGGCGCCATGACCCGCGCGCGCTTTCCGATTGTGCGTGGACGAACGGTCGTGGAGCAGGGCGGCTATCTGACCGACGTATTCACCGACGAAGCCATCGGCTTCATCAAGTCCCATCGGCGCCAGCCCTTCTTCCTCTACCTGGCCTACAACGCCCCCCACACGCCCCTGCAGGCGCCCAAGGCCTATACCGACCGCTACGCCCACATCGCCTCGCCCCACCAGCGGCTCTACGCGGCGATGGTCACGTCCCTGGACGACAATATCGGCCGGTTGCGCAAGGCGCTGGCCGACGAGGGCCTGGAGCGCGACACCGTTGTCTTCTTCCTCAGCGACAACGGCTGTCCCAACTACATCCGCGGCGCCTGCTCCAACGGACATCTGGCCGGCTACAAGGCCTTTCCCTGGGAGGGCGGAGTGCGCGTGCCCTTCATGATCTCGGCGCCCGGCCGCATCGCGCCGGGCTTGGTCTCCAGCCATCCGGTCTCGACCCTCGACATCCTGCCGACGGTTGCACACCTGGCGGGCGTGAAGGCGCCGACCGGCGTCGACGGCCGCGATATCGCCTCGGCGCTCGCGCCGACCGCCAAGCCCGTGGAGCGGACCCTGTACTGGCGCATGGGCCCCAACCACGCCGTGCGCGAAGGAAACTGGAAGCTGCTGGTGGTCAACAAGTCCGATACGGTCGACGACATGACCAACGTGCTGGGCTCGCCGACGCCCGATGGCGTCAAGGCGCAGGTCTCGCCGCTGGGGCAGTGGACGCTGCTGTTCGACGTCTCCAAGGATCCGGGCGAGAAGCACGACCTGGCCGGCGCCCATCCCGAAGTCGTGGCGCGCCTTTCCAAGGACTTTGCGGCCTGGGACAAGGCCAATGTCGAGCCGATGTTCACCAGCCGGCGGCAGTTCCGCTCGGAGGTCGACGGACGCAAGGTCCAGCTCTTCAATTGACACCAGGCCATCGCGTGCTGGTCTTGTCTGGCCGGCCGCGACCACAAGAAGGGGTCTCATGACACCCACGCGCAGATCTCTGCTGGCGACGCCTCTGGCCACCGGCCTGGCGGCGAGCCCTTCCTGGGCGGCGCAGCACGCGCCGTCCGCCGCCGCTCTGCTCGAGCGTTACGTGGCGTTCGGCGGCAAGGCGAGTGGCGGGGCGGGGGACGTGGCCTGCGGCGAGTGGATGGCCGCCTGGCTCAACGACCGAGGATTTGTCGTCGAACGCCAAGGATTCGACGCGCCCTTCTTCGAGATCGACGAGGCGTGGCTTCAGGTCGGGGAAGCGCGGGCCGTAGTCATACCCCAGGCGATCGTCACGCCCACTGGACCCGAGGGTATAAGCGGACCGATCCTTGTCCGAGCGCCCGAAGATGCGGGGGCGCCGGCGAGCGGCGCGATCGTCATCATTAAGCTGCCCTACGCGCGCTGGAGCAGCGCCTTGTCTCCCGCCGTGCGCGGGCCGGTTCAGGCGGCCTTGAGCGCTGGCGCGCGGGCGGTCGTCTTGATCACGACGGGCCCGAGCGGCGAGGCTCTGGCGCTCAACGCCGATGGTCGGGCGCCGATGTTCCAATCGCCCGTGGCGGTGCTGGCGCCGAAGGACGCTCTGGCGCTGATCGCGGCGGCCAGGTCCGGCGGTGCCGGCGTTCTGAAGGTCACGGGGCGCGGCGGGCGGCGACCCTGCTTCAATCTGATCGGAAAGCGGGATCGCGGTCACGGCCAGTGGCTCGTGGTCTCCACCCCCCGTTCTGGCTGGTTCACCTGCGCGGGGGAACGCGGCCCTGGCGTCGCGGTCTGGATGATGCTGGCGGATTGGGCCAGTCGGTCGAACCTGCCACTCGATCTGGCCTTCGTCTGCAACAGCGGCCACGAGTATGAGAACCTTGGCGCGCAGCACCTGCTTGATGCGGCCGCGCCGCCGCCCGACCGGACCCGCCTTTGGCTGCATCTGGGGGCCAATGTCGCCGCGCGCGACTGGCATGAGCTGGGCGGGCGTCTGGCGCCTCTGCCCAGCGCTGATCCGCAGCGGTTCCTGATGGCTAGCGACGAACTTCTCCCCGCGTGCCGCGCCGCCTTCTCGGGGCTTCCGGGCCTAGAGGCGCCTTACGCGCTCGGTGGGGCCGCAACCGGGGAGCTCGCCCATATCGCGGCGGCGGGCTATCGGCGTGTCGTTGGCATTTTTGGCGCCCATCGCTTTCACCACGCGGCCATTGACGACGCGCGCTGCCTAGAGGCCAAACCCGTCGAGGCGGTCTTCCTGGCGACCCGCCGCCTGTTGGAAGAACGCGGCGCGCTGGCGCCCGCCTGACGAACGCTCATCGCTCGCGCACATAGGATCCCGGCGCGTCGATCAGGGGCGGATAGCCCTTTTCAGGCGCGCCCAGGGGCGGCGGCGGGCACGGCTCGTTGGAGTGGCTGTCCAGCCATTGTTTCCAGTCCAGCCACCACGAGCCGTCCCTGGCCTCGGCGCGCGCCAGCCAGTCGTCGGCGTCGAGGAAGAGTGTGTAGCGGCCTCGGGCTTTTTCCACTCCGAACCGGCGAGACTTCTGGACGTTGCGGAACTCGACTGAGTAGGAGCGATACGCGGGCAGCAGCACGTCGTCTGGATCTTGCGAACCATCCCAGACTACGATCACCTCGCAGCGATTCGGGCCAGTCTGAGTGACTGCGGACCGTATCGCCTTCTCAGCGTAACGCTCGTACCCCGGCCCGACCGTGATGATGATCGACACGTCGACCTCGGCTCGTTCGTCGGCGTCCTGAGCGAGCGTCTCCCGCAACTCGACGACGCCGATCCCTCCCCAGCCACCGCCGACGATCTTTTCGGACGTGATGTAGCGGGCTTGGAGTTCTCGCCACAGTGGGGCGACGTTGCAGTTTAGCGAGCGGTGAAACGTCGTGTCGGCGATGTCGTGGAACGCGACCAGGCGGGGTTTCAGTTTCTGGGCGAATTCCCAGTCCTCGCGAACGCCCGCCTCGGTGTGGTCCCCATCGATGAACACCACGTCATACGGTCCCAGGGATCGGGCATACAGCTGAACCTCGGTGTCGTGACTGCTCCCGATGATTAACTGGTGCGGATTCGACGCCAGCGGCTCCGGATCGATCGAGACGGTTGTCACGCTCTCGACGCGTTGCTTGAGGACTGATTCGATTCCTCCCGCCCGGGAACCAATCACGAGCACGCGATCGCCGGGCATGATCTCCTCCAGCAGAAATTCCAGCTCGCGGACGTGCTGTTCGCAATGGACACCGTACTGACGCTGCAGCCGCTCCATCTCCCAGCGGAACCCGGAGTGGACGATCTGTGGGAACATGCGGGCAATGGAGTATTCCTCGCCGAGATCCCGACCGTCCGCGAACTCGCACCAGCATTCCTGGGCGGGGAAATGCGTCCCGAGGAAGTGCTCGACACCACCCCAGCAGGGCGTCACCGGGAGCGGTTTTCGTGACGAGACTAACTTCACTGCCTCTAGGTGAATGAGATCCTCACGCTCGACAATCTCTGACTCGGTGTAAAAGTGATGCAGGAAAAAGTGCTTCAGCCGACCGATGAAAAACGTGCCGGAGTAATACCAGCCGTGGGGAATGACGTTGCGGGAAGTCGTGAACGCCCGGAACGAGCCGAACGCCTTGTAGCCCTCGGCCAGCTTCTCGACGCCTCGCCGCCAGTTGAAGGGCACCGTCTCGTACAGCAGCTCCCGCCACAGCTGGACCGCTTCGGAGTTGCGGCGGGCGGCCTGCACGCCTTTGGCGTGGCAATAGATCAGCACGTCGTCCGGACCGCTAGGCAGCATCTCCAGCAGCTGGCGGAACGTCGGGTTTTCGCCTTCTTCTTCATCGTTCGGCAGCTCAAACAGCTCGAATCGTTCGGTGTCGAATTCGGCGGCAATCTCCGCAAACGTCGCCGTGTTCGGTCCGGTTGCGACACCGACGAGACAGCGGCCGTTGATCTGCTCGGCCAGTTCGTGCCAGAGCCTGATCTGATCGAGCCAGGGATGTGTGGGTTCGTCCGGGTGAATCACCGGCCACAGGTGGCAGCCCAGGTGTACGATCGGCTGACCGACGAATGGATCGGGAGCCGGCGGCGGAGCGGCGAGCGTCTCGCGGTAGAGCGGTTCGTTGTGGTAGCCGCTGGGCCAAGTGCCGGGATCGACACCGAACATCCCGGCCGGGCAAAAACCTTCGTTGGCGTGCTCGTGGCATTCGCGGCCGGAGCGGTTGCAACGCTGCAGGTCGCGATGCGGACAGCCTCGACAGATTCTGAGGCGTGCGGACCGCTGTTTCAGCTGGTTCGCCAGATCGCCGCGCGTGTGATATTGCAGCGGGTAAAGGGCGGTCGATTTTTCTTCGGACGTGGAATAGGGAAACGACTGTGCTTGCGACATGGTGAATCCGTGAGTTGGGTGAGACTCACGCGGAAACTCTCCGCGATACCAACGTCGCCAGGTAGCGCATCACGGCCAGAAGGGCCAGACATCGACATACAGAGACTGGCCATCGGGCGGGGTGTAATTGCCGTAAATCCCGGCCCGCTCGA
>NZ_CALCDX010000199.1 GCF_937900395.1 uncultured Caulobacter sp.
CGCCGTAGCGCAGCGTGCGCGTGCCGAAGCCCTCGCTCACCTCGGCGTACAGCGTGCCCCCACGGCCGATCACGATGCCCTTGAGCACACCGCGTGAGGGCTCGTCGATGGCCACCTTGGCGTCCAGGAGGTCGTCTCGGGCACGCTCGGCACGCTCGACTGGCGGCAGGAGCGGCCGAGCGAACTCGTCTGGCGGCCGCACGACGGGCCGATGCAGATCCTCACGCGCGGCTCGCCCTGGCTGTGCGAATCGGCGCAGCGCGCGAGCCGCCTTCCGAGCGGCCATCCCGAAGGCTTCATCGAGGCCTTTGGCAAGGACATTCCGATCTACGCCCATGCCGGGACGCGCAAGGTGATCGAGGGCGCCATCTCCGAGGGCTTTCTGGAAGAGCTGCCGCAATCGGCCTCCGAGCAGATCCTGCAGAACATGGCCCTTGGGAAGGACTGGAGCGAGGGTGTGGATTCGGCCGTGGTGCTGGGCGTGCTGTCCGGCATGGCGATGGGCGGCGGCGCATCGCTCTACAACGGCATGACGCGCCCTGAACCGCAGGGCAGCGGGCTTCCGCCGCCCACTGGCACCGAGCCGCCCGCAGCGCCGCCGCCAGGCGCGACACGCCGAACGAGAAGCCCGTCGCCGGAGTCACATTGCCGGTGAACCGCGCCACCAGGTCGTCATAGCGCCCGCCGCCGCCGATCGAACCGAAGGTGACCTTGTTCCCCTTCTCGTCGGTGGTGCTGAGCAGCAGCTCGGCCTCGAACACCGCGCCGGTGTAGTATTCCAGACCCCGGACGATCGACGGGTCGATGAAGGCCTGGTCGTCGGCGATGCCGAGGCTGGTCAGGGCCGCGTCGATCCGCGACAGCTCCAGGAGGCCCTCGTCGCCCTCGGCCGAGCCGCCGATCACCTTGGCGATGTTGTCCAGCGTCGCCGCGCGGCCGCCAGAGGAGCCGGCCTGGACGAAGTCCAGCACCTGATCGATGGCCTGCCCTTTGAGGCCCGCGCCCTTGGTGAAGTCGCCGCTCTCGTCCAGGCGCCCTTCGCCCAGCAGCAGGCGGACGCCGTCGACGCCCAGGCGGTCCAGCTTGTCGACCGCGCGCAGCACCGCCAGCTTCTGGCCGGCGCTGTCGGCGCCCGCGGCGGTCAAGAGGCCGTTCAGCAGCTTGCGATTGTTGATCTTCAGCACCGCCGCCCCGCGCGGCAGGCCCGCCGCCTCCAGCCCCTCGACGGCCATGGCGATGATCTCGGCGTCGGCCTCCGGACGGGCCGAGCCCACCGTGTCGGCGTCGCACTGGATGAACTGGCGGAAGCGCCCCGGCCCCGGCTTCTCGTTGCGCCACACCGGCCCGAAGGCGTAGCGGCGGAACGGCTTGGGCAGAGTCTCCCAGTGCTGGGCGGCGAAGCGGGCCAGCGGCGCGGTCAGGTCGTAGCGCAGCGCCATCCACTGGTCGTCGTCGTCCTGCAGCGCGAAGACGCCCTCGTTGGGCCGGTCGCTGTCGGGCAGGAACTTGCCCAGGGCGTCGGCGTATTCGAACGCCCCGGTGTCCAGCGCCTCGAAGCCGTAGCGCTCATAGACCGCCGACACCGCCTCCAGGATCGCCCGCTCGGCCCGCAGGTCGCGCGCGCGCTTGTCGGCGAAGCCGCGCGGGCTGCGCGCCTCGGGGCGGAAGTCTTGCGAGGTGTTGTCGGAGGCGGTGGTCATCGTCGGTCCTAAGGTCTTCTAGGCTTCGACGGATGGCGCTTGAGCCAAGCCCCATCCGCTAGGCGGGGCTCAGGCTGGGGGCTTGCTTTAGAGCAAGCGGACCCGGCCGATCCCGCGAGGCGAGGTCGGATGGTGGTGGTGGCCGTGATGGTGCGGCGTGCGGGTCATTGCGGGGGCGGTGTAGCGGATTGGGGCGTGTGGGGGAAGGGGGGGGGAGCATGGTTACCCCTCCGTGCTATTCAGCTCCGACATCAGCGACATCTTCATTCTCGCTATCCTCATCATCTTCTTGCTGCGTGAAGCGCCAGGACTGCACGACCTCAGCACGATCATCTTGGATAGCGATCAATTCGATGGTGGTAACTCCTTCAATTTTCAGCTTGAAGGGGCCTATTGGGGCCAGCGCACCAGTTCCAGCCTGATCTACAACCAGCATCCCCTTCGACTTCGCAAGGGTATCACCCTCACTATTTTTTATCTTGAACTCAAAACTCTCTCTCCCCGCCCCAGAAACATTGAAAATGGGGATAGCCCAGAAAGATATCTTACAAGGAAACTTTTTTAATCTGAACTCAGGACTATACAGACCGATAAGCATCGGCCTGCCATCGCCTTCGAAGCGGACGTCTTCACATGCGATGGCTGTGACAATTTCTACCGTTTTCATTGGCGCGTAGACCAAAACGCAGGTACAGGCGCCCCGATTGGAGCCTTAGGCGTTTTCCCGTACCGCACAGATGGGATAAAACCATCATCTCTAAGGGAGCGAGGAGCGGCCAACTGCTCAACGTGCTGCCCCAAGGTCTCAGTTACACTTCTCAGCTGAGCCACGACTGTAGGCTCTTGATCTATATCAGCGTCACGACGTAGACCAGCCTCAATGAGCTCAACCAAAAGCGCATTCAAGCTTTTGCCGTGCTTTGCCGCGCACACCGAGGCACGGCGATGAGCATCTGAAGAGAGCCGCAGCGACAGCGTGCCAGAATATGGCTTCTCAGGACTTACACCAAGCTCAGCGCACCAGGCCTTATAGTCTTCAACCGTCGAGACAAATTCGCGCTGAAGATTGGCTACGTCCGAGGCACTGAAGGTTAGGACGGCACGAGTATTAATTACCTCCCCGTGCATTTCTCCCACCTCAACGTCGATCTCTACTGTAGCGACGTAGCCTTCATATGTCAGCGTTGTCGTCATTGCATCCTGCATCAGTCAAAAAGCGCCGAACCGACTTCAGAGCGCCCTTGCTACATTCCTTCTCTGGATGAGGGCGATGAAATACAGCCATCTGCTCTCCAAGCCGCACTCGCACACGCGAGCCCGCCCCCTCACTTATGTCAGCATCGAGCGCGACAAAAAGTGCCTCTATGTCCTCCCAACGGATATTTGCTCGGACTGGCTCGGCAAAAATCGCGTCGTAGGTCTTCGCATGTCGCCCCTTGTGGGGTCGTGATACCATTATATGGCGCCAGCAGGTTAAAAAAGCCACCTCCACCTTTAGGCGAAAATCACCAGCCGCGCTACTCGGCCTTCCCGCGCGCCCTGGCAGCCTGCTTCCCCCTTACATCTCACGGCGAGACGATCGCTGGGCGGGCCGGGTTGCTCAAGGACGGCGCGGAGCGCCGCCGCGGCGCGGCCGGCCAGAGGCCGGTCCTTGACCAACCCGGCCCGCCCAGCACGCTGCAGCCTCCAAGAGATGTAAGGCTTGGCCCGACCTCAAGGCGGTCGGACTTTTCACTGACCCTTCCAATCATAAACACCGTAATCCCGCGCTTCATGCGCGGGACCCATGGTTCAGCTTTCACGTGAGAGCGCGGGCGCCCGTGCGGCGGACAAATGGGTCCCGCGCATGAAGCGCGGGATGACGGCGGGCTTGGCGGGTGTGAAGGCCCCTCCGCCGCCGCGCGGCCGCACGGCCTTCTCCTCACCCGGCTTCCGCCGCGCGGGGCGAAGGCGGCCCCGGCGGGGTGCGGACGTAGGCCAGGACGAACAGCGCCGCCAGCACCAGGTCGATCGTTCCGCACACCACCACCGGCGCGGCGACGCGGCCCTGCAGCCACAGCGCCCAGACCGGGACGCCGAAGGCCAGCTTCTCCAGCACCCCGGCCAGCATGGCCGGGCGCAGGCGGATCGGGTCCTGGGCGATGATCAGGAGCAGCACCTGGGCGGCCAGGGCCGTGCCGATGAAGCCGTAGTAGTTCTCCGCGTGCGGAAGAACCCCGGCCGGGCCGGCGACCTGTCGCTCCAGAAAGTACATCGGCGCCAGCAGCAGGATCCCGTAGATCCCGGCCAGGCGGAATATCCAGCGGGCCAGCCGCATCGTCGCCCCCTCCCCTCGGTCTTGTCCTTGACCCAAGGTTAGGCGCCGAACACCGCGAGGCTCAAGGGATGGCGGCGCGCCTACTTCCCCAGCCGCACCGGAAACAGCGCCCGCAGGGCCGGGTCGCGCAGCCACAGGCCGCCCCACAGGAAGAGGCCCAGATAGACGCTGAACAGCACGTGGCTGAACAGCGGGCTTTCGGCGCGGATCTGGGTGGCCATGGCGCCGCCCAGCAGGCGCGTGCGCGGGATCAGGTAGAGCGTAAGGCACGTCGCCTCGATGATCCCGATCATCAGGGTGTGGCGCGGGTCCCAGCCCAGCTTTTCCAGGGTCTGGGTCGCCGCCGGGTGATGCAGCAGCTTCGGCGCGACCGAGGCGCCGGCGATGAACAGGGCGAACGCCCCCGACAGCATCCACCCGGCCCAGGTCGTGATCTTCTCGCGCATGTATGAGGTCCCTCCGTTTGGAGCGAGGACGGATGACGGGGCCGCGGGCCGACAGGGGGGCGCAAGAAAGTTCAAAGCCCTCTCCTCCCCCATCGGGGGAGGGGGACCCGCGAACGCGGGTGGAGGGGGCCCTGTGCGGCGGGGTTACATCCTGTGGGTGGGAGACGCGTTTCTCATCGGCGGGGGCGTCGCGCGCTCGGCTGGCCCCTCCACCGCCGTTCGGCGGTCCCCCTCCCCCAGAGGGGGAGGAGAGGGAATTCAGCCGCCCAGATACCCTGAACGCAGCCGCGTATCCGGAATCGAATCCAAACAAATCAACGACTTCTCATTTTTACACGCCAATCTTTCCTCCCCCTCCAAACCGGCGCCCATACTTGTCCTCGCCCCGTCGCGGGGGAGGCCGTCCAGCTGGCGACCGAACGGGCGGCGGGGGTGGTCGAGCGGGATGCGGTCCGGCTCGGCGTCGCGGGGCCCGGCGGGTCGTGCGGAAGGGCGACAGCTCCTCAGGGGCGGCTCCTTCTCGCGGTCGGGCCGGGGGCCATGCTCGCGACGCTCGGGACGATCGCGCCAGGCGCGGGCTGAAATCGCCCGCGCGGTCCGGGAGGGTCGCTTTCCCTCCCGCCCGCCGGAGGCCTCTTTTCGGAAGCGGGTTAAAACCCCGCGCGCCGAGGGCTTTCGTCCAAACGATCGCGCGGAGCATCCGGGTCTCGTCGAAACGGTAACTCCTACATCCTTCCGGGCGCGCCCCGGAGCTCCGCCGCCTCCCCAGCCCGCCGGCTTTTCCGGCGGAAGACCGTCGCCGCATGTCCAGGAGAGAGGAACCTTCGATGTCCAAGCACAGACCCCCGGCCTCGCCGGCTTCACCCCAGATCGGCGCCATCAGCGCCGACAGCTCTATCGAGGCGATCCGCGCCGAGCGGTCCCGGGTCTTCGACGAGCTGATGCGGCGGCAGGAATACAAGCTGCTCCAGGCCGTGAAGGCGCGACTGGAGAGCCTGCCGCCCGTCCCCGAGCCGCATGCGCCGCCGGCCAACGAGAGCTGATCCCGGCGGCGTCTATACACGAATCCTTAAGACTTTCGGCCGGCGCGGCGAGGCTTATCCGCAGAGCCGCCCGGTATAAACATGACAGCCAAGTAATCTTTCAGAGAAGTAATCCACCTTTCACGCTTGTAACTTGAGGTGAATGGGACCGGCGGCCACAGCTTTCCTCGTGAGGGGAAAGTACATGACCAAGACCGCGCTTCTGGCGACCGCCGCCACCGTGTTGCTCGCCGTCGGCGCGTCGGCCCAAGCCGCCGAAACGCCCCTGACAAGCGAGACGCCCAAGCCCGCCGACCAGGCGGCCGCCGTGGCGCCGGTCCCCACGGGGCCGACCTCCCAGGCGCCGATGGACGACCAGGCCCAGAAGGGCGTCTTGGTCTTCACGCCGGACTTCTTCGCCGCCAATCGTCCGAACACGGCGCAAGACATGGTCAACCGCGTGCCGGGCTTCACGATCCAGGACGGGGCGGGCACGCGCGGTTTCGAAGGGGCGGTCGGCAATGTGCTGATCAACGGCAACCGGCCGGCCTCGAAGAACGACACCGCTTCCAACGCCCTGTCGCGCACGCCGGCCAACCGGGTCGAGCGCATCGAGCTGATCCGCGGCGGCGCGCCGGGCGTCGACATGCAGGGCTATTCGGTCGTCGTGAACGTGGTGCTGAAGAAGGGCGTCAGCCATCAGCAGATCGCCACCTGGAACGGCGTGTTCTTCGACGGCGGCCACGACGTCTATGGCGGCAGCTACCAGTTCACCGCCACCAACGGCGACACCAGCTGGGGCGTGCTGCTCAGCGACGGCACCTCGACCAGCGACTCCAACGGCGCGGGCCGCAGCGTGCGTCACGACGGCGCCGGGCGGCTGACCCGCGACGAGGCCTATCTGGACGATGGCTACGGCGGCGGACGCTCGATCCGCGGCAACTGGTCGGGCCCGCTCCTGGGCGGCAAGCTGGAGGCCACGACGCGCTTTGGCCGCAACGACTGGCACGAATGGACCGACCTGACCTCGCCGACGACCTTCCGCCGCAGCGCCTATGACGAGGAGAGCCACTCGGGCGAGCTGGGCCTGACCTACACCCGGACGCTGGCGCCGAAATGGAGCCTGGAGACCCGGCTGATCCACTCGTTCGAGGACTTCGACGACGTCTCGACCAGCGACGACCGGCTGAACGGGACGGCCTCGCCCCAGCAGCGGTTCGTGGCCGACGGCGACGACTCGGAATCGATCATCCGGGGGCTGCTGCGCCACGATTTCTCGGCGGCCCTGACGCTCGAGGCGGGGGCCGAGGGCGCCTACAACATGCTGGACGTGACCCAGGCCTACAGCGTGGGCGGCGTCGGGGTGCCGCTGCCCAGCGCCTCGGTCAAGGTCGAGGAGCTGCGCGGCGAGGCCTTCTCCAAGGCGACCTGGCGGGTGAACCCGAAGCTGACCCTGGAGGGCGGCCTGCGGCTGGAAAAGTCGACGATCAAGCAGTCGGGCGACGCCGAGAACGAGAAGAGCTTCTTCTACGCCAAGCCCCGCTTCCTGCTGACCTGGACGCCGATGGCCGACAATCAGCTGCGCTTCCGTTTCGAGCGGGAGCTGGGCCAGCTGGACTTCGACGACTTCGCCGCCTCGTCGGATCTGGACGACGAGACCGTCTATGGCGGCAATGTCGACTTGAAGCCCGAGCAGCGCTGGATCTCGGAAGTGACCTATGAGCGGCGCTTCTGGGGCCAGGGCGTGGTGTCGATCGGCTATCGCCACGACGAGATCATCGGGGTGATCGACCGCCTGCCGCTGCCGGGCGGCCTGTCGGCGACGGGCAATATCGGTGACGGCACGCTGGACCGCCTGTCGCTGAACATCGTGGTCCCGACCGACAAGCTGGGAATCAAGGGCGGGCGCTTCACCTTCAAGAACGACTGGAACGAGACCCACGTGAAGGACCCGACGACCGGCCGCGACCGGCCGATCACCCAGGTCCGCCCGACCCAGGCCAATATCGGCTTCCAGCAGGACATCGTCTCGTGGAAGACCCAGTGGGGGATCAACTGGCTGCCGCTGCTGGGCCAGGGCACCTATGACGTCGACCAGACCAGCGTCTGGCGCGGCTCGCGCTACTACGAGGCCTTCGCCGAGTACAAGCCGACCCCGACCCTGGCGATCCGCGCTCAGCTGAACATCTGGGACGACTTCACGATCCGCCGGACGGTCTTCGCCAACCGCGGCCCCGACCGCGCGGTCGCCTTCGTCGAGGACCGCACGATCGACCCGCGCACCTTCTTCCAGGTGCGGGTGAGGAAGACGTTCTGATGAGGGGCCCTCTCCCCTGCGGGAGAGGGTGGCCGCCGAAGGCGGTCGGGTGAGGGGTCGTACGGGCTTTGTCGGAAAGGCCTTCCAACCCCTCATCCGTCATCCTTCGGATGACACCTTCTCCCGCAAGGGGAGAAGAAAGCTACTTTTTGAGACGGGCGATCAGGGCGCTCGTCGACGGGTCGTGCTGGCCGGCCACGCCGCTCTCCAGCTCGGGCAGGATGCGATTGGCCATCACCTTGCCCAGCTCGACGCCCCACTGGTCGAAGGAATTGATCCCCCAGATCACGCCCTCGACGAAGGTCTTGTGCTCATAGAGGGCGATCAGGGCGCCGAAGGTCTCGGGCGTCAGGCGGTCCAGGACCACCAGGGTCGAGGGCCGGTTGCCGGCGAAGGTCCGCTGCGGGGCCAGGGTGGCGATCTCGGCGTCGGACACGCCCTTGGCCTTCAGCTCGGCGGCGACGTCCTCGGTGGTCCGGCCGACCATGAAGGCCTCGGCTTGCGCGAGCAGGTTCGACAGCAGCTTCTCGTGCATGCCGGCCGGGCCTTCGTCGGACTTGGCGATCCCGATCAGCTCCATCGGCGTGATGTCGGTCCCCTGGTGCATGCACTGGAAATAGGCGTGCTGGACATTGGTGCCCTCGTCCCCGAACACCACGGTGGCCGTGCCGCGCTTGGCCGGCTTGCCGTCGGGGCCGACCGACTTGCCGTTGCTCTCCATCTCCAGCTGCTGCAGGAACGCGGCCAGGCGGCGCAGGCGGTGCGAATAGGGCACGACCGAGCGGGCGCGGCGGTCCAGACCATTGCGATTGAAGATCTGAGCCAGGGCGACCAGGACCGGCGCGTTTTTCTCGAGCGGCGCGGTGCGGAAGTGCTGGTCCATCGCCGCCCCGCCGCGCAGGAAGCCCTCGAAGGCGTCCCAGCCGGCGGCGACGGCCACCGACAGGCTGACCGACGACCACAGCGAATAGCGGCCGCCGACCCAGTCCCAAAAGCCGAACACCCGCTCGTCCGGCACGCCGAAGGCGGCGGTCTTGTCGAGCGCGGTCGAGATGGCGGCCAGGTGCTGGTTCGCCCCCTGCTCGCCCAGGGCCGCGACCAGCCAGGCCCGCGCCGCGCCGGCGTTGGCCATGGTCTCCTGGGTCGTGAAGGTCTTGGAGACCACCATGACCAGGGTCTCCTCCGGATCCATGTCGGCGGTCGTCAGGGCGAACTCGGCGCCGTCGACATTGGCCACGAAGCGCAGGTCGATGGACGGCTTCACCGGCCGCAGGGCGTCCCACAGCAGGCGCGGACCCAGATCGCTGCCGCCGATGCCGATGTGCAGGATCGCCTTGAACGGCTTGCCGGTGGCGCCCTTGATCGCGCCGGAGCGGACCGCCTGGGCGAAGGCCTTCATCCGCTGGCGGACGGCTTCGACCTCGGCCATGACCGGCTGGCCCAGCGCCTTGACGTCGGCGTCCGCCGGCGCGCGCAGCGCCGTGTGCAGCACGGCGCGGCCCTCGGACGAATTGATCGCCTCGCCGCCGAACATCCGGGCGCGGGCGCCTTCGACATCGGCGGCGTGGGCCAGATCCAGGGCCGCCTCGAGGCCCGCCTCGTCCCAGGCCTGCTTGGAGAGATCCAGGTGCAGGCCGGCGACGTCCAGGGTCAGCGCCTCGAGGCGTCCGGGCTCACCCTTGAAGAAGTCGACGATGCGCTGCTGCCCAGCGGCCTTGGCGGCGGTTTCCAGGCGAGTCCAGGCGGCGTCGAGATCGGCCATGGGGCGGCGTCCTTGCTAAGAGATCGGAGCTTTCGCTTCGGGCTTAGCAAACGGCCGCCGCCGCGTCATGGCGGACCAATGACGTTTTTTTGGAGCGCGGCCTTGGATGGGCCGCGCGCCAATCGTCTAGGCGTCCTTGTACTTCACCGAGCAGCCATAGGGCGTCGCGAAGGGCGTGGCGACCTTGCGCCCCGCCTTCACGTCCGCCAGAGCCGCGGCGACCAGATTCT
Source organism: uncultured Caulobacter sp. (assembly GCF_937900395.1). Lineage (GTDB taxonomy): Bacteria > Pseudomonadota > Alphaproteobacteria > Caulobacterales > Caulobacteraceae > Caulobacter. Next base: position 9,795 of record NZ_CALCDX010000199.1, read on the forward strand.
TGGCTCCCGCCAGATCCTCGACCTTGCTGGTCGGCCGATCGTCGATGGCGCCCTCGTAGACGACCTGGCCCGTCTTATCGATGACGAACATGTGCGGCGTGGTCTTGGCCTTGTAGGCCGTCGCGACCTTGCCTTCCGGATCCAGCAACAGGGCCGTGGGCTTGGCGCCCTTTGCGGTCATCCAGGACTTCGCGGTCGCGCCGTCCGGGAAATGGCCCTGCTTGCCGGGCGCGGAGGACGCGACGGTCAGCCAGACCACGCCATCGGCGCGCGCGGCCTGCTGCAGCCCCTGCATGTTTCCCGAATAGTGCTTGCGGACATAGGGGCAGCCCTCGTTGGTCCATTCCAGAACCACGGTCTTGCCCCGGAACTCGGACAGCGAGCGCGTCTTTCCGTCGGCGTCGACGGCGGTGAAGTCCGGCGCGGGTCCGGCGTGGGCGACGGCGGGAACAAGAGCGGCCAGCGGCAGGCCGGCGGCGACGAGACGGCGGGTTATCGGCATGTCAGTCTCCCGTACTTCAAATCCTCCCCAAACCGACCCTGCCACGGATCGGCGTTATGCGAAACAGTCGCGAAATCGCCGCGGAGGCCGAAACTTCGCCATTCTTGCTTGCTCCCATGTCGACCCGCGCCCAGAAGAACACGCACCGTCTTTCACCACCGCCTCCCCCACGAATGTCCCGCCTGAAGACCTCCGCCGCGCTCGCCGGCGCCAGCCTGATCCTCGCCGCCTGCGCGACGCAGACGAACACCACCGTCTTCGTGCCGGTCGTCGCCCCGACGCCGCCCAGCTCGCTGACGCCGCAGCCGATCATGCTGTTCAACCAGACCAAGGACGGCCGCAAGCTGTTCACTCTGGACGCCGAGTTCCCCTACTGCGACGTCGAGACGGGCAAGGTCATCGTGGTGCCGCGCTGGTACGTCACCGACTTCGCCAGCGTGCCCTGGTACGGCCAGGCCTTCATCGACCCGCAAGGGCCGACGGCGCGTGCGGCGATCGTCCACGACTGGCTCTATACGATCGGCGAGCCGGGTAAGCGCGAAGAGGCCGACGCCATCTTCCTGCGCGCCATGCTGAAGTACGGCGTGCCGCCCTTCCAGGCCAACATCGCCTACAAGGCCGTGCGCCTCGGCGGCGAGAAGGGCTACGGCTTGCCGACCGACTGGCGGTTCGTGGATCCAAAGCGGCAGGACTTCACCCAGCCCGCGCCTTTCGCCAAGCCGCGCACGGGCATGGTCCGCTATCTGCCCAAGTGCCAAGGCTTCACCGCCCTGATCCAGACCGGCTGGCGCGCCTATCCGATCAAGACCGCCCCGATCACGGCGCCGCCGCCCATCGTGGTGACCAAGACCCCTCTGGACCAGATGAAGGCCAAGCTGCCCTTCGGCGGCGACAAGAAGAAGTAGCTAAGCTCCAGCTTTCTCGATCGCCTCGATGACCATGCCCTCGGTCAGCAACTGGGGCAGGATCACCGGCTCGCCGCCGTTCTTCGGATAGACGACGTAGAGCGGCACGCCCACGCGGCCGAAATCCGCCAAGGCCTTGGCGATGACCGGATCGCGGTTGGTCCAGTCCGCCTTCAGAAAGACGGCGTTCTGGGCCTTGAAGGCCTCGGCCACCTTGCCGCCGGACAGGGCGACCTTTTCGTTGACCTGGCAGGTCACGCACCAGGCGGCGGTGAAGTCGACCAGCACCGGACGGCCCTCGGCGCGCAGGGCCGCGACACGCTCGGGCGACCAGGCTTCGGCGACAAGGCCCGCCCCTGAGGAGGGCGCGGCGGCGTCCGCGGCGGTCGGAGCCTTGGCGGCCAGGGCCGCGGAGACCGACAGCGCCAGGGCCGCGCCCACGCAAAGGAGGCCGACGAGCATCTGGCCCAGGAACGCCCTACCCGCCGCTCGCCGGCCTTGGGAAAGGCCGTAGACCCACGCGCCGAAGGCGGCCAGCACGCCCGCGCCCAGCACCTGGCCCAGGGCGATCGGTCCGGCCTGCTGGGCGAACACCCAGGTCAGCCACAGGGCCGCGCCATACATCGGGAAGGCCAGGCCCTTCTTGAGGATCTCCATCCAGGCGCCGGGACGCGGCAGGCGGTGCAGGACCGCCGGAATGAAGGCGATGGCCACGAACGGCGCCGCGAAGCCCAGACCCAGGGCCGCGAACACGCCCAAGGCCACCACCGCCGGCTGGGTCAGGGCGTAGCCGAGCGCGCCCGCCATGAACGGCGCCGTGCAAGGCGCCGCGACCACCACCGCCAGGGCGCCGGTGAAGAACGCGCCGAGCGCGCCATCGCGAGAGGACGCCCCGGCGCCGACGCCTTGGATCGAGGTCCCGATTTCGAAGACGCCCGACATGTTCAGCGCGACCAGGAGCATCAGCAGGGCCAAGGCCGCGATCACCAGCGGCGACTGGAGCTGGAAGCCCCAGCCCACCGCCGCGCCGCCAGCCCGCACGGCCAGCAGCAGGCCCGCCAAGATCAGGAAGGTCGCCAGCACGCCCGCCAGGAAGGCCACGCCCTGCGCCCGCGCCTTGCTCTCGTGGTGGGCGTGGCCGGCCAAGCTGGCCGCCTTCATCGACAGCACGGGGAAGACACAGGGCATCAGGTTCAGGATCAGGCCGCCCAGGAAGGCCAGGGCCAGGGCGCCGATCACCCCCCCGGGAACGCTGGCGGTAGACGCCTGGGTCTCGGCGGGCGGCGGGCCGAGCCCGGCGGCCGCGGCGGGAAGCTCGCCCGAGCTCGCGGTCACCTCCCAGGCCGAACCATTGGCCAAGGCCAGAACGCCCGTGAGCTCGGCCGGCGCCGTCGCGTCGCCCGCGAAGTCGCGGCCGGGCTTCAACGTCAGGGTCAGTCCCTCGGGCCCGCGGTCGATCGTCTGATCGGCGGCGTGCTCGATCGCCTTGGACGAATAGGGAAAGAAGTAAGCGCCCGCCATGTCGGCGCCCTTCAGCGGGGCGCCGGTGACCGCGAGCTTCAAGGCCTGGCCGTCCAGCTTGAAGACCGACTTCAGGCCGGCGGGCTTGGGCGCCTTGGCCAGGACCTCGGCGATCTTGCCGCCCCACTTGGGATCCGCGCCCGCCGAACCGGCGACGACCGGCAGCAGCAAGGAAAGCTCGGCGTCCTCGGGCACGCAGACCTGCTCGCAGACGAGATAGGAAACCTTGGCGGTGAGGGAGACGGTGGTCCCGACCTGCGCGCCGACCGGCGCGCTGATCGGCACAGGGATCAGAACCTCGCCTTCATAGGCGTAGTCCAGCAGCGGGCCGAGCTTGGCCTTGATCGGCGTCGGCCAGACCATGTCGCCGGCGCTCCAACCTGCTGGCAGGGTCCAGGCAATCTTGGTCGGCTCGCCAGCGTCGCCAGGATTGCGCCAGTAGGTGTGCCAGTCCTTCTGAATCTTCTGGCGCAGGGCGACATAGATCGTGCCGCCCGGCGCGATGCCGCTCTCCTGCGGGACGAGCTCGGACTCGATGTGGCCGGAATTGACCACCGGTCCGGCGATCGCAGCGCCCGCCAGCAGGGTCGCCGCCACGAAGGCTTGCAGGGCGAGGACGGCTCTCTTGAGGAACATCGGCGACCGGACTTTGTGAAAACGACAACCCAGCACACATGGCCCGGCTTGACGCTCTCGACAATGGTCAAGACGCACCCGACAGTCGGCGAAGGAATCATCCCGGAGCCGCCCATGCCCGCCGCGTTCGACGATATCGAGATCGGTCAGGTCGTCTCGCTGGGGACACGGGCCGTCGACGCCAAGGCCCTCGAAGCGTTCGTCGCGGCGTTCACGCCCGGCTGGCCCGTGGAGAACGGCGCGCCCGACGCCATGATCTTCTCGATCTGGACGCGGCTGGACGCCGACGCCAGCGCCGGCTGGCCGCAGACCAAGCGCCTGGGCGTCGACGCCCTGCGCTGGATGCGCAATCCGCCCGTCGGCGAGCTGCTGCGCGGCCGCATGACGGTGATGGGCAAGGACCCGGTCGGCGAGGGCAAGGGCATCGTCATCGCCCAGCACGACCTGCTCGACGAGGCCGGTCGCCTGGTCTTCTCGTGCCTGACCCGCAGCATCTTCGCGCGGTAAAAAAGAAGGGCGGCGAAGCCGAAGCCCCGCCGCCCTCTTCGTCTTCAGCTGACGCCTGAACCCTAGTTCAGGTTCGCGGCTTCGGCCTGCTTCAGCACGGTCTTGTTGATCAGGCGATCCCAGCCCAGCAGCGACACCAGGTGCGCGTAGATCTGCGCCAGGGCGCCGTTCTGCTGCAGCTCCTTCAGCTTGTCGGCCGAGAGGTTGTTCAGCTTCTCTTCCGAGACGCCGAAGTACTCGGCGACGGTCACGGGCTCGCCGGCGACGGCGCCGGTTTCGTCCTGCGGCTGGAAGATGGCCTTCTTCAGCTCGAACAGATCCAGCTCCTTCAGCAGCTGGACGAACGAGTCCGTGCGGCGGCGCTCCAGCTCGAAGTCGTCGCAGAACTTGATGCAGTTCTGGGTGTATTCGGTCGGCTCGCCCTTGTCGTCGAACAGCGGGGTCTGGCCGTTCTCGGTCAGCAGGTCCGAGCCGCGATCGATGCAGACGATCAGGCGGTCTTGCGTATCGTCATTGGCCAGTACGAACGGGTAGCGACGGATGTAGGCTGGAATATAGACGTTCGGCTCGACCGAACCATCGGCGCCGATGAACAGGTTTTCCTGCTGGTTCAGGCCCATCACGGCCAGCGGCACCTTGTCCTCGCCGGCGAAGATCACCGGGAAGGTCAGGGCGGCCGGGGCGAATTCCGAAACCGTCAGCGGCACGGCGGTGCCGGCGGCGGCGAAGCCATACGGCTTGTCCTTATGCACCAGCGCCAGCTTGGCGTGCTGCTCGCGGTTCAGCGGCTCGGGCGAGTTGTAGAACAGGACGTTGCCGGTGATCTCGCCGGCGGACTGGGTCGTTGTCATGAAGAGCTCTACGACAAAATTGGAAACGGACGCTCGAACGCTTCGAAGACGACCGCAAAGGCTCGCGGTTCTAGCCGATCCCGCCGGATGCGGCAATCGGACCACCGTCGTAGGCGAGTCCGGGGCCCGGAGGAGGATCCGGGCCCCGGCGCTGGCGGGCTCTCTAGGGGCTGTTTGAGGTCCCGCCTCCGGCCGGCGCTAGAAGCGCCAGGCGAAGCCAGCGCGGACCGAACGCCCAGCCGCGGGCGCGAAGTCCTTCAGGAACGAGGCGTGCTCGCGGATGGTCTCGTTGGTCAGGTTGCGGCCATCGACGAACAGGCGCAGCGCCGGATCCTGGAATGGCTTGAAGGTGACCGTGGCGTTGACCTGGGTGTAGCCGTCGGTCGGCAGCTCGAAGGTCGACACGCGATCCTGGCTGGCGACGTGGCGGACCTCGGCCTGGGCCTCCAGCCGCGGGGCGCTCCAGACGACGCGACCGGTCAGAGCCCAGGGCGGCACGCGGGCCGGGATGCCCAGGTCGGTCGATCCGCGCACCCAGTCATAGACGCCTTCCAGCTTCAAGGCGTTCTCGCCGCCGCGCCAGGCGACGTAGGAGGTCTCGAGCTCAGCGCCATGGAACTTGGCGTCGGTCTGGAAGTATTGGAACACCGGCAGACCGTCCTCGACCTCGCCGGTCGGCTTCTCCTCGATGAAGCCGTCGTACTGAGCGCCCCACAGGTGACCTTCCACCCGCAGGCGATCACCGGTGTAGCGATAGGTCGCCTCCAGCGAGGTGACCTTTTCGGAATCGAGGGTGGCGTCGCCAACCTCATAGCCGCCGGTGCCCGGGTGCGGGCCGTCGGCGAACAGCTCGAACTCGGTCGGCGCGCGACCATTGTGCGACAAGGTCAGGGCCACGAAATGATGGTCGGCCGGCTTGTAGAACACCCCGAGCGAGGCCGAAACATTGTCGAACGAGCGCTTGGCGAAGTCGGTCTTCAGCTCGCGGCTGTCGAAGCGGAGACCCGCGTCGATCCCCCAGTCGCCCTTGTCCAGGCGCTGCAGGGTGAAGACGCCGTATTCCTTGATGTCGGTCGACGGCACGAAGGCCTCGTCGCCGATCGCCTCGAAGTGACGCTCCAGGGCCTGGAAGCCAACGGCGCCCTGCCAGCCGTCGCGCTCCTTCTGCACCAGCTCGAGACGCCCTTCGGTGCCATGGGACAGGAAGCGGGTGCCGACCTCGCCGCTATCCACCGAGACCTCGGCGTGCTCGTAGGTGGCGTGACCCGCCGACAAGCGGATCTTGGCGAACGGGCCAAGGTCGACGTCCTGCTCGCCGCGCAGGTCGTAGCGGGTTTGCTGCAGGTGGATCGAAACCGGACCTTCGGCCTCGGGGTCGATCGGCGCCAGGATCTGCAGATAGGGCACGCCGTAGGTCGTGTCGGTCCTCTTCACCGAGGCGCCGAAATAGCCGCTGTCGTGGACGTAAGAGACCCCCGCGCCGTAGGCGTCCACCTCGACGTCGGTGTTCTTGACGGTCTTGTCCGGATCAGGCGTCAGGCCATCGCGGGCCGCGAGACGCGGGGAAACCGGCGTGGTCGGCACATCGTAGTCGCTGCTCTTGCGGTGATCGGCGTCGATGGCGAAGACCAGCGGCCCCTTGCCGAACTTGGCCGAGCCGTTGATCGACTTGCCGTCATCGACCGACGACATCGAGCCGGCGACGCGCCCCTCGAAGCCGTTATGGGCGGGGCTGGACGGCACGCGGTCGTCGATGATGTTGACCACGCCGCCGATGCCCGAGCCGCCATAGGCCAGGGTCGAAGGGCCGCGCAGCACCTCGACGCGCTCGGCTTCGCCCAGATCCGACGCCACCGCGTGGTCGGGCGACAGCGACGAGGCGTCGACCTGGCCGACGCCGTTCTCCAGCACCATGACCCGGGGACCAGAGAGGCCGCGGATGATCGGGCGGCTGGCGCCGGGGCCATAGGCGGTCGAGCGCAGGCCCGGCTGGCCGTTCAGCATGTCGCCAAGGCCGGCGGGCGGCGCGACGTCCAGATGATCGCGGGTCACGATGTTGACGCTGCTGGTCACCGTATCGAGCGAGATCGCGTAGGGCGCGGCGGTGATCACCACCTTGGACACTTCAGTGTCTTGCGGGGCGGGCGCGGCCGGCGCCTCGGCGTGGGCGGAAGCAGCGGCGGTGAGCGCGATGAGGCTCGCGGCGGAAAGGACGGCGCGACGGAGCATGGAGAGTCCTGAACAGATACGACCAGGCCAAGGGAGCGGCTTGAAGCGCATGTGTTATGAAATAACATATCCGCCCGTCAATCCGCTTTTCGCATCGCAGCGCTTGACGGGCCGTTTCTCGCCCGCTCTGTGAGCGGATGACTTTCAGGACGCACGCCATGCCTCGTCTCGTGCTGATCGCCGCGACCGTTCTGCTCGCCAGCTGCGCGCGCTTCGACACGCCGACGCCGTCGGGAATGGTCGCGACGACTCCGCCCTCGGCGGGATGGACCAAGCCGCCGCCGGGCTATCTGAGCGGGAACGGCGGCATCGACGGGGCGACCATCATCGGCCCGCCCCCTGAGCCGAACTCGCCGCGCGGCAAGGCCGAGCGGGCGCAGTTCGACGAGACCCGCAAGCTGGCCAACACCTCGACCTGGAGCCAGGCCATCGCCGACGCCGACCTTTCCGGCAAGAACGGCCTCCGGAGTTTCTCCTGCGCGGCGGGCGTGACGCTGAGCGCGGAGGCGACGCCGACCCTGGCGTCCATGTTGCTGCGGATGACCGACGATGCGGCCAAGATCTACCAGCCGGCCAAGCGCGTCTATCAGCGTCCTCGCCCGCCGGTGGGCAACAAGGCGCCGATCTGCGTGCCGCGCGAGCCCTGGATCGACACGGACGGCTCCTACCCCTCCGGCCATGGCCTGATCGGCTGGGCGTGGGCCTCGGTGATCGCCGAGCTGGTCCCGGACAAGGCCAGCCCGATCCTGGCGCGGGGCAAGGCGTTCGGCGACAGCCGGATCATCTGCGGCGTCCATTTCCAGAGTGATGTGGAGGCCGGTCGCTATCTCGGCTCGGCCCTGGTCACCCGGCTGCATGACGACCCCGCCTTCCTGGCCGATCTGGCCAAGGCGCGAGCGGAAGTGGCGGCGTCGAAGGCGAACGGCCCGCCGGCGGGTTGCGGGGCCTAGGGCCGAGCGACGTAGACGACGTGCGGACGGAGGGGATGGTCGTCCGGCAGGCTGGGGTGGTCGAAGTCGCGTTGCGGATCATGGCTCATGCTGATCCGGCGCATGACGCTCTGTGACGCCAGGTTCGAGCGGGCGGTGAAGGCGATGATCTCGGGCAGCTTCACAGTTTCGAAGCCGTAGGTCAGCGCCGCCCTGGCGGCCTCGGTCGCATAGCCCCGCCCCCAGGCGTCGGGAAGGAAGCGCCAGCCGATCTCCACGACGTGGCCCAGGCCCACCTCTGGCGGCGTCCACCAGACGCCCGTCATGCCGACGACGCTGGCGTCGGCCCGCCGCTCGACGACCCAGAAGCCGAAGCCGTGCTCGGCCTGATGCGCCTGGACGCGATCGACGAAGGCGTCGCTCTCGGCGCGGTCGCGCACGCCGCCCAGCCACTCGCCCACCCGCGGATGAGCGTTCAGCGCGGCGATGGCGTCACGGTCGGCGTCGACCGCCGGACGCAGGGTCAGGCGGTCGGTGACAATCACGCCGGGCGGCCGCCCGACAGGGCCGAGTAGAACTCCGGCCGGCGGTCGCGGAAGAAGCCCCAGGCGGCGCGGTGCGTCGTCAGGAAGTCGAGATCGAAGGTCGCGCTGACCAGGCCCTCGTCCGAACGCCCCAGTTCCGAGACCAGGTCGCCGCGATGGTCCGCGATGAACGACGAGCCGTAGAAGGTCTGGCCGCCGTTCGGATAGCCGTCCCAGGGCTCGAAGCCGATGCGGTTGGCGCCGATCACCGGAATCACGTTCGAGACGGCGTGACCCTGCATGGCCCGCCGCCACGGCAGGGCGGTGTCCAGGCTAGGGTCATGCGGCTCGCTGCCGATCGCGGTCGGATAGAACAGGGCCTCGGCGCCCATCAGCGCCATGGCGCGGGCGGCCTCGGGGTACCACTGGTCCCAGCAGATGCCGACGCCGATTCGTCCGAACCGGGTGTCCCAGACCTTGAAGCCGGTGTCGCCGGGGCGGAAGTAGTACTTCTCCATATAGCCCGGGCCGTCGGGGATGTGGCTCTTGCGATAGACGCCCATCAGCGAGCCGTCGGCGTCGGCCATGACCAGGCTGTTGAAATAGTGCGGCCCCTCGCGCTCGAAGATCGAGATCGGCAGCACGACGCCCAGCTCGCCGGCCAGCGGCGCGATCGCCTTAACGACCGGGTGCTCGCGCCACGGATGGGCTTCGGCGAACCAGCGCTCCTCCTGGGCGACGCAGAAGTACGGCCCCTGGAACAGCTCGGACGGCAGGATGACCTGCGCGCCCTTGGACGCGGCCTCGCGGATGAAGGCTTCCGTCTTCTTGATGTTGGCCTGCAGATCCATGCCGTACGAGGTCTGGATCGCGGCGACGCTGAGCGTGCGGGCCATTATTGAGGCTCCTGCTGGCTGATGCAGTGGAACGAGCCGCCGCCGGTCAGGATGGCGGTGGACGGCAGGCCGATGACCTGGCGCTCGGGGAACAGTCCCTTGATCACCTCGACGGCGAAGGCGCCCGACTCCTCGGCGTAGATCGGCACGATGACCGCCTCGTTGGCGATCAGGAAGTTCATGTGCGAGGCCGGGATCGGCTCGCCGTCCTCGTCCAGGATCCGACCCGGCGAGGGGATGCGGGCGACCTGCAACGGCGAACCGCGGCTGTCGGTCATCCCGGCCAGCAGGCGGGCGGTCTCGGCATAGACCTCCGCGTTCGGATCATCGGCGCCGAAGGCCATGGGGCAGGCGACGACGCCGGGCGCCACGAAGCGGGCCAGGTTGTCGACGTGACCATCGGTGTGGTCGTTCAGCAGGCCGTCGCCCAGCCACAGCACCTTCTTGGCGCCCAGCGCGCCGGCCAGGGCGGCGGCGGCCGAGGCCTCGTCCCAGCCGGCGTTGCGGTTGACGTTCAGCAGGCACTGGCGCGTCGTCAGGATGGTGCCCAGGCCGTCATGGTCCAGGGCGCCGCCCTCCAGAATGAAACCGTTGCGGGCCAAAGGCGCGCCGGAAGCGGCGGCGATCTGCTCGGCGACGATGTCATCGCCTTCCAGGCTGTACTTGCCGCCCCAGCCGTTGAACTGGAAGCCGGCGGCGACGGCCTTGCCGTTGTCGTCGACGAAGATCGGCCCCGTGTCGCGCAGCCAGATGTCGCCGAACTGGCCGCGGACGATCTCGACGGTCGTGTCGGACAGCAAGGCGCGCGCGGCCGCTTCGGCCTCGTCGCCGACCACCATCAGGCGCACGCGCTCGCCGCCCGGACCGGCCAGGGCGCGCGCGAGGTCGGCGACCTCCTGCTGGGCTTGTTCCAGGTCTTCCTGCCACAGCTCGGCGTGGCTGGGGAAACCCACCCACATGGCGCGGTGCGGAGCCCACTCGGCGGGGACGATCACGGTCATTCGAAAACCCGAAGAAAGGGGGTGTGGAAACGAAGGGGGCGCAGATGGCCCCTCCGGGGCCTGGGGTCAAGCGGAGCCTAGTTAGCAAACCCTCGTGACAAAGAAAAAGGGCGGCCCGATCGGGCCGCCCTTCTGCCTGGTCTTGCCTGCTGGTCGGCTTAGAAGCCGGCGCGCAGGGTGATCGTGAAGGACCGCGGCGCGCCGATATTGGCGTAAGGGCTGCCGTAACCCGGGGCGCCCGGGGTCGCGCTCGTCTGCGTACCCAGGTTGCCGTAGTACTTCTTGTCGAACAGGTTGCTGACGTTCGCTTGGATGAACGAGTGCTCGAAGCCGAGGCTTTTCAGAGAGTACTTCGCGTCGAGGTCGGTCAGGACATAGCCGCCAACCTTCAGGTCGTTGACGTCGGTCACCCAGCGCGAGCTGACGTACTTGGTCTGAACGCCGAAGGTCAGGCCTTCCGTCGGTTCAAACTCCAGACGGTTCGAGAACGTCCAGTGCGGGGTTTCGGCCAGGGACTTGCCCTTCGTCGCGGCGAAGGTCGTGGCGCTGGTCGCGATGTTATCCTGCACTTCGCTGTCGTTGTACGAGACCGAGAAGTACGCCGCCAGATATTCGGTCGGGTTGAAGCCAGCCGAGGCGTCGACGCCCCACTGCTTCACCTTACCGACGTTGCGGTCGATGCTGATGCCCAGGTCCTGATCGTACGAGCTGACGATGCGGTTCTGGAAGTTGGTCGACCAAGCGCTCAGGTTGACCAGCCATTCAGCAGTCTGGAAGCGATAGCCGCCTTCGAACGTCTTGCTGGTCTCCGGCTGCACGGTCGAGTTACCGATCGAGCCGTCGGTGAGGCGCTTGACGGTGTACAGGTTGTCGGTGCGCGGCAGCGAAGTCGACTCGGCGTAGCTGCCGTAAACTTGGCTGTGATCGCCCAGACGATACATCGCGCCGACGTTCGGCAGAACGTCGTCGTACTTCAGGGTCTTGGAGTAGGGCGCGATATATTCGGTCGTGCCGGTCGCCGCGAACGTCACGTTGCCGTTGGGGAGCGTCTTGTTCGGGGTTTCGGTGGTGCAACGCACCGAGCTCGAGCCGTTCTGCGAGTAGCAGAACTGGTTCAGTTCGCGCTTGAAGAAGGGCGCGCGGACGCCGACGCTGACGTTCAGATTGTCGTCCATGAACTTGCCGCGATATTCGGCGCTGACCTGGTTGAGCGTGGCGATCGAGAAGCGGTCACGCGCGCGCATGAAGCTCTTGCCGTCCACCGTCATGATCTTCTCGCCGTGGCCGTCCTTGCCGCCGAACCACGAGGTGTAGCGCGGACCGTCCGAACCACCGAAGTCAATGGTGCTGTACTCGCCGGTCTGGCGGTGACGCCCGTAGTCCAGGGTGTAGCCGACGCGGAACGCGTTGTTGTCGTTCAGCTTCCAGATCAGCGACGTCAACACGCCGTAACGGCGGGTGTTGGTGTTGCTGGGCGTCATGACCCGGACGGTGTCGTTCAGATCGCCGTCCTTGTTCAGATCGACGCCGCCCGTCGTGGCCGCGCCGCGCAGCTGCGGGCTGGTTTCCGACAGCGTGCCATTCTGGGTGCCGCCGTTGGCCAGGGTGTACTGGAACGACGGGTCGAAGGTGAAGGTCAGACCGTGACCCAGCGTGAAGCGCGATTGGCCGCGCAGGTTGCCGGTATTCGACGGGTTGATCCGCAGGCCGTAGTAGCTGGAGTTGGTCGCGCCGTTGTCGACATCGACGTCGCCCGTGGCGGTTCCGGTGGCCGGGGTCGAGGTCGGCGCGATGTAGACCGTGGCGAAGTCGACATCCCAGCCGGCGGTGTCGACTTCGTTAGGGCGCGAGGCGGTCGCCGTCCGCAGGTTCGGGCCGTAGTAGGCGTTGTTGCGGTTGACATTGTAGTGGGCGGCCAGGCTGACGAAGTCGCCGTTGTCGCCGACCGGCTGGTAGATCTTGGCGTTGACCTGACGCTTGTAGATCTCGCCTTCGCCCTTGAACTTGTCGTACTTCTGGTACGAACCCTCGACCCACATGCGGGTGCCCCAGGGACCGAATTCGCCGGTCTCGGCGAAGGCGGCGAAGCGGCGATAGTTGTCGCTACCCACGCTAGCCTGGGCCCAGACGCTGGCTTCCTTCGAGGGGGTCAGGGTCGAGATGCCGATGGTGCCGCCGGTGCTGGCCGCGGTCGGGCTGTCGACGTCGGTCGAACCGGTGTTGACCGTGGCGCTGGCGATGATTTCCGAGTCGGGCAGCTGGTTGGTATAGGTGGCGTAATTGCCCGTGTCGTTCAGCGGCATGCCGTCGAAGGTCAGGGCGACACGGTTGCCGTCGAAGCCGTGCAGGCGGATGTTGCCGCCGCTGCTGCCGTAGGCGTCATTGTTGGTGAAGTTCAGGCCCGGAACCAGGACGCTCAGCGACTGGATCACGGTCTGGCCGGGGACCTGGGTGGCCAGGTATTCTTGCGACACCGTCGCGCGGCTCTTGGCGACGGTTTCGGCGTTCAGCATGCCGCCGACGGTCTTCGGACCGGTCGCGGCGGTGATGACGACGCTGTCGAGCTCGGTCGAAGCCGTGGACTGAGCAAAGGCCGCGCCGGCGGCGACGAGGCTGCCGACCAGGGCCGTGGTCGCCAGGGCGAAGTTTTTCATTTTCATGCGGAAGGATCCCCTCATTCTTCGAAGCGCCCAGGCTTGAAAGCACGGTCTCGCGTCGTTTGCGGCCGTTTACAGAAAGTTTTCGAAGGTTTGGTGACGGAAAGGCCACGCCCGCCCAGAAACTGTCACAAACCCCCGGAAACGCGGAAGAATTGGTCAGATTTTTTTTACTTGTTTAATCGGACGTCATGACAGCTCAACCCGACTCGGCCCCCGAAAACGCCGCATACCGCGCCTGGCGGCTGACCCTGCTGATGGTGGCGGGGCTGACGATTCTGCGCCTGGCGGCGCTGTTCGCCACGCCCCTGGAGCTCTATCCCGACGAGGCTCAATACTGGCTGTGGTCGCGCGAGCTGGCGTTCGGCTACTTCTCCAAGCCGCCGATGATCGCCTGGCTGATCTGGCTGACGACCAAGATCGGCGGCGACGCCGAGGCCTGGGTGCGGCTTTCGGCGCCGCTGCTGCATGGCGCGACCGCCCTGGTCGTCCACCGGATCGCCCGTCGCCTCTACGGCGGATGGTCTGGCCTCGCGGCGGCCGCGATCTACAGCCTGATGCCCGGCGTGGTGCTGTCCTCGGGCCTGGTCGCCACCGACGCGCCCCTGCTGTTCTTCCTGTCCCTGACGATCTGGGCCTATGTCGACCTGGCCGAGGCCTATGCGCCGCGTCGCTATTTCGTGGCGGCCGGCATGGGCGTCGCCTTGGGCTTGGCGTTTCTGTCGAAATACGCCGCCATCTACGCCCTGGGCAGCATCGTCTTGCACGCGCTGATCTCCCGCGAGGCGCGCCATCGCTGGTGCCCCGCGGCGATCGTCCTGTTCGCCTTCGCCTTCGTGCTGACCCTGGCGCCGAACTTCGCGTGGAACGCCAGTCACCACTTCTCGACGGTCAAGCACACCGCCTCGAACGCCAACTGGGGCGCGCATCTGTTCAATGTCCGTGAACTGAGCGAGTTCGTGCTCTCGCAGTTCGGCGTCTTCGGCCCGGTTCCGTTCGGCGTGCTGCTGGGCGGCGCGATCTGGCTGGGCGCGAAGAAGAAGATTCAGTCGCCGGACCTTCTGCTGCTGTGCTTCAGCGCGCCGCCCCTGATCATCGTCGCCGGCGAGGCCTTCGTCTCCCGCGCCAACGCCAACTGGGCCGGCGCGGCCTTCGTGGCGGGATCGGTGCTGGCCGCGGGCTGGCTCCTGCGCTGGAACGCCCGCCGCTGGCTGATCGGCGGCCTGGCGCTGCAGGGGCTGTTCGCGGCCTTCTTCGTGGTCTGCATGGTCAACCCGCGCGCGGCGGACGCCGTGGGGCTCGCCAACGGCTTCAAGCGCGTGCGCGGCTGGGACCAGACCGTCCAGGCGATCATCGATCGGACGCGCGAGGAGCAGGCCCTGCGCGGCGGGGTCAGCGCCGTCGCCATGGACGATCGCTTCCTCTACAACGCCGCCGCCTATTACGGCCGCGACTATTTCGGCCAGCCGGGCGCGCCGCCGCTGCGCATGTGGGTTCACGAGATCGCCCCGCAGAACCAGGCTGAGACCGAGGCGCCGCTTGACGCCGCCTCTGGCCGCCGCGCCCTGATCGTCAGCCTGGAGGGCGGCTATCGCCCCGAGATCGAACAGGACTTCAAGGCGACGTCGGCCTTGCAGATCTCGCGCGTGCGCCTCGACAAGAAGCGCTCGCGTCGGATCGACCTGTTCATCGCCGAAGGCTTCTCCCCCCTGCCCCGCGACCCCGTCACGGGCCTGCCGCCGGAGCCGAAGCGCCCCTGAGAGATAGAGGCCATGAAAAAGGGCGGCGATCGCAACGACCGCCGCCCCCTCCAGGCCTCTCAGAAGCCTAGCTAAATCGCGACTTCGAAAGCCGCCTCGGTCTTGGATTTGACCTCATCGACGCTCACGCCCGGCGCCAGTTCGATCAGCCGGACCGGCGTCTTGCCTCGGTTGATCTCGAAGACGCCCAGCTCAGTGATCAGCAGATCGACGACGCCGGCGCCGGTCAGCGGCAGGGTGCAACGCTTAAGCAGCTTGGGCGCGCCGGACTTCTCGCAATGGTCCATGACCACCACCACGCGCTTGACCCCGGCGACGAGGTCCATGGCCCCGCCCATGCCCTTGACCATCTTGCCGGGCACCATCCAGTTGGCGAGGTCGCCGTTCTCGGCCACCTGCATGCCGCCCAGGATCGACAGGGCGATGTGCCCGCCGCGGATCATGGCGAAGCTGTCGGCCGAGCTGAAGTAGGAGCTGCTGTCGAGCTCGGTGATCGTCTGCTTGCCGGCGTTGATCAGGTCGGCGTCTTCCTCGCCCTCATAGGGGAAGGGACCCATGCCCAGCATGCCGTTCTCGCTCTGCAGCGTCACGTGCATGCCTTCGGGGATGTAGTTGGCGACCAGGGTCGGGATGCCGATGCCGAGGTTCACGTAGAAGCCGTCCTGCAGCTCCTTGGCGGCGCGGGCCGCCATCTCGTCGCGGGTCCAGGCCATTACGCGGTCTCCTGAGTCTTTTGCTCGTGGGGGCGGGTGGTGACCCGCTCGATGCGCTTTTCGAACTTGGCGCCCTTGATGATGCGGTCGACATAGATGCCGGGGGTATGGATCGCGTCCTTGTCGAGGGCGCCGATCTCGACCAGCTCCTCGACCTCCACCACCGTGGCGCGGCCGGCCGTGGCCATCATCGGATTGAAGTTCCGCGCGGTCTTCCGGTAGATCAGATTACCCTCGGCGTCGCCCTTCCAGGCCTTGACGATCGAGAGGTCGGCGGTCAGGCCGCGCTCCATCACGTACATCTCGCCGTCGAACTCACGAACCTCCTTGCCCTCGGCCACCAGGGTGCCGTAGCCGGTGCGCGTGAAGAAGGCGGGAATGCCCGCGCCGCCCGCACGAATCCGTTCGGCCAGCGTGCCCTGCGGATTGAACTCCAGCTCCAGTTCGCCGGAGAGGTAGAGCTGTTCGAACAGCTTGTTCTCACCCACATAGGACGAGACCATCTTCTTGATTTGGCGATTTTCCAGCAGGATGCCCAGGCCGAAGCCGTCGACGCCGCAATTGTTGGAGACGACCGTGAGGTCCTTCACCCCCGCCTCGCGGATCGCCGCGATCAGGTTCTCCGGGATGCCGCAGAGGCCAAAGCCGCCGGCCATGATGGTCATGCCGTCCTTGAGCAGCCCGGCCAGGGCCTCGACGGCGTCTTTCTTCACCTTGTCGACCATGGTGTCTCCCTTGTCCCGACCTGCTAGTCGGGTGTTTGGCGAACCGTGTCGCCCGAGCCATGAAGAAATTCAACCCTTGATGAATTGTTTTTCCGGAAGGGCCGCCTGATGTCCGACGCTAACACCGGCTCGATGACGCCCGCCACCTCAGGCTTGCTTCTGGTGCTGGCCCACCCGGCGCTTGAACGCTCGCGCGCCAATCGCACCCTGGCCAAGGCGGCCAAGAGCCTCTCCGGCGTCACTTTCAAGGATCTGTACGAGACCTATCCGGACTTCGTGGTCGATATCGAGACCGAGCAGGCCGCCCTCGTGGCCCACGACGTCGTCGCCTTGCAGTTCCCGCTGTTCTGGTACTCGACGCCCTCCCTTCTGAAGGAGTGGCTGGACATCGTCTGGCTGCATGGCTTCGCCTATGGCGAGGGCGGCGAGGCGCTGAAGGGCAAGAAGCTGTTCGTGGCCTGCACCACGGGCGGCTCGGCCAAGGCCTATCACGCCCATGGCTATAATCGCTTCAGCATGGATGAATTCCTGCGTCCGCTGGAGCAGACCGCCCACCTGTGCGGGATGGAATGGGAGACGCCGTTCGTCGTGCATGGCGCATCCGTGAAAGACGACGCCGCCCTGAAGGCCGAAGCCGAACGCTACAAGGCGCGGGTGGCGTCGCTCTTGCCGGCTCGCGCGGAGGCCTAGGGACAGATGGAAAACTTCCTCACCCAGACCCTGGTCTATCTGGGCGCGGCCGTCGTCTCGGTGCCGATCGCCAAGCGGCTCGGCCTCGGCTCGGTGCTCGGTTACCTGATCGCGGGCGTCGTCATCGGTCCCTACGCCCTGTCGCTGGTCGGCGCCCAGGCCGACGTCATGAAGTTCGCCGAGTTCGGCGTCGTCATCCTGCTGTTCCTGATCGGCCTCGAGGTGCGACCCACGATGCTGTGGGACATGCGCAAGGCCATCTTCGGCTTCGGCGGCGCGCAGGTGGTGGGAACGGCGATCGCGATCGCCGCGGCCGCGCTGGCGCTGGGCTTGCCTTGGCAGACGGCGTTGGCGGTCGGTCTGGTGCTGGCGATGTCCTCGACCGCGATCGTTCTGCAAACCTTGGATGAGAAGGGCCTGAGGCAGGGTCCCGTCGGCCGCGCGGCGTTCGGGGTGCTGCTGCTGCAGGACCTGGCCGTCATTCCGCTGTTCGCCCTACTCCCGCTGCTGGCCACGGTCGCCCCAGCGGCTCACGCCGATGGCGGCCATGGCGGCGGAAACCTGGTCACCCACCTGCCCGTCTGGGCCCAGGGCTTGTCGGTCTTCGCGGCGGTCGCGGCCGTGGTCGGCGGCGGTCGCTACCTGGTGCGCCCCGTCTTCCGCTTCATCGCCAAGGCGCGCCTGCGCGAGATCTTCACCGCCTCGGCGCTGCTGATCGTCGTGGCGGTCGCCAGCCTGATGCAGATCGTCGGCCTTTCCCCGGCCCTCGGCGCCTTCCTGGCCGGCGTCGTGCTGGCCGAGAGCGAGTTCCGGCGCGAGCTGGAGACGGACATCGAGCCGTTCCGAGGCCTGCTGCTGGGCCTCTTCTTCATCACCGTCGGCGCGGGCGTCGACCTGCCGCTGATCGCGCGTCAGCCGCTGCTGCTCGTCGGACTCGTCCTGGGCCTGATGGCCCTGAAGTTCCTGGTGCTCTACGGCCTGGCCCTGCTGTTCGGCGCGCCCAAGCGCGGCGCCATGGCGGTGGCCGCGGCGCTGGCCCAGGGCGGCGAGTTCGCCTTCGTGCTGCTGAGCTTCACGGTCGGCGCCGGCGTGATCGGCGCGTCGCTGGCGGCCTTGCTGACCGCCGCGGTGGCCGTCTCGATGGCCCTGACTCCGGTGGCGATGATCCTCTACGAGCGCGTCGCCGCCCTGATGGACGCCGCTATCCCGGACGTCGTCCCCGACACCGGCGATTTCGACGAGAGCGAGCCGGACATCATCATCGCCGGCTTTGGCCGCTTCGGGCAGATCGCAGGACGCATGCTGTCGGCCAATGGGTTCAAGTCGACGGTGCTGGACAGCGATATCGAGCAGATCGAGCTGCTGCGCCGCTTTGGCCGCCGCGTGCACTATGGCGACGCCACGCGCCTGGATCTGCTGCGGCAAGCGGGCGCCGATCGCGCGCGGATGCTGATCGTCGCCCTGGACGACCGCGAAAAGACGGTCGAGCTGGTCGAGACCGCGCGCAAGGCGTTTCCAGATCTGATCATCCTGGCCCGGGCCTGGGATCGCCGGCACGCCTACGACCTGCTGGCCAACGGCGCCGACGCGGTCGAGCGCGAGACCTTCGAATCCGCCCTCGCGCTGGGCGCCACGGCGCTGCAGAAGCTGGGCTTCCGGGCTCACCGCGCGCATCGGGCGGCCGCCTTCTTCCGCCGCCACGATCGCCGGATGTTCGAGGAGCTGCGCCCCATGTGGGGCCAGGAGGAGGCCTATATCCTGGCCTCGCGCGACGCGGCCCAGACCATGGACCGGCTGCTGGACGCCGACCTGCACCGCATGCGCCCCGGGGACGCCGGCGGCGCGTGGGACACCGCCAGCCTCGACGAGGAACTGCGCGAGCGGGCCCAGCAGGAAGGCGCGGGATAGGGCTAGAGGTCGGCGCCATCCAGGGCGCGGAGCCAATCGGGTAGCCCTTGGCCGCGCGCCTGGGCGGCGCTGGCGTGCAGAGCCGCCGCCGCGCCGATCTCGCGCGCCTCGCCGGGCGCAAGCCCGAACCTGGCTTTGAACGCCCGCGCGAAGCTGGACCAGGCCGAGAAGCCGTGCCCCTCGACAACCTGGCTCAGCGGCAGGTGGCTCAGCGAAGGATCGGTCAAGGCGTCGAACGCCCGGCGCAGGCGACGATTTTGAATATGCTCGCGGACCCCGCCCAGCGGCGCGAAGAGGCGATAGAGCGAGGCCCGCGAAAGACCGAACCGCCGGCACAAAACCTCGGCGCCCAGATACGGATCGTCCAGGTTGGCGTCGATGAAGCGCCGGATGCGGCCCAGCTGCGATTCCGCGATCGCCGCCCGGGCGGCCGGATCGCCCGACGCCGGCATGGCCAGCCCGGCGAGCAGATCGATGGTGGTTCGTCCAACGATGGGGGCGTCGGCCATGGAGAGCTCTCCGGCAAAGCTCCATAGCGTCTCGACATGGCTCTTGAACAGCCGGGCCGCGGCGGTGTCGCGTCTCAGGACGCGACCATGAAGGTCGTCGAGGTCACGGTCGCGCGCCGCCAGGGCCTCGCGAGGAATAGCCAGATTGAAGTTTCCGCAGGCCTGAGCTTCCGAATGGAACGGCCGCGTCAGATCCAGCAGGCAGACGTCCCCGACCGAAGCCTCCACCTCGCCGCGGTAAGCCTCTCGGCGATCGCCGCCCTCGGCGATGATCTGGACGAGGATGAGGTCGAGACCGGTCGCGGCGACCTTCCTATGGTCGCGCCCATAGCTGTAGGTCCCGCCGCTCATGTGGGCGTAGCCCAAAAGCATGGGGCCGACGTTGACGCTGCTGATCCACAGATCCGGGCCTGACGCCGCGACGTCGCGAAGGCGAGTGTCGAAGACGGGGGCGATCGCCTCGGCGAAATCGGCGACGCCTTGCCGCCCCGGCGATACGCGGGTGCCAGCCTGGTGCCGGGGAAGCGACAAGGAAAGCGACATAGGACGCTCGACATGATGGCGACGGGAAAACATCGCCCCGCCACCGCATAGGTCTCATGCCGCCAGAACTTGGCCTTGTCGAGCGCTCACAGCTATTCGGCGGCGCGCGGCCCTTGAGAAACCGCGGCGGGCTTTTGCGCCACGCGGCGGAACAAGGCCGTCAGAGCCTCGAACAGGCCCTTCTGGGAAGCGCGATGATACAGCGAGTCCGGCGCCAGGGCTTGGGCCAACCGGGCGTGGGCCTTGCCAAGATTGTGGTAGGGCAGCTTGGGCAGCAGATGGTGCAGAGCGTGGTAGCGCAAGCCCACAGGCGCCCAGAGTTCGGACGCCAGGTTCGGCGGCGGGACATTGACCGAGTCCAGGAACTGCTCGTCCAGGCTCATCTTGCCGCCGTCGTTGTCCCAGTGGTGCGCGACCAGGGTCCGGGCCTGATTGACGAAGGTGGCCAGCGAGAAGATCGCCAGGCCCGTCAGCACGAAGCGGATCGGCAGCGCGCCGGCAATCGTCGCGGCGATCAGCCCCCACGACCACAGCCAGCAGGCGATGTCCTGGACCAGCCAGGCCGGGCGCATCTTGGCCATGTCCTCGCGCACGAAGTCGGGATTGATGATCAGGGCCGACAAGCGCTGCTTGAGCACGCGGCGCAGCGGCGGAACCAGAAACGACAGCGGGATGATGATCGCCGACCGGATCAGCACGCCGATCGGCGCCAGCAGGGCGACGAACAGGAAGCCGGCCAGCGACAGCGGCGTAAAGCGCGAGAGCGGCATGTACTCAGGATCCAGCGCCGTGCCGAACCGGTCCTTGACGTGGTGGACGTTGTGCACGCCCTCGTACATCAGCGACGGCGTCATCAGCGGCACGCCGACCAGAACGTTCCAGCCCACGCGGAAACCCGGCGCCTCGTCGTCGCGGATGTGGGTCAGCTCGTGAATGAAGCTCAGCGCGCGAAAGAGCGCCAGCACGCTGACCAGACCCGCGACCAGACCGACCGCCAGGTTCGACGTGGTCGCGGCCAGCAGAAAGCCGCCCCACATCAAGGCGGCCGATAGCAGCAGATCGACCCAGTAGACGGCCGCGTTCGGCGTCATCAGGTCATCGGTCAGGGCGTAGGCCTGCCGCGTCAGGCTGACGCTATCGCTCGCTGTCTTGGCCACTTCGCCCTCGCATTGCTCGAAGGTGACGACTTGGCGACGACAGCGGCGAAAAGCAACCGCTTCGTGCCCGTAAGGGCCCCGAAGCGGCAGAGACTTAACGCGTCAGGGGACGCAGGACGATCTCGACGCGGCGGTTCTGAGCGCGGCCCGCGGCGGTGGAATTGTCGGCGATCGGCTGGCGCTCGCCCATGCCCGCGACGAAGACGCGATCGGGCATCACCCGCCCTTGGTTCGTCAGATAGCCCGCCACGGCGCTGGCCCGGCGCTCCGAGAGAACCTGATTGTAGTCGTCCGGTCCGCTGGAATCGGCGTGGCCGACGACGTCGATCGTGGTCTGGGGATAGGCGTTCAAGGTCCGCGCCACGTCGTCCAGCACCCGCGTGAACTGCGGCTGCACGTCCGAGCGATCGACGGCGAAGGTCACGTCGCTGGGCATGATGAGCACGATCTGGTCGCCGTTTCGGCGGATCATCACGCCCGAGCCTTCCAGGCTGCGACGGAAATCGGCCTGCTGGCGATCCATGTAGTTGCCGATCGCGCCGCCAGCCAAGGCGCCGATCCCCGCGCCGATCAGGGCGTTCTTACGGCCCTGCTCGCCCTTGTTGGTGTTGGTCAGATAGCCGAGCAACGCCCCGGCGCCGGCGCCGGCCAGCGCGCCCGTGCCGGTGTTGTTGCGGACCGGCATGCCGGTATAGGGGTCGGTGGTCGTGCAGGCGGCCAGGGCGCCCGCGCCCACAAGAACGGCGGCCAAAGCAAACTTGCGCGTCATCGCAACCCTCGTACGTTTGTTGTAGATCAAGGTCTGACGGGCAAACGCCCGACTTATGGTCAAGTTCCCCTCCCGCGCCGTCGGCGAGACGAACGCTCTTCGCGTCCGTCGTCGCGCGGTGTAGTAAGAAGGAACTTACTCATTCAGAAGCTTGCAGACCCAAGGCTCGTCGACGTGTCCAACTCCGCCATCGCTCCGGTTTCCTTCTCGCTGTACGCGAAGGACTTCACGCGCTTCTCGCAAGAGCTCGGCGCGTCTTTCGAACGTTACGGTTTCGCGGTCCTGTCCGACTATGACCTGGATCAAGCGCGCATCGACGCCGCCGTCGACGCGGCCAAGGCCTTCTTCGCCCTGCCCGTCGAGACCAAGAAGCAGTACGCCGGCGTCAAGGGCGGCGCGCGCGGCTATATCCCGTTCGGCGTCGAGACCGCCAAGGGCGCCGACCACTACGACCTCAAGGAATTCTGGCACATGGGCCGCGAGCTGCCGCCCGGCCACCGCTTCCGCGCCCACATGGCCGACAATGTCTGGCCGACCGAAATCCCGGCGTTCAAGCACGACGTCAGCTGGCTCTACAACGCTCTGGACGGCATGGGCGGCAAGGTGCTGGAGGCGATCGCCACCTATCTGAAGCTGGACCGCGACTTCTTCTATCCGACTATCCAGGACGGCAACAGCGTGCTGCGCCTGCTGCACTACCCGCCGATCCCGCTGGACGCCACCGGCGTGCGCGCCGGCGCCCACGGCGACATCAACACCATCACTCTGCTGCTCGGCGCCGAAGAGGGCGGGCTTGAGGTCCTGGACCGCGACGGCCAGTGGCTGCCGATCAATCCGCCGCCCGGCTGCCTGGTGATCAACATCGGCGACATGCTGGAGCGCCTGACCAACCACGTCCTGCCCTCGACCGTGCACCGCGTGGTCAATCCGCCGCCGGAACGCCGCGGCTTCGCGCGGTATTCGACGCCGTTCTTCCTGCACTTCGCGTCGGACTACGAGATCAAGACCCTGCCCAACTGCGTCACGGCCGAGAACCCGGATCGCTATCCGGAGTCGATCACCGCCGACGAATTCCTTCAGCAGCGCCTGCGCGAGATCAAGCTGGCCTAGGCCTGATCCGGACGTCAGACATCAGGGGCGGCGGCCATCCGGTCGCCGCCTTTTCTATTTGGCGATCCGCAGCGACGAGATTTCCTGGGCGATCGACTTGAAGACAGTCTTCAGCTCCGAGCCGTTTGCCGGGAAATAGTAGTGCTGAGCGTCCGAGGCGCAGTACTTCAGCATGTTGACGGCGTTGGCGTCGTTTCCAACGTCGAACCCTATGGTGAAGATCGTCAGCTTCAACGCATCGTTATGCATGGCCTCGCACAGCTTGCGCGTCTGGCTGAACGCGTCTCCGTTGGTGGCTGTGCAGTTGATATGGTCATTAGCCGAGCCGCTGCCCGAACCCGCGTCCTTGGCGATCACCCCTTTGCAGTAGGGCGTGTTGAACGCGCCGTCGGTCATCAGCACCACCACCTTCACGAGGTCCTTGGTGTTGTAGGGCGCGGGGCGCTGAGTTTCGTAGGGCCAGAGATAGCCGAAGTTCGGCGAGACCATGTACCAGCCCCAGGCGAAGCCGACCTGGCCAGCCGTGGAGCCGCCGATCGAGAGGGCGTTGATCTGCTTCTTCAAAGCATCGCGATCGCTGGAGAGGGGCGTAATGCTGGCGCTGGGACAGGGATTTGAGCTTGGGGTCGGATAGTTTCGGCCCACCGGCGCGACGCTGGGCGCGATGTCGGTATAGGCGTAGGTCCCGGTCCGCTCGGTCACGCAGGTGCTGAGCTTGCGCGTCTCGTTCGTGAAGTTGACGCTGGTGAAGCTGAAGTTCAGGCACCCTGGGTTGGTGCTGGTGTCGCAGGACGCCACGCCGCCCGACACATATTTCGGCGCGCTGGAGGTGTTGGCGTTGATCGTGAAGGTGTTCGTGGACGCGGCGGTGACGCTGTAGGTATTGCCGTTCAGCAGGGTTGGCCCGGAAACGCCCGAGATCGTCACCTTGTCTCCGACGATGAAGCCGTGCGCATTGGAGGTCACGACGGCGGCGTTCGCCTTGCTGACGCCGGTGATGGCCCGCGCGGTGACCGGGCCGCGGACGGCTTCGGCGTATCCCCCTACATTGACCCCGACCGAATAGGGCACGATGGCGACCTTCGAATAGAACGGCGCCTGGTCCTCCTTGACCACGATGTCCACCAGGTCGGAGGCGCCGGTCTTCAGGTCGGCGATCCGTGTCCCGCTCATCGAGCCGGTGATGTCCAGCACCACCGCGACCTCCAGGTTCTTGGAGGAACGGATGACGTCGGACGTGGCGGTCACGTTGAAATCGGCGGAGGTCCAAAGATTGGCGATGATTGGCTTCACCGTCGCGGTGGCGGTCCCGACGATGTGGTTGCCCGTCCCGGCCTTGAAGCTGGCGTTCGACGCCGCGAGGCTGAGGTTCAAGCCCGCGGCTTCGGCGAGAAACGCGGGGTCGCCGACGGCTTCCAGCTCGGCGTCCGTCACCGCCGTCGAGCGCGCGGCGATCAGGGTGGCCGCGTCCAGCGCGTCCTGCATCTGGTGGCGCTGCAGGCTGATGC
The DNA here is from genome assembly GCF_937900395.1 of uncultured Caulobacter sp. Lineage (GTDB taxonomy): Bacteria > Pseudomonadota > Alphaproteobacteria > Caulobacterales > Caulobacteraceae > Caulobacter. The sequence continues at coordinate 34,345 of NZ_CALCDX010000199.1, forward strand.
GGCCCAGGTCGATCAGGGCGAAGACCAGGATCGACAGCGGGATGGCCAGCAGCGCGAACTGTATGGCGATCGCGCCCCGGTCATCACGCCCGAGACGGCGGAAAAGGCGGGTAAGGCGCGACATCTGACAATCCAACCGAGGTCCCGGAACCTTGAACGTCCCTGGTGAACAAGCCGGTAACCCCTTGGGTAAATAAGCGGCCCTTCGACTCTCGCGCCCGCTGCGGCTAAACAGCGCCCATGCCGTTCACCGCCACCGTTCTGACCATGTTCCCCGAGGCCTTTCCGGGCCCTCTCGGCGTCTCGATGATCGGGACGGCCTGGAAGGAGCAGGATCTTTGGCGTCTGGAAACGCTGGACATTCGGGCCTTTTCCAAGGATAAGCGCGGCTTCCTCGACGACACCCCCGCGGGTGGCGGCGCGGGAGCCGTGCTCAAAGCGGACGTCATCGCCTCTGCGCTGGACAGCGTGGACGTCGGCGGACGGCCGCTTTTGTACATGAGCGCCCGGGGCAGGCCCCTGACCCAGGCGCGCGTAAGAGAGTGGTCGAAGGCGCCGGGTATCGTGGTGCTGTGCGGCCGCTTCGAGGGGGTGGATCAGCGGGTGCTCGACGCCCGCGGGTTCGAGGAGGTCTCGGTCGGAGACGCCGTGCTCGCCGGTGGCGAAGCGGCGGCGATGGTCGTGATCGAGGCGTGCGTTCGACTTGCCCCGGGGGTTCTGGGGAATATCGAGAGCACGCTGGAAGAAAGCTTCGAGGACGGCCTCCTCGAGCATCCGCAGTACACGCGACCGCGGACGTTCGAAGGGCTCGACATCCCCGAGGTGCTGCTGTCGGGCGATCACAAGAAGATCGACCAATGGCGCAAGCGTATGCGTGAAGAGACGACCCGCGAGCGGCGCCCGGATCTCTGGGAAGCCCACCTCGCCAATCAACAGGCAAAAGGCGACCCGAAAAACGGGTAAGCCCAAGGAGATTAGATCATGGCTGCGAATATCATCGCTCAGCTCGAGCAAGAAGAATCGGCCCGTCTGCTGGCCGCCCGCGCGATCCCGGACTTCCGTCCCGGCGACACCCTGCGCGTCAACGTGAAGATCAAGGAAGGCGAGCGCGAGCGCGTTCAGGCCTACGAAGGCGTCTGCATCGCCCGTCAAGGCGCTGGCGTCCACGAGAGCTTCACGGTCCGTAAGATCTCGTTCGGCGAGGGCGTGGAGCGTCTGTTCCCGCTGCTGTCGCCGAGCATCGAAAGCATCGAAGTCAAGCGTCGCGGCGTCGTCCGTCGCGCCAAGCTGTACTACCTGCGCGACCGTCGCGGTAAGTCGGCCCGTATCGCCGAGCGCGCCGGTGGCCCGAAGGCCGCCGCGACCGAAGAGTAATCTTCAGCGCATCGCGAAAGATCGAGGCCCCGGCGGAAACGCCGGGGCCTTTTTCTTTGGCTTGACGGCCTGAAGGATCATCGGGGCGCGAGCAGGCGCGGATACTTGCGAGGCGGGCACGGCGTGCGCAGAGCGCGCCAGAAGCCTTGGAGGCTTAGCAGCCAACCGAAAGAGCTTTCCTTATGGGTCTGGAGGGCGGTGTCCATCATGGCCGTCTTCCTATGCCTGAAACACATGGAAATTCGTCGTTCGGCGAACGGATGACAAACGCGGCCTCCTTGGCTATCCATAGGCTCCGCTTATGTCAGACATCCTCGCCCGCCTGCCCCTCAGCGCGATCCGCGTGTTCGAGGCGGCCGCTCGCCTGAAGAGCTTCACCCGCGCCGCCGGCGAGCTGGGCATGACGCAGGCCGCCGTCAGCTGGCAGGTGAAGGCCCTGGAGCAGAGGCTGGACCAGCCCCTGTTCAACCGCCTGCCGCGCGAGGTGACCCTGACGCCCGCGGGCGAGCGCCTGTCCCGCGCGGCGACCGAGGCTCTGTCGCTGCTGCGCTCCACCATCTCGGACCTCGTCGAGACCGAGGAGGGCGTGCTGTCCATCACGACCGTCCAGAGCCTGGGCGGCCAGTGGCTGGCGCCGCGCCTGGGCGAGTTCCAGATCGCGCATCCCCGCATCGCCGTGCGGTTGGAGGCCTCGAGCCGGGTCGCCGACCTGGCGCGCGAGGGCCTCGATGTCGCGCTGCGCGGGGGGCAGGGACGGTGGGCCGGCATGACCGCGCATTTCCTGGTGCCGGCCGTCCAGACGCCCCTGGTCTCGCCCCGCTTTCTGGAGCGGATCGGCGGGCTCTCTCGCCCCGAGGATCTGCTGGACGCGCCCCGCGTCGGCGTGGCGCGGGAATGGGAGGAGTGGTTTCACGCCGCCGGCGTCACCGGGATTTCCGACCGCCTGGCCCCGCGCCTGACCTCGGACGCCCAGACGCTGGAGGTCGCCAGCGCCTTGGCCGATCAAGGCGCGGCGCTGGGCTCGCCCATCTTCTTCGCGCGCGAGCTGGCGGAAGGACGCCTCGTCATGCCGTTCGACGTGGTGGCCCGTTACGCCGGCGGCTACTGGCTGGCCTATCCCAGCGAGCGGGCCCGGGTGCGCAAGATCGCCGCCTTCCGGGACTGGGTCCTGGCGCAGGCGGCGGCCGATCCGCTGATCGCGCGGTACGCCGCCATGGCCCCGCTGGAGACGGCGAGCGCCTCCCCTCTCGCTCGCACAAGCGAATGACCGGCCAAGCTTGCGTGCATCCGCACCAAGATTGACAAACCCTCGTTCCGTGAGATGATCAATTCACCCCCGGCGCTTGTCGCCCGGGCTTCCAGACCGTCTTCTTTCTAGCGGACGGCCCTCTTCGGGCGGAGCCCATCGGCCCCCGAAGGCTGAAAACGATGCTAGGGCGCGCCCAACCGCTGGCGCGCCCTATGTCGTTTCCACCTATCTCAAGTTGCGCTCCGTCAACGATGCGCTAGGCTCCTTGCACCTGTCCGGCCCACGAAGCTGGACATCCGGGGGAAGATGATGAAGCGTTTTGTAATCGTGGCCGCCTGCGGGTTGGCTCTGGCCGCGTGTTCGCCCAAACCCCAGGACATCAAAATCACCCCCGAGTTGCTTGGCGATTCCGCCAAGATCCAGTCCGTATCGGACCGCCTCGATCCCGCTGATCGCCCCGTCTTCGCGCGTTATCTGCTGTCGCGCGCCGCGGCCGCCTCGCCGATGGGGGCGCACGCCGTCTTGATCCTAGCGCCGGGCGGCAAGGACCCTGAGACGGTCGGCGAAGCGCTCGCCCTGACACGCAAGGTCATCGCTCTGGAGGCCGAACGAGACCTCAAGCAGGACGCGGCCTCTAAACAAATGGACGCCAACCAGGCCGGAATGGTGAACGGCGCGCCGGCGGAGGTCGAGGCGTACAACAACGCGGTCAAGGACTACAACAAGGCTGGCGAAGAGTTCGACGCCAAGCTGAAAGCCATGCAGGCGACGAAGTAGTCCGACCGTTTCGCCGCGCAAACGAAATAAACGTGCGCGGCGCCCGCCCCAGGCGTAGCCGCAGGGGCACGAACGCTCGCCACATGGCGATCGAACAAAGGATTCTGGGCGCTTCCTCGCTTTACGCGCCCGTCGCGAAGGCCTAGATGCGAGGCGCCATGACCCGCACAGCCAAGACTCTTTACGACAAGATCTGGGACGCTCACGTCGTCAGCGAAAACGACGGCGAGGCGATCCTCTATATCGACCTGCACCTGATCCACGAGGTGACGACGCCGCAGGCCTTCGCCGGCCTTCGCGCGGCCGGCCGCAAAGTGCGCCGTCCCGACCGCACGCTGGCCGTGGCGGACCACAACATCCCGACCGAAGGCCAAGCGCTCGGCGTGGATGCGGTGAAGGACGAGGAGCAGCCCCGCATCTCGCTCACCGCGGTGCAGCAGGAACAAAAAGTGGTGATGGTGGTGAGGGACAATGGCAGTGGCATAGCGCCTGAGCTGATGGACAAGATCTTCATCCCCTTCTTCAGTACCCGCAAAACAGGCAGTGGCATCGGCCTCAGCCTCTGCAAGCAGATCATGATGCTGCACAAAGGCACCATCAAAGTGCAGAGCGTGCCCGGCGAGGGAACCGCTTTTTCGCTTTTTTTCTGAGGTATTTATCTTACCCGGCAATCGTTATTATCCGCAGTCCCATAAAAAAGAGGCTTATCACTCTGCTGCACGATACCCGCTTGTCTTTTATACAAATGGGGATAAAAGTCAAATGCACGACAATCGGTCCGAACCCAAAAACGCATTTTACGCCAATTACTTAACTTTATAGAACAGCATTCCGCACAGCATTATGGGAAAACCAGGTTTGAAATCTACAGAACCGGATAAGGATTTGCTCCTTTTCCATTTCTCCCTGGAGAACCTCCACGAGGCTGTATTCATGATCGACTCCCGGTCAAACATCTTCCAGGTAAATGCCATGGCCTGCCAGATGACAGGCTACACAAAACAAGAGCTCACTACAATGACCATGGCCGATATCAACCCTGCTCAACCGGTGGCGGATTTCGAAAGCTTCTGGAAAAAGCTGAAGCGGGCCCGGAAACTCTCCTTCGATTCGCA
>NZ_CALCDX010000200.1 GCF_937900395.1 uncultured Caulobacter sp.
ACATTCAGCAGCAGGAACTCCCGCTCCCACGGGCTGATCGTGCGCATGAAGGTCTCGTACTCGGCCTGCTTCACGCGGTCATAGGCGGCGCAGAAGGTGGGCCCCAGGATGTCGACCAGGGGCTGGCAGGCCTCGAACAGCTTCAGCGATTCCGACAGGCTGCGCGGCAACTCCACGCCCCGGACGCTGGCGTCGGTGGCGACCGGCTCGGCGGGCTTGAGGCCCTGGACCATGCCCAGATACCCTGCCGCCAGCGAGGCCGCGATCGCCAGGTACGGATTGGCGTCCGACGAGGGGATGCGGTTCTCCAGGCGCCGGTTGGCCGGATCCGACGGCGGCACGCGCAAGCCGCAGGTGCGGTTGTCGTAGCCCCACTGGGTGTTGACCGGCGCGCCGGAGTCCCGCGCGATCCGGCGGTAGCTATTCACGTACGGCGCCAGGATCGCCATGATCGCCGGCAGGAAGGTCTGCTGGCCGGCGATGAAGCCGTGGAACAGGTCGGTCTCCTCGCCCTTCTCGTCCGAGAACAGGTTGCGGCCCTTCTTGTCGACGATCGACTGGTGGATGTGCATGGCGCTGCCAGGCTCGGACGCCATCGGCTTGGCCATGAAGGTCGCGTAGATCTCGTGCTCCAGCGCCACCTCGCGGATGGTGCGCTTCATCATGAAGACCTGGTCGGCCAGCTCCAGCGGATGGCCGTGCCGCAGGTTGATCTCCATCTGCGCCACGCCGCTCTCGTGGATCAGGGTGTCGATTTCCAGGCCCTGGCGCTCGGAATATTCGTACATGTCCTCGAACAGGGCGTCGAACTCGTTGACCGCGCTGATCGAATAGCCCTGGCGGCCGGTCTCCGGACGGCCCGAACGGCCGATGGGCGGCTTGAGCGGATAGTCCGGGTCGGTGTTGCGGTCGACGAGATAGAACTCGATCTCCGGCGCGACGATCGGATTCCAGCCCTTCTCGTCGTAGAGCGCCAACACCCGCCGCAGCACCTGGCGGGGCGCCTCCTCGACGGGGCGGCCGTCGGGGTGGAAGGCGTCGTGGATCACCTGGGCCGTCGGGTCCTGGGCCCACGGCACGGCGGCCAAGGTCGCGAAGTCCGGGGTCAGGAAGATGTCGGTGTCGGACTGCACCGCGTTCACCGCTCCCTCGAACTCGGGGAAGTCGCCGGTGATGGTCTGGTAGAACACCGCCAGCGGCAGGTTCATCGACGGCGTGCCGAGGAACTTGCGCACCGGCATGATCTTGCCGCGCGCCACGCCGGCCAGATCGGGCACCACGCACTCGATCTCCTCGATGCTCTGGCGCGCGAACCAGGCCCCCGCCTCCTCCAGGGTCGAGACGCCCCGGTCCAGGGTGTTCTCGCGCTTGGCCTTGTTGTGCTTGGGCTTCATGACACCGCCTCCGGTTTCAGCGCGCGGAGGATGGGCTCGGCTTCGGTCAGGGACTTTTCGATGATCCCGACCAGCTCGTCGATCTCGGCGTGGGTGATGATCAGCGGCGGGCAGCAGACGATGCTGTCGCGGATGGCGCGGACCATCAGGCCGTTCTTGATGCAGATGTCGCGAACGATCGGCCCCGCCTCGCCTTCCTTGTCCAGGAAGCGATGGTTGGTCCCCTTCTCGCGGACGATCTCGACCGCCCCGATCAGGCCCAGCGAGCGGGTCTCGCCGACCAGCGGGTGGTCGTTCAGCCGCGCCAGCGCCTTGGCGAGATAGGGCCCGGCGTCGTCGCGGGCGCGCTCGACCAGGCCCTCGCGCTCGAGGATCTCGATGTTCTTCAGCGCCACGGCCGCGCAGGTCGGGTGGCCCGAATAGGTGAAGCCGTGGATGAAGTCGCCGCCCTTCTCGCGCAGCTCGGCGACGATGTGGCCGGCCACGCCCACCGCCGAGATCGGCAGGTAGCCGGACGACAGGCCCTTGGCCATCGCGATCAGGTCCGGCTTGATGCCGTAGTGCTGGTGGCCGAACCACTGGCCCAGCCGCCCAAAGCCGCAGATCACCTCGTCGCAGACCAGCAGGATGCCGTACTTGCGGCAGAGCGCTTCCACCGCCGGCCAATAGCCGTCCGGCGGGATGATCACCCCGCCCGCCCCCTGCACCGGCTCGCCGATGAAGGCCGCGACGTTCTCGGGCCCGACCTCGAGGATCTTGTCCTCGATCTCCTTCACCGCGCGATCGCGGAAGGCGGCCGGATCCTCGCCGAAGCCGTCGCCGAATTGATAGGGCTGCATCACGTGGTGGACGCCGGGGATCGGCAGGTCGCCCTGCACATGCATGTGCTTCATGCCGCCCAGCGAGACGCCGGCCACGGTCGAGCCGTGATAGGCGTTCCAGCGGCTGATGAAGGCTGTGCGGCTGGGCTGGCCCTTCAGCTTCCAGTAGTGGCGGACCAGGCGGAACACCGTGTCGTTTGCCTCCGACCCCGACGAGTTGAAGAACACGTGGGTCAGATGACCGCCCATCTTCTCGGCGATCTTGGCCGCCAGCTTCACGGTCGGCGGCGTCGTCGTCTTGAAGAAGGTGTTGTAGTACGGCAGCTCCAGCATCTGGTCGTAGGCCGCCTCGGCCAGCTCGGTGCGCCCATAGCCGACATTGACGCACCACAGGCCCGCCATGCCGTCGAGGATGCGGTGGCCGTCGCCGTCGGTGATGTAGCAGCCGTCGGCCCGGGTCACGATCCGGCTGCCGCCAAGTTCGAAGATCACCTTGTGGTCGGCCTGGGCCGGCAGGTGGTGGGCGAGGTCGAGACGCTTGAGCTCGGCGACGTCGTGGTTACGGATGGGGACGGTCATACTGAGGCTCCTGGGGTATCGACGATGAGCGGCGCGCCTCTGAGGGCGCGTCCGAAGATTTCGAAGAAGATCTGCGATTGCCGGTTCTGCGCCGGCTTCCATTCGGGGTGCCACTGCACGGCCAGCACGGGCGCGCCGTTGACGGTGGCGGAGAAGCCCTCGACCACGCCGTCCGGCGCGCGGGCTTCCACGGCGAGGCCTTCGCCGAGCCGATCGACGCCCTGGTAGTGGACCGAATTGACCACCGCCGCCTCGGCGCCGAACGCGCGGGCCAGCACGCCGCCGGGGGTCAGGGCCACGTCGTGGGTGTGGTCGAACATGCCGTTGAAGTCGACGTCGTCCGGCGCGTGGTGGGCGATCAGGTCGGGGTTGGCCGCCATGTCCCGCCGCAGCGTCCCGCCGAACGCGACATTGATCTCCTGGAAGCCGCGGCAAATGCCGAACACCGGCTTGCCCAGGTCCAGCATGGCCTTGATCAGGTCGGCGGTCATGCCGTCGCGCGCCGCGTCGAACGGGCCCGGCGCGTCGCCTATCTCCTCGCCATAGAGGGCCGGGTCGAGGTTCGAGGGGCTGCCGGTCAGCATCAGCCCGTCCAGCCGCCCGACGACCTCGGCCGCCCGCATCCGCCCCGGCAGCGACGGGACCAGCAGGGCCGCCACATCGCCATAGGCCATCGTCGCCTCGACATAGCGGCTCATCACCGCCTGGGCCGGCTCGACCCCGACGGTGCGCGTGCAGCAGATGATCCCGGCGACGGGGCGAGCGGTCATCCTAGATCTCCGATTTCCCCGGCGAATGCCGGGGCCCAGATCGAAGGCGCCATACTCTGACGGGCGGGCGCATCAAGTAAGCGCGACCTCGTCGGGCGCTCTGGCTGAATCTGGGTCCCGGCGCTCGCCGGGAAGGTCGGGTTGTGGCTAAGCATGGGTCACGACAGAAGCACCGCCGGCGAGCAGGCGTGCCAGCACAGCCACACCGTCTCGCCCAGCTTGAAGTCTTCCTGGTCCCAGCGGGTCAGGTTCGAGCGCTGGACCTTCACGCGCCTTCCTCCGGCGATCTCCACCTCGTAGGTCGAGGAGCCGCCCAGATAGGCCTCGTGCTTGATGACGCCCGCCACCGCGTTGAAGCCTTTCGGGCAATCGCCCAGGTTCGGCGGCTCGTCGCCCTCCTTCTTGTGCAGCTCGATCTTCTCGGGGCGGATCGCGGCCCAGGCCGTCCCGCCGCGCGGGCCGGTGACGCCGTGGTCCAGGAAGATGTCGACCGGCAGGTCCGGCGACTTGATCACCGCGTGGCTGGGCTCGTCGACCGCCAGCACGCCCTCGAACAGGTTCACCTGGCCGATGAAGTCGGCGACGAAGCGGCTGTTGGGGAACTCGTAGAGGTCGCTGGGCGTGGCCACCTGCTGCAGCACGCCCTTGCTCATCACCGCGCAGCGCGAGGCGAGCGCGAGCGCCTCGTCCTGGTCGTGGGTGACCATGATGAAGGTGATCCCGACCTTCTCCTGCAGGGTGCAGAGCTCGGTGCGCATCTGCTCGCGCAGCTTGGCGTCCAGGGCCGACAGCGGCTCGTCCAGCAGCAGCACCCGCGGCCGCTTGACCAGGGCGCGGGCGAGCGCCACGCGCTGACGCTGGCCGCCGGACAGCTGGTCGGGCTTGCGCTCGCCCAGGCCGCCCAGCTGCACCAGTTCCAGCGCCTCGGACACGCGCTGGTCGCGCTCGGCCTTGGGCACGCGGTCGACCTTCAGGCCGTAGGCGACGTTGTCGGCCACGGTCATGTGCGGAAACACCGCGTAGGACTGGAACACCATGTTCACCGGCCGCTTGTTCGGCGGCACGTTCACGATGTCCTGGCCGTCGATCAGGATCCGCCCCTCGGTCGGCGTCTCGAAGCCGGCCAGCATCCGCAACAGGGTGGTCTTGCCGCAGCCGGACGGCCCCAGCAGCGCGAAGAACTCGCCCTCGTTGACGGTCAGGGTGACGTTGTCGACCGCGGCTAGTTTGCCGAACCGCTTGGTGACGTTCTCGAAGGTGATGATGGGTTTTGGCTCAGCGCTCACCTTCGGCCCCCTTATCACCGCTCATCCCCGCGAAAGCGGGGACCCAAGCGGCCTTGCCAGTTCGAATGCCGAGCAAAGCCACCAGCTCGGCTTGGGTCCCCGCTTTCGCGGGGATGAGCGAATTGAGGGAAATGCTCATTGCTTTTCGCCCCCATGACCCGCCGTCGCGGCGGGGTCGCCTTGCAGTTTCAGCGCCGCCGCGGTCAGCAGCACGGTCAGCACGATCAGCACCGTCGAGGCCGCGTTGACCTCGGGCGTCACCGAGAAGCGGACCATCGAATAGACCTTCACCGGGAAGGTCACCGTGTCGGGGCCGGCGGTGAAGAAGGTGATGACGAAGTCGTCCAGGCTCAGCGTGAAGGCCAAGAGCGCGCCGGCCACCAGCGACGGGGCCATGTGCGGCAGGATCACGTCCTTGATGGTGCGGAACTCACCGGCCCCCAGGTCACGGGCGGCCTCCTCCATCTCGCGGTTGAAGCTGGCCATGCGGGCCCGCACGACCACCGCCACGAACGGGAACGAGAACGAGACGTGGGCGATGATGATCGCGCCCAGGTTCAGCGGCCACGGCAGGCCCTGCGGCCAGGGCATGACCTTGGCGAAGAACACCAGCATGGCGACGCCCATGCAGATCTCGGGCACCACGATCGGCAGGGCCAGGGCCCCGTCGAGCGCCGTCTTGCCCGGGAAGCGGAAGCGCCACAAAACGAGCGCCGCCAGAGCGCCGATGACCAGGCTGATCACGGTCGAGACCGCCGCGATCGTCAGGCTGTTGGCGAAGGCCTCCAGCAGGGCGGAGTCGTTGAACAGCTTCTCGTAATATTTGAGCGTGAAGCCCTTCCAGACG
>NZ_CALCDX010000201.1 GCF_937900395.1 uncultured Caulobacter sp.
TTCGACATGTCGAGGATGTCGTTGATCAGCGCCAGGAGGTGCTGGCCGGACGAGTGGATGTCCTGGCTGTAGCCCTTGTAGCGTTCGTCCCCCAGCGGGCCGAACATCTCGTTCATCATGATCTCGGAGAAGCCGTTGATGGCGTTCAGCGGCGTCCGCAGCTCGTGGGACATGTTGGCCAGGAACTCACTCTTGGCCCGGTTGGCGCCCTCGGCCCTGACCTTCTCGGTCTCGTACTTGCGGGCCAGCTCGGCCAGCTGCTCCTGGCTGCGCTCCAGGCCCGCCACGGCGTTCTGAAGCTGCTCTTCGTTCAGGCGGCGGGACTCTTCCTGGTTCTTGATCGCGGTGATGTCGGCCGCGGTCATGACGAGGCCGCCCTCGGCGGTGCGGCGCTCGCTGATCTGGATCCAGCGGCCGTCCTGCAATTCGGCCTCCCGCACGCCCTTGGCGCCGTCGGGCGCGGCGTGGTCCTGCTTGATGGCGCGGGCGGCGTGGCGATTGATCTCCGCCCGCGCGGCGCCGGGCTTCAGCAGCTTGGGATCCAGGGAGAAGACGTTGCGGTAATTGCGGTTGCACATCAGCAGCCGCCCGTGGCGGTCCCAGAGGGCGAAGGCCTCGGAGACGCTCTCGATGGCGTCGCGAAGCCGGCTCTCGGCGGCCTGGGCGCGGGCTTGGGCGACCCGCTCCTCGGTAACGTCCAAGGCGACGCCGATGATCCGGGAATAGCCGTCGGCGTCCGCCTTGCCGAAGCCTTGGCCGCGCGCATCGACCCACAGAGAACGCTGACCCTGCGCGGCGGCGGGGACCCGGAACGAGACGTCGAAGGCGCCGTACATCGCCGCGTTGGCCAGGGCCTTTCGGAGCCTGTCGCGATGATCCGGCGCGATGCGGTCCAGAATATCCTGGCCCGAAACCACGCCGCCGCCGCCCCAGCCGAACATCGCGCCGGTGACGTCCGAGAGGAACACCTCGTCGGCGTTCAGATCCCATTCCCAGATGCCGCAGCGCGCGGCTTCCACGGCGAGGCGGAAACGCTGTTCGCTATCGATGAATTCGCGCTGGGCCGCCTCGGACTTGCGGCTCTGGATCACCAGCAACAAGGCCAGGGCGATCCCGGCGGCCAGCGGGATGAGCAGGCTGAGCTCGCTGCTGGCCGGAACGACGTCCTCGTCGGCGCTGGGCGCGGTCGAAACGACCGCCAGAGCGCCTTCGCCAACCGGCTTGACGGCGACGTCGATCGGCTTGCCGTCGAGGGTTCGGCCTCGCAGGCCGCTCGCGGCGCGGCGCAGCACCTCCGGCTTCAGCGCGAAGGCTTGCCGGAGCGCCGTCGCGCCTTGGGCCAGACCGCCTCGCGCGACGACGAGCGAGCCGTCGGGGAGGGCGAGGGCGCTGCTTTCGCCGCGCGCCGGCTCCTCGACCAACCGGGAAGCGTCTCCGCTGGCGATCAGGACGACGCGCGTCGCGCCGAGCGGCGCCAGGGTCGTGACATAAAGCCTGCCGGAGGTCCCCACCGAGCCGATCCAGACGGTTCGGCCGGACGCCTCGGCCGCGCGGGCCGCCGATTTCCAGTCCGCGCCGTCGTCGCGTCCGGCCACGGCCAGAACGCCAGCGGGCGCGACTACGGCGACAGCGACGGCTTCGCCGCCGGCGGCGCGCAAGGCGATCTGGGCGGCGTCGGCCGTGGCGTCGGGGTCACGGGCCAGCAGATCCGCGGCGGCCGAAAGTCCCGCTCTCTGCGCCGCGAGGTTGGTCTCGACCCGGCCGGCGATCAGCCCGGCCGTCGCCGCCAGGCCGGGCGCGCGCGGCTGCGCCCGGCTTTGGTCTTCGATGCGTTTCAGGCCAAAGGCGGTGTAGAGGGCCAGCAGCAACAGGGCCGACAGGATCGCGATGCGGGCGAAGCTTTGCGAGGGCGCGCGCGTACGGCTCGCCCGCGAGGCCGCGGGCGCGGTCGGTCCGGCCTTGGCCGTCCCTCCGTGTCTCGCCCTGCCTTTACCCAAACGCACGACTCCCGTGGAACACCCCCGGCGAGTCACTTCGCCAGAAGGTGAATCTAACTTACGGGCCGCATCGACGTCACCGCAGAACCGTCAAATCCGCGCGGATGGGCGTATTAGTCGCAATGAACTGGGATCCCAGCGTTCTTCGACCTAGGCCAAGGACTTGGTGACCAGCTCCAGAACATTCTTGGACAGGTCCGGATGCGCCGCGATGCGTTCGAGTTCTTGTCGCATCAGCGCGCCGAGTTCCGGCTTGTACCGCCGCCAGGCGCCCAGGGGCTCGATCAGCCGCGCCGCCGTCATCGGGTTGAACGCATCGACCGACAAGATCTGGTCCGCCAGGAACCGGTAGCCGGCCCCGCTGGGATCGTGGAAGCGGGCGGGATTGAAGTGGGCGAAGGTCGAGACCAGGGCGCGCAGGCGATTGGGATTGGTCGGCTCGAAATCGGCGTTCTTGGTCAGGCCGATCACGCGATCCAGGGCGTCGGGGTTAGGATCGCGCGCCTGGGCGGCGAACCATTTGTCCATCACCAGGGGCTCGTTCCGCCAGGCCTGATGGAAGTGGGCGACGGCGCTGTCGCGCGTGGGACCGCCCACCGAGATCAAGGCGTTCAGGCCGCTGATCATGTCGGTCATATTGCGCGCGGCCTCGTAGCGGCCGGTCAGGCGCGCCAGGTTGTCCGCGTGCGGGTCGGCCGAAAGCATGTCCGCGCACGCGGCGCCGAGGGCGCGGCGACCCGCGGCCTGAGCGTCGGGCGAGAACTCGCCTTCGTTCTGCATCTCGCCGAACAGCCGGCGAAGCAGATCGCCCAGGTGGACGGCGATGCGGGTGCGCAGGGCGTCGCGCGCGTCATGCAGAGCCTGCGGATCTGTAGGCTCGGAGATCAGCGCCAGGTCCGGCTCCGAAGGCAGGGCCAGCAGCAGCGCCTTGAAGGCGGGTTCGGACGCGTCGTCGACCAGCGCGCGGCCCAGGCCCTCGGCGTAGCGTTCCTCGCCGACCTCGTCGGGCGCGCCGGCGGCTCGGCTCAGGATCAGGTCGCGCGCCAGGGTCTGGCCCGCTTCCCACCGGTTGAAGAGGTCAGTGTCCGAGGCCAGCAGCACATAACGGTCGGACGGCCGAGCATCGGTCTTCAGGTTCACCGGCGCCGAGAAGTTGCGAAGGGCCGAGAGAACCGGCGGCTTGGGCACCCCCTCCCAGCGCACGGTCATGGCGTCCTGATCCAGCACCACCACCTCGGTGTCGCGCAGCGCTTCGCCGTCATACGACAGCAGGCCGATGGCGATGGGGATCGGCAGGGCCTTCTTGGTGGGCTGGCCGGGCGTGGGCGCGGTCGACTGGCGCAGGCTCAGCGTCAGCACTTGGGCGTCGGCGTCGTAGTCGCTGGCGATGGTCACCGTCGGCGTGCCGGCCTGCTCATACCAGGCGAAGAAGTTCGACAGGTCGCGGCCGGACGCTTCGGCGAAGCAGGCGATGAACGCTTCGACGGTCGTCGCCTGGCCATCGTGCCGGTCGAAGTACAGGTCACAGCCCTTCCGGAACGCTTCCGCGCCCAGCAGGGTCTTCAGCATCCGAATGATCTCGGAGCCCTTCTCGTAGATCGTCGCGGTGTAGAAGTTGTCGATCTTCAGATAGCTGGACGGGCGCACGGGGTGGGCCAGCGGACCGGCGTCCTCCGCGAACTGCCGGGCGCGCAGAACCCTGACATCCTTGATCCGTTGCACGGCCGCCCCGCGCATGTCGGCGCTGAAGCTCTGGTCGCGGAAGACGGTGAAGCCTTCCTTCAGGCATAGCTGGAACCAGTCGCGGCAGGTGATGCGGTTGCCGGTCCAGTTGTGGAAGTATTCGTGGGCGACCACGGCCTCGATCCGCTCGTAGTCGGCGTCGGTGGCGGTCTGCGGGTCGGCCAGCAGCAAGGAGCTGTTGAAGATGTTCAGCCCCTTGTTCTCCATGGCCCCGAAATTGAAGTCGCGGACGGCGACGATCATGAAGAGGTCGAGGTCGTACTCGCGGCCGAACGCCTCCTCGTCCCACTTCATCGCGCGCTTGAGGCTGTCCAGAGCATAGGTGGCGCGCGAGGCCTGGCCAGGATCGACGAAGATCTTCAGCGCCACCTCGCGACCGCTCATGGTCACGAAGCTGTCGGTCACCACGTCAAGGTCGCCCGCCACCAGGGCGAACAGGTACGAGGGCTTGGGGAAGGGATCGACCCACTCGGCGAAGTGTCGCGAGCCTTCCAGCGTCCCCTGGTCGACCAGGTTGCCGTTGCTCAGCAGGTGCGGCAGGCCGCCGTCGGCCTCGATCCGCACGCTGAAACGGCTCAACACGTCCGGGCGGTCGGGGAAGTAGGTGATGGTCCGGAAGCCCTCGGCCTCGCATTGCGTGCAGAAGCGACCGCCGGACATGTAGAGGCCGGTCAGGGCCTTGTTGGCCAGCGGATCGATCTCGACCTCGGTCGTCAGGACGAACTGGTCAGGGACTTCGTGGACGGTCAGATGCTCGGCGTCGGCGACGTACTGATTGGCGCTCAGCGCCTGCCCGTCGATGGCGATCGACAGCAGCTTCAGACGCTCGCCGTTCAGCGTCAGCGCCTCGCCGGGCGCGCCGATGCGGCGCACGGCCAGCTCGGCTCGGACCCGGGTCGCGGATGGATGCAGGTCGAAGACCAGCCGCGTGGTCTCGATCGCAAACGGGAAGGGGCTGTAATCGGCGAGCCGGATCGGCTGAGGCGTATCGGTGCGCATGGCCTTTAGCTAAGCCCGCCGGAACGTTTGCGCCAGCGCCGGGCGCAATTACTTGGGACGTCCCCGCAGGAAATGCGTCGGAACGACGCTGTCCGGGGAGTCTGGCGCCGGCGTGGGGGTGGCGCGGCGCGGCGCGGGCGTAAAGGCCTGGGCGCGCGGGCGAAGGTTCAGTTCGCGTTCGAGCGCGGCCATGCGTTCTGAAAGCGAGGGCGCCTTGAAGTCCTGCGGCGTCGGCGGAGGTGTAACCGGTGTCACCGCCGCCGGGGGCCGCGCCGGCGGGGCTTCGGCGGCGGCGGGCGTGGATTTCAGCTTGGCGAGGGCCGCTTCGTCGCCGTGCAGGTCCCGCAGTTCCAGTTCCAGCGTCGCCGCGCGGCGGGCCAGGCCGCGCAGCACCTCGGGCGTCGCCGCGTCGTTGGCGATCAGGGTGATAAGGTCCTGGATCAGAGCGCGCATCTTCGGCGCGGCGGCGATCATTCGCGCCTGGGACTCGATGCGGGCGGGGTCTCGGTCGTATTCCGATCGCGGCACGCGCCATCCGCCCCAGTCCTGGGGATCGGTATACACGATCGGGTATGTGCCGGGGATCGGATGGCGCGGGGTCTCGTCGCGGTCCCGCCAGCGATTGGGGCCGCGCGCCACGCGCCAGTTCTCCTGGCTTGGCGGGTCTGGAGCGTCTCGGGGATCGGCGGTCAATTCGAACGCATGAAACATGCGGCCGAGGCCGACGTCGTAGGTCACGCGAACCGGTTCAGTCAAACCACCGACCCATGCGGGTACGACGCGCTCGACGGTCGCCCAGGCGCCGACGCTATCTACCCATACACGCTGGTTTTTCTTGAAGTGAGCCTTGGCCATGGCTTTCGGAGAATCGCGTTCTGCGAGCATGGCTTATCGATGCGCATACTGTAAGAGCAAATATTTCCCCAAGTAGCGCGAGCAGCTCAACCTTTGGTGCATTTATACAACCGTATAACGACTTGTCTAACCTTGCCGGACTGAGTTTACCGCTCGTTTCTTGTCCAAAGGCGCAGAATCGACGGCGTTGGAATCTGCGTACCGTGGCTTCTAAGGCGGGCGTGGTGTCCGCGGTCGGACCCCTCCGACGGTTGCGCTTGACAGTCATGGCCGAAATAGCGGCCAAGTTTCGACTTGGACGATGGGAGCTGGTCGGGATGGACGGTCAACGGGGGCTGGAGGTCGGGCGCGAGCGGGTGCTGCACCCTGGGCCTTTGCGTTGGCTGCGCTCCTTCGGCTGGATGGCCGTGCTCTTCGTGATCTTCGCGATCGTCTACGCCGGCGCCCAGGCCGTCGGAAATCCCCTGTTCCAGGGTGGCGGTCGCGCGTTGGAGGTGCTGGAAGTCACGGCCATCTGCCTTGCTGGTCTTGGTCTCTACGCGCTGATCGTCCGGCTCGCCGAAGGGCGTTGGCCCGAGGAGTTGAGCCTGAAGCCGGCGCCATTGGACCTGGTTCTGGGCCTGCTGATCGGCGCCCTGATGCTGAGCGCCGCGGTCGGCGGCCTGTATGTGCTGGGCGTCTACGAGATCAGCGGTCCGCGCGAGGCCTCGCCCTGGGGCACGATCGCCATGGCGGTCGAATCCGGTGTGATGGAGGAGCTGCTGATGCGCGCGATCGTTCTGCGTCTACTGATGCGGGCCTTCGGGATCTGGCCGGCCTTGGCGCTGCAGGCCCTGCTGTTTGGCGCGCTGCACCTGGCCAATCCCAACGCCACCCTGACCGCCGCCGTCGCCATCGCCATCGAGGCTGGCCTGATGCTGGCGGGCTTCTACCTGCTGACGGGGCGCCTATGGATGTCGATCGGCGTTCACGCCGCCTGGAACTTCACCCAGGGTTGGATCTGGGGCGCGTCGGTGTCGGGCATTCCGGTCAAGGAGAGCTGGCTGGTCAGCACGCCCAAGCCGGGCGCGCCAGAGTTCCTAAGCGGCGGGGCCTTCGGACCCGAAGCGTCGCTGCCGGCGATGGTGGTCGGGACCTCGGTCGCCGTCGTGGTGCTGTGGAAGGCGTGGCGCAAGGGCATGTTCCAGGCGCGCCCGGACGCGGCGCCGGAGGCCTCTGTCGCGGCCTGAATTTCTTGACGCCGGGGCAGGCTTTCCCTTCGCGTGAACGTCGTTCAGTGTGCTCCCGAGGCCGGCCGAAAGAGCCCGGTCCAGGGAGGATCCAGTGGATTTCGACTATTCGGACGACCAGAAGTTCCTGAAGGACGAGGCGCGCAAATTCCTCGCCGCCCATTGTGACGTCGCCGTAGTGCGCGGGGTGCTCGACAACGCCGAGTGCGCCTTTGACGAGAAGCTGTGGAAGGGCGTGGCCGAGCAGGGCTGGCTGGGCGCCTGCATTCCCGAAGAGTTCGGCGGCCTGGGGCTGGGCCGCGTCGAGCTCTGCGCTATCGCCGAGGAGCTGGGCCGCGCCGTCGCGCCGATCCCGTTCGCCTCGACCGTCTATGTCCTCGCCGAAGGGATCATGGCCTTCGGCTCCGACGCTCAGAAGGCGTCGATCCTGCCGCGCGTCGCCGCCGGTGAGCTGATCGGCTGCCTGGCGAGCTCGGAGGGGCCCGGTGTGGTCGGTCCCGCCAGCCTGCAGTGTCGCGTCGAGGGCGGAAAACTCTCCGGAACCAAGATTCCGGTCACCGATGGCGACGTCGCGGGCGTCGCCTTGGTGCTGGCCAGCGAGGGCGGCCGTCCTGGCCTGTTCCTGGTCGACCTGACCGGTGCGGGCGTGACGCGTGAAACCCTGAAGAGCCTCGATCCCACCCGCAGCGTCGCCAAGCTGACCTTCGCCGGCGCGGCCGCCGAGCGGATCGGCGACGCGGGCGCGGGCTTCGAGATCGTCCAGGCGATCCTGGATCGCGCCGCCGTCTTGCTGGCCTTTGAGCAACTGGGCGGCGCCGATCGCTGCCTGGAGATGGCTCGCGAATACGCGCTGGGCCGCTACGCCTTCGGTCGCGTGATCGCCGGCTACCAGGCCATCAAGCACAAGCTGGCCGACATGTACGTCAAGAACGAGGTCGCCCGCTCCAACGCCTATTACGGCGCCTGGGCCCTGAACGACGACGCGCCCGAGCTGCCGATCGCGGCCTCGGCGGCGCGCATCGCCGCGTCTGAGGCCTTCTGGTTCGCCAGCAAGGAGAACATCCAGGTGCACGGCGGCATGGGCTTCACCTGGGACGTCGACTGCCACCTCTACTACCGCCGCTCGCGGCAGCTCAGCCTGGTCGCCGGCGCGCCCAAGGTCTGGAAGGAGCGGCTGGTCAGCCAGCTCGAACAGAAGAACGCAGCCTAAGGGAGGAACAGGATCATGGATTTCAACGACTCCCCGGAAGAAGCGGCCTATCGCGAGAAGGCTCGCGCCTGGCTCGCCGAGCACGCCGCCGCGCACCGCGCCAAGTGGGGCGAGCTGAAGCCGAACACGCCCGACCACATGGCCGCCGCCAAGGACTGGCAGGCGACCAAGGCCTCGGCGGGCTATGCCTGCATCACCTGGCCGGCGGCCATCGGCGGGGGCGGCGGCACGCCGATCCAGTCGGTGATCTTCGGCCAGGAGGAGACCAAGGCCGGCCTTGGCTACGGCTACTTCACGATCGGTCTGGGCATGTGCGTGCCGACGGTCATGGCCTTCGCCGACGGCGAGACCAAGAAGCGCTTCGTCGGCCCGGCCGTGCGCGGCGAGGAGATCTGGTGCCAGCTGTTCTCCGAACCGGCCGGCGGCTCGGACGTCGCGGCGCTGCGCACGCGCGCCGTCAAGGACGGCGACGAGTGGGTGATCAACGGCCAGAAGGTCTGGACCACCGGCGCGCACTATTGCGACTACGGCATCCTGCTGACCCGGACGGACCCCGACGTGCCCAAGCACAAGGGCCTGACGATGTTCTGGATCGACATGCGCGACGCCGCGGTCGAGTGCCGGCCCATCCACCAGATGTCGGGCGGGCGCGAGTTCAACGAGGTCTATTTCACCGACCTGCGCGTCAAGGACAGCCAGCGCCTGGGCGAGGTCGGCGACGGCTGGAAGGTGGCCCTGGTCACCCTGATGAACGAGCGCCTGGCGGTCGGCGGCTCGGCCGGTCCGAACTATCGCGAGATCATGAAGCTGGCCCGCGAACTGTCGTGCGTGGCCGGTCCGGCGCTGAAGGACCAGGGCTTCCGCGACAAGCTGGCCGACTGGTACGTGCAGTCGGAAGGCCTGAAGTTCACCCGCTTCCGCACCATGACCGCCCTGTCGCGCGGCCAGACGCCGGGGCCGGAAAGCTCGATCGGCAAGATCATCTCGGCCAACCAGCTGCAGGAGCTGGCCAACACCGCCGTCGAGATGGAAGACCAGTACGGCATCCTCGTCGATCCCGACCAGGCCCCGGCCGAAGCGGCTTTCCAGCAGAGCCTGATGTGGGCGCCTGGGCTGCGCATCGCCGGCGGCACGGACGAGATCCTCAAGAACATCATCGCCGAACGGGTCCTGGGCCTGCCGGGCGACGTCCGCGTCGACAAGGACGTGGCGTTCAAGGACATGCCGACGGGGCGGTGAGGGGGAAGGCCTCCCCGGCGCGCGCCGGGGAGGCCTCGTTCCAGACCCTTCAAGAGTTGCCGACCTATCCCAAGCGCCCTTCAGGCGCGGTCATCAAGCGCGTTGGGCGTGCCAGCCTCTGATCATGAAGGCCTGGAAGAACGGGACTGGCTTGGGGAAACCAGCGGCCCGCCACAAGGCTTCCGTCTCGGCCGGAGACAGGACGCTGAGTGCGTTGCGCAGCGTGTCGGCCAGTGTGCTCAACGATTCCGGCGTGGCGCCCATCAGGACCTGGACACGTTTCCAGTCCTCCAGCACATCGGGAAACTCCGGAGCGTCTAGGTCGCCGGTGATCTCGGCGCTGGCGAAATGCCCGCCGGGCCTCAGGCGGTCATGAATGGCGGAATAGAAGGCGAGGCGGTCTTCGCGCTTGATGAAGTGCGCCACAAGCAGGCTGACGACGGCGTCGAAACCGTCGCGCGGCGCATCTTGGACGTATCCGTGAAGAAGCTGGCAGCGATCCAGCACTCCAGCCTGTTCGAGCCGGCCGCGCCCCACCGCTAGCATATCCTCGGAGGGATCGACGCCCACGAACGACCAGCCCGGATACGCCTTGGCCAGCGACAGGATCTCCGCGCCGGTTCCCACGCCCACGCACAGAACGCGCGCATCGGCGGGCAGGTCCGCCAAAACCAGCCGCAGCAGGAAGTGCAAGCCATCAGAGATGGGGGCGAGCGCGCTGTTCCGGCGATCGTAGGCGTCAGCCAGCTCGCGGTTGAAGAGGCTGGGTGGGCTGGAGGGGGAGGCCTGTTTCATTGTTATAATATAACAATCCATGCGGGGCGCGCCACCCTCTAACGCCCCTACGGCGCGATCGTCTTCAGGTACGTCGGCGGCTTCCTGTGGTGCGTGGCCTGCTCATACGCGTAGCCGAGGTTCAGCAGCAGCTTCTCGCTCCAGGCCGGGCCGATGAAGGAGAGGCCCACGGGCAGGCCGGTGACGTCGCCCATCGGCACCGTCAGGTGCGGATAGCCGGCCACGGCGGGCAAGGTGGTGGCCGAGCCGCCGTAGTTGTCGCCGTTCAGCGGGTCGATGGTCCAGGCCGGACCCGTGGTCGGGGCGACGATGGCGATGGCGCCGGTGTCTTTCAGGATCTTGTCGATGCCTTCCGGACCCGCCAGGCGCTTGGAGTCGGCCAGAGCCTTCAGGTAGTCGGGGTCAGCCAGGCCCTTGGTCTTCTCGGCCTTCTCGAAGGTCTCCTGGCCGAACCACTCGAATTCCTTAGGCGTGGCTTTGTTGAAGGCGATCAGGTCGGCCAGCGTGCGGGTCGGGACCTTCTTCGGATCGGTCGAGGCCAGGTAGGTCGCCATGTCGGCCTTGAGTTCGGTGTACAGCACCACGCCCTCGGCCTTGCCGACCGGGCCTTCGTCGAAGTCCTTGACCTCGACCAGGGTCGCGCCCTGGGCCTGCAGGTCCTTTAGCGCTCGCTCGAACACCGCGTCGGTCTTGGGCGAGTAACCGGTATAGAACCGCGCCACGGCCAGCTTCACGCCTTTCAGAGAGTCCTTCGAGAGGCCCTTGACGTAGTCGGTCTTGTGGGCGTCGGCGTCCTTGGTGGCCGGGTCGGCGGGATCGGAGCCGGCGATGATGGTCAGCACCTTGGCCGCGTCCTCGACCGTGGTGGTCATCGGGCCCGCGGTGTCCTGGCTGTGGCTGATCGGCACGATGTGCGTGCGCGAGACGAGGCCGACCGTCGGCTTCAGGCCCACCAGGCCGTTGATCGCCGCCGGGCAGGTGATCGAGCCGTCGGTTTCGGTGCCGATGGCCAGGGGCGCGAGGCCCGCCGCCACCGCCGCGCCCGAACCGCTGGACGAGCCGCAGGCGCTGCGGTCCAAGACGTAGGGGTTGCGAACGGTGCCGCCGACCGCGCTCCAGCCGCTGATCGAATGGTTCGAGCGGATGTTGGCCCATTCCGACAGGTTGGCCTTGCCCAGCATCACCAGGCCGGCGTCACGCAGGCGCTTGGCGATCGGGGCGTCGCGGCCGGTGACGTTGTCCTTCAGCGCCAGCGAGCCGGCCGTGGTGGGCAAGGGATCGGCGCTTTCGATGTTGTCCTTCAGGAGGATCGGAACGCCGTGCAGCGCCGAGCGGACCTTGCCGGCCTTGCGCTCGGCGTCCAGGGCCTTGGCGTCGGCCAGGGCGTTGGGGTTGGCGCCAATCACCGCATGCAGCGTCGGGTTCTTGGCCTGGATCGCCGCCAGCGCCGCCTTGGTCGCGTCCTCCGCCGACTGGGCGTGAGCGCTCGTGGCGAGCAGGGCCAGGGCGGCCGCGCCGGCCAGGCAGGCGATCTTGGTCATGGACGTTTCCCCTCGCGCGGCCGCGACTCTAGCGGCGACCGAGGCGGGAGCATGGGGGCAGAATTCCGCGTTCGCCAAGAGGCGCGAATGTCGTTTGTCGCGATCTAGACGAACACCGCAACATTCTGCCGCGCCAGGATCAGCGGGCGGCCCTTGGCGTCCCACAGATGCATCTCCTGGGTCGAGTAGCCGTGGCCAATGGCTTCGGCGCGGCTGCGCAGCAGGCGCCAGCCGTCGTCGTTCGGATCCGGCAGGCCGACCACGTCCAGGGACCAGGTCATGGTCGAGACCGGGCCAAACTGCCGGAACAAGGTCATGGCCGGCGGTGGCGGGGCGTCGCCCAGGGCGATCAGGGCCGAGAGCGAGGTGGCGGCGGGATCCCGGTGGCGGATCCACAGCAGATATTCCGGCGGCTCGCCCGAACCCGGCCGTCCGCCGCCCGCCACGCGGAAGTCGAACTGACGGATGAAGCTGGGCGCCATGCTGGTGTCGCCCTTATGGAACGGCTCGCACTGGTCGGGCGGCGCGACGACGGGGCAGGGGACGTCCTCGTAGGACAGGTGCGACTCGCGGGCCGCGCCGAAGGTCAGGGTGGCGTGGGTGGCCACGCCCTGTTCGCCCACCAGGTCGACGCTGGCGAATAGGGTCGACTTGCCTTGGCGAAGGATCTTCACATCGATCGACAGCTCGCCCGCGGCCGGGCCGACGAAGGCGAACTGGGCCGAGCGTAGCGGCGGGGCGTCGGGAAAGGCGCGCTGCGCCGCCTCGACGCAGAGCGCGGCCGACAGCCCGCCATAGGTGGTGCGCCCCTGCCTCCAGTCGTCGGTGACGTGGGCGGCGTAGCCCGTCCCGGTGGCGGTGACGCCGGCAAGCAGCTCGGTGTAGGAGGTCATGGCGCGAAAGTTCGTTTTCTTTCGCTACGGAAGTCAAGCGGCCTTGGCCGCGCGAGGTCTAGTGGATCGTCGGTGAGGCGTCGGTCCAGGCGTCGAGCGCTCGGGCTTCGGCTTCTTCCTCGACCGCCATCTCCTCAAGGAGCACCGCGGCCAGCAGCCATTCCTGCAGATCGTCCTCGGTCGCGGTCCCGTTCTCAAGGGCTTCCTTGACGGTCTCGATCAGCCATTCGACGGCGTCAGCGTGGGTCTTGCTCATGGTCTTGCCTCACAACCTGAGGACAAGAGTAATGGTTAAGACACTTGAAGGCCCTGCGACATGGGGTCTTACCGGCGCCGCACGTCGCCGCAGGGCCCGCGCGGCCTAAACCGCGCGGGAAAGAGGCCTTACTGGCCGCCCTTCAGCTTGCGATCGAAGAAGTCCAAGTGTGTCTTCAGCACGCTAAGACCCTTGGACTTGCCGCTGCCGGCGCTGTGGCGCTCGCCGGGATAGAGCGCCATCTCGAACGGCACCGCCTTCTTCTGCAGGGCCGCCATGACGCGAGTGCTGTTTTCCAGGATCACGTTGTCGTCGGCCATGCCGTGCAGCAGCAGCAGGCTGCCGGGCTTCAGCTTATCCAGGCGCGTGTTGATGTCGGCATAGGCGTAGCCGGCCTTGTTCTCGTCCGGCTTGCCCATGTAGCGCTCGGTATAGGCGGTGTCGTAGAGGCTCCACTCCGTCGGCGGCGCGCCGGCCGCGCCGGCCTTGAACGGCGTGTTCTCGGCCGTCATCAGCATCAGGGTCATGAAGCCGCCGTACGACCAGCCCATCACGCCCAGCTTGTCGGGATCGACGTAGGGCAGGCTGGCCAGGAACTTGGCGCCCTGCAGCTGATCCTCAACCTCGACCGTGCCCATGCGGCGGTCGAGGGCGCGTTGGAACTTGGCCGAACGGTTGCCGCTGCCACGGTTGTCCAGCTTGAAGATCACATAGCCGGCTTCGAGATAGGTGCGCTCGGACGGGCTCTGCCAGCTCTTCATCACGCGCTGGGCGTGCGGGCCGCCATAGACCGAGACGATCGCCGGATACTTCTTGGCGGGGTCGAAATTGGTCGGCTTGAGGATCTCGTAATACAGGGTCTCGCCGTCGGCGGCCTTCAGGCTGCCGAACTCCGGAACCGGCAGGTTGGCCGCGTAGGGCCAGTAGGGATGACCCTCTGCCAGCTTGTTCTCCTCGATCCAGCGGACGCGCTTGCCGTCGGCCGAATAGAGCGCGGTCTGGGGCGGGGTCTTCGGATCGCTGTAGGACGCCGCGAAGGCGCCGCCGGTGCTGGCGACCTTGGCCGACCACCAGCCGCCGGCCGGCGTCAGGGCCTTGGGCTTCCCCGGCTTGGCATAGCTGATCTCGTACAGGCGGCGCTCCAGCGGCGTGTCCATCGAGGCGGCGAAGATCGCGACCTTGCGGGCCTCGTCGACGCCCTCCAGGGCAGAGACCGGCCAGTCGCCCTTGGTGATCTGGGCGATCAGCTTGCCGTCGGCGGCGTAGCGGTAGAGGTGGCGGTTACCGTCCTGCTCCGACGACCACAGGAACGAGCCGTCCTTCAACGGCTGGAAGTCGTCAGCGACCTCGATGTAGTGCGGGTCGGTCTGGGTCAGGATCGTGCGGCCCTGGCCGGTCGCCGCGTCGAAGGCGATCAGGTCGAGGGTCTTCTGGTCGCGTGTCAGGCGCTGGACGTACACGGTCTTGCCGTCGGCCGACCAGTCGACGCGGGCCAGGTAGATGTCCTTGTTCGCGCCGAGATCCAGCTTGCGGACCGCGCCCGAGGCGAGGTCGCGGACGAACAGCTCGACCACGGCGTTGGGCCGGCCGGCGCGCGGATAGCGCTGGTTGACGATGGTCGCGCCGCTGGGGCCGATGTCGGCGCGCGGCACGATGTCGACGCCGCTCTCATCGACGCGGGTGTAGACGATGCGGGCCTCGTCCGGGCTCCACCAATAGCCGGTGAAGCGGTCGAGCTCCTCCTGGGCGATGAACTCCGCGGTCCCGAACGAAAGCGCGTCCTTGCCCTCGGTGGTCAGGGCCGTCTCGGCCCCGCCCGTAAGCGGCTTGATGTAGAGGTTCTGGTCGCGGACGTACGAGACGTAGCCGCCCTTGGGCGAGACCTTGGCGTCGACCTCGTCGCCCGGGGTCTCGGTCAGGCGCGAGACCTTCCCGTCGGCGACGCTGTCCAGATAGAGGTCGCCGTCCAGCGGCACCAGGATGAAGCGCCCTTGCTTGTCCCAGCTGTACTCGACGATGCCGCGGGTGGCGGCGACGCGCGCGCGTTCGCGGCGGGCCTTCTCGGCCTCCGAGAGCTCCTTGGTCCCGGACGACAGGGCGGCCGAGTCGATCAGGCGGTAGGGCTCGCCGCCCTTCACGTCGGCCGCCCACAGGTCCTGCACGTTGGCGGCGTCGGGCTTGGCCTTCAGATAGGTGACCCGCTTGCCGTCCGGCGACAGCGCCACGCCCTTGGCCGTAGGACCCGAGAGACTCGGATCGGCGAAGATGCGTTCGGGGGTGAGTTTTTCCGCCAGGGCGGGGGAGGAGAGGGCGAGGACGGCCGCGAGCGCCGTGAGCGAGGGTCTGATCATGGCGCGCGACGCTATGCGTGAGCGCGGCGGTTGTCAGCAGTGAAGTTGTTTCAGGGCTGAAACGCAGCGCCCCCTCCGTCACGGCGCTTGGCGCCGCGCCACCTCCCCCGTTGCGCGGGTGAGGAGGAAGCCGCTCATCCTCCCCCGCATGCGGGGGAGGTGGATCGCTGCGACGAGCAGCGAGACGGTGGGGGCGCTACCGGCAGAAGTTCGTCAGCGCCTCGACGTCCACCGGCTTGGGCGGCGCGGGCAAGCCGATGGCCTTCAGCGCGTCGTCCAGCGTGGTGGGCTGGGGCGGCAGGCTGGGATCGACGTCGGTCTTGTAGAACGGATGCTTCTGCGCCTTCTTCAGCGTCGTGAAGCCAAAGCCCTTGTCTCGATAAAGCTGGAACAGGCGCGGCGCCATGCGCGCGTCGAACGCCCCGGCGTGCATCAGCAGGACGTAGGGAATGTCCTTGCCGTAGAGCGTCTTGGCCATGGCGCGCGAGCGGTCGGCCACGGTGGCCGCGCCGTCTAGATAGCGCTTCTCCAGCTCGGCGATGGCGGCCTGGTCGCCCTTGGCCGCGCAGCGGGCGTAGGGCTCGTTGAAGGCCCAGTCGTCGAAGCTCATCGTCACGCTGGCGATCTTGTAGCGGTGGGCGGCGAGCCACTGGCGGACGGCCAAGCGCTTCTCGGGCGTGTCGCCTTCCGACAGGAACGGGTAGCGCAGCCAGCGCCAGTCCTGGCCCCCCATCAGGTCCTTCAGCATCGGCTCGTTCTGGGCGATCTCGGCCGTGAACTGCTCGGGCGTCAGGGCGGCGAGGTTCGGGTGCGACCAGGTGTGGTTGCCCAGCGGCTGGCCCGCGTCGCGCCACATCTTCAGCACCGGCGTCGAGGCGGGTTCGCGCTCGGTCTGCACGCCGTTGATGAAGCCGAAGGCGGGGGCCTTGGCGTCGGCGGAGGCCTTCAGCAGGTCGGCTGCGATCTGGACCCGGGTGATTCCGGGCGGCAGGGCGCTGTGGGCCGGCAGGTCGTCCCAGGTGACGGCGATCACCGGCTTGGGCGCGGCGTGGGCGGCGGTGGTGCTCAGGACAAGTCCAGCTACGCTCAACCACTTTCCGACCTCCCCGGCGAATGCCGGGGACCAGATCGAACGCGGAGCGCCAACGGCCTTAGCTTTGATTTTGGGCGCAAGCACGTCTGACTCTCCGGATGGATCTGGGCCCCGGCATTCGCCGGGGAGATCGGATTTATTCGGATATTATTTCGCGTTGAACAGGCTGAGCGAAATGGCTTCGGCCATCGCCTTGTAGCCCGCCAGGTTGGGATGCAGGCCGTCGTTGTCGTAGGCCGCCAGCAGGTGGGTCGGCCTGGCCGGGTCGCGGAGGGCCTTGTCCCAATCGATGACGCCGTCGAAGTTTCCGGGCGCGCGGATGAAGGCGTTGATGGCCTGGCGGTCCGCCTCGCTCTCGGGGCCGGGGTGATAGTAGGCCGAGCCGCCGTAAGGCAGGATCGTCGCGCCGATCACCTTGATCCCTCGCGCGCGGGCGCGGTCGATCATCTGGCGGTAGGCGGCGATCACCTGCTCGACCACGGCCTTGCGGGCCTCGGGCGTCGCGGGAGCCTCGCGAGTCAGCGTGCCGAGGTCGTTGACGCCCTCCAGCAGGACGAGATGGGTGACGCCCGGCTGGCTCAGCACGTCACGCTCGAAGCGCGCCAGGGCGTTGGGGCCCAGGCCGTCGAGCAGGACGCGGTTGCCGCCGATGCCGAGATTCAGGACGGCCAGATCCTTGCCCTTCAGCCGCTCGATCAGGGCGTCGGTCCAGCGCAGGTTGGTGTTGGGCTGGACGCCGTAGCCGTCGGTGATGCTGTCGCCGAAGGCGACGATGGCGCGAGCCGTCTTCGCCGTCGGGACCACCTCGACGCCCGCGATCTGGAACCAACGGTCGGCGGTCTTGGCGCCGGGCAGATCCGCGTCCGCCACGTGGTCGCCGGCCAGGACGTAGGACGTCGCGCGCGAGCCGGGGTGGCCGGTCTGCACGTCGGGCGCCTCGACATAGCGCAGGCTGATCGCCAGGCTGGTCAGGGGCGCGACCTTCAGGGTGACGGGGTCGGACCAGTATTCGGCGCCGGCTGGAATGGTGACCTCCGTCCGTCCCGAGAAGGTGAGGGCGCGGTCGGTCTCGGGCTTGATCTTGGCGCTGTCGAGCGCGGCGGAGACCGCGACGTGCGCCGCCTGGATGGTCAGCGGGCGCGTACCGAAGGTGTTGGACAGGCGGATCCGCAGCTTCTCGCCGCCCAGGCTCAGTCGCACGACCTGTCGCAGGGTGGCGTCGCGATAATCTTCGGGAGCGAGGCTATTCTTGGCGTCCGGCGCCAGTTGGGCGCTGGCCCAGGCGCCGACCCAGCGGTCTCGCGCCTCCGCGGCGTGAGCGCCCAGCGGCAAGGCCATGGCGAAGGATAGGGCCAGGGCGGCCAGCGATCGACGCGTACGCAACATCATCAGCGTTTCTCTCCCACTCCGCCTGAGGCGGTAGCGGTAACACTGGTATGACCTCTTCGCTGAGCCGTAAAGCGGTGGGAAAATTTTCTGCGCTCTGTGGCGCCTCGCCGCACAGGAATCGCTTGCAATCGCACCCGTGTTAGCGCTAACAACAACCCGTGAGGTGCCGAGCGCCTCTGCCCTTCCTGGGCGTTTCCTCCCTATGAACTTTTAGCCCGGTCGTTTGGCCGGGCTTTTCTTTTGCGCCGAGCGGCTCGAAGATGGCGGTCCGAATATCGGAGACGCCCCATGCCCGTCGGCAGGCCGCCCAAGAAGACCGAGACCCTCGAGATCCGCCTGCCGCCGCAGACCAAGGCGGCGTTCATGGCGCGCTGCCAGGAGACGCGGCGCACGGCCAGCGAGGCGTTGCGCGACTTCATCGAGCAGGACCTTCGCGCTCCGACGACGACCCGCCGCCGCAGCTTGGCTTGGCGTATCGCGGCGGCGGCTCTGGCGGGCCTGGCCGTGGGCGCCGTCGCCGCCCCGTCGCTCGCGCGGCCGTCCGGCTCGGACGCGGCCTTCCAGCGTCTGGACGCCAATCATGACGGCGTCCTCAACCTGGACGAGTTCAAGGCGCGCTGACGCGACTAACGAATCGGCCGAACGAAGCGATCCCACTGCAGGTTCAGCCAGGTCCACGGCTTATAGATCGCCGCGCCGGGTTTCCACGACGCCAGCACCCATTCGGCCTTGCCCACGATATTGTCGGCCGGCAGCAGGCCGACGCCAAGCTCGCGGGGCCAGCGGCTGTCCAGCGAGTTGTCGCGGTTGTCGCCCATCATGAAGTAGCGACCTTCGGGTACGACATAGACGTCGGTGTCGTCCCCGGGCTGTCCGGCGCCGCCATCATAGGTGACGTACGAGCGGCCGTCAGGCTGACGCTCGCCAACCTCGAGCACCGGGCGATACGGATCGTCATGGTCCTGGACAACGGTCATCGGCGTCTGGGGCAGAGGCTGGTCATTGACGAACACCTGGCCGCCACGGACCTGGATGCGGTCGCCGGGCAGGCCGATCACGCGCTTGATCCAGGTCTGGCTCGGATCGCGCGGCAGGCGGAAGACCACGACGTCGCCGCGCTTGGGCGCGCCGCCCAGCAGTCGGCCAGCGGGCAGGGGCGGGTTGAAGGGCAAGGAGGCGCGGCTCCAGCCATAGGCGAACTTCGAGACGATGATGTAGTCGCCGACGACCAAGCCCGGCTCCATCGAGGAGGAAGGGATCGTGAAAGGCTGGAACAGCACGATCCTGAACAGCAGGGCGATCGCAAGGCCGGCCAGTGTGGTGCGGACGATCTCCAGGATCTCGGACTTGGCGGTCGGCGCGGTCTGGGCGGAGGCAGGGGATGTAAGCGTGTCGGTCATACCGCCAGTTGGAGCGAGCGGCGTCCTTACCGCCAGCGCGACCGTGTCCGGACGGGCCGAAAATCGTGTCCGGACAAAAAGAAAGGGCCGGACGACGCGCGCCCGGCCCAAGTCATAGAGGGAAGAAGGATCGGGGGCTTAAGAGGCCCCCGAATGGATCAGAAGCGCTTCTTGATCGACAGGTAGGCCTGGCGCGGCGGAGCCGGCAGGACGGTCATCGCCTCGCCGTTCGGATCGCTGTTGACGAAGCCGCCCGAGCCGATGGTCGAGATGTAGTCCTTGTCGGTCAGGTTGGTGACGTTGACCTGGACTTCCAGGCCCTTGCCCCAGCCTTCCTCGGGGAAGCGATAGCCGAGGGTCAGGTCGGCCACGGTCGTGGACGGAGCCTGACCGCCGATGTTCTCGTAGGTGTAGTAGCGCTTATCGGTATAGGCGACGCCCAGCTTGGCGAAGAAGCCGGCCTGGTCGAACGCGATCTCGCCCTTGAAGATGTTCTTGGGCGTGTTGACGACGGTCTTACCCTTGGTGCGGACCGTAACCTTGCCGGTCCCGTCGACGACGTCGTCCTCGTACTTGGAGTCGTTGTAGGTATAGGCGCCGTACAGGCTCCAAGCATCGGTCAGGCGATAGGTGCCGGCCAGCTCGACGCCCTTGGTCTCGACCGAGCCCACGTTCGACAGCAGGGCCGGCAGGCCCAGGATCGGCGAGGCCGTGTTGGCCGCCAGCAGGCGGTTGTCGAAGGCCACGTGATAGACCGCCGCCACGCCCTGGAAGCGCTCGGTGCGATAGCGCCCGCCCAGCTCGAAGGTCTTGGAGCTTTCCGGCTTCAGGGTCTTGGCGACGTAGTTGACCACGGTCTGGCTCTGCGAACCAAACGGACCGGAGGTGGCGGCCGAAACGAACGCGCCCATGTTCTCGGTGTAGCCGCCGAACACTTCGAAGTCAGGCGTGGCTTTGTAGACGAAGCCGACCTGAGGCAGGAAGTTGTCCTTGCTCTCGATCTCGCCGGCCAGCGGGTTGCCCACCACCGTCTTGACGTTGTTGGTGACCTTGATCGCCTTGAAGCCGAAATTGACCTTGAAGGCGTCGGTGACCGTCCATTCGTCCTCGAGGTGACCGGTCGTGGTCTTGGTCTCGAACGCGTACTGCCACTGGGTGAAGAACGGGTTCGACTGGAAGTTCAGCGGATCGCGCGACGGAGCCGCGGCGGTCTCGGCGTAGAAGCGGCGCGCCTGGTTGAAGTGGTTCACCTCGTGCCAGAAGCCGCCGCTGACGCGGTGAGCGCCCAGATCGACCGTCAGGCCGGCGGTCAGGCCGCCGCGGTCGATGTCGTACTCGGTGGTGCGGATCGACAGCGGCGCCGCGGTCGAGCCGGCGGTCCCGAAGCCGGGGCTGGCCAGGTAGGGCGTGTACCACAGACCCTGACCCTTGTTCTTGTGCTGGTAGGCGGTGGCGTCCAGCGTCACGCGCTCGGTGATGTCGAGGTTCAGCTTGGCGCCGTAGAGGTCGTCGTCCCGCACGCCGGCGCCGGCGTAATAGGCGTCGTCCACCGTCGCGAACGGCGCGGGCAGGGCGGTCCCGGTCTGGTAGGCGCGCGCCGCGGCGACGGCCAGAGCCCAGTTCGGCTGGGTGTTATCCCAGTCGCGACCCAGGCGCTTGATCATCGCGAAGGACATGTCCTGGTAGTCCTGCTCGCGACGTTCCGAGCGGTGGTAGAAGCCGGTCAGGTCGCCGCGCTGGCCTAGCGGCATCACCAGCTTGGCGTCGTACTGGCGCTGCTTCTGTTCGCCGCCGCCCTTCCACTTGTCGGCCTTCTGGTCGGCGACCGAGATATAGCCGCGCAGGCCGCCCAGCTGCTCGATGGCGCCCGTCTCGAAGCGGCCGAACACGCGGCGCATGTTGTCCGAGCCGCCGGTCAGGTCGAGCTCGCCGCCCAGCGTCTCCTGGGGATCGCGCGAGAAGAACTGCAGCGTGCCGCCCAGGTTCGAGGTCGAGGCGGTGCCCAGCGCGCCGGCGCCTTGGGCCAGCTCGACGCGGCCGATGTTTTCCGAGGCGATGGCGCGGCTGATGTGCAGGCCGTTGTGGTTGCCATAGCTCATGTCACCCAGCGGCACGCCGTCCAGGGTGAAGCCCAGCTGGTTCTGGTTGAAGCCGCGGATCGAGATGCGGGTCGACCACTCGTAAGCCCCGAACGCATCAGCCGATTGGAAGGTGACGCCGGGCAGCTTGTCGATCGCCTTCAGGGCGCTCGTGCCGGCCGCCTGCAGGCCGATCGCGTCGCTGTTCAGCGTCTGGATCTGGCGGCTCTGGCCTTGGCCGATGATGATCAGGGCGTCGACTTCGGAACTGTCGGCGGGCGCGGCGGCGGGCGTCGCGGCGGCGTCGACCTTGTCGTCGGCGAAGGCCGGCGCGGCGGCCGTGAGAAGGACGAGCGCGGCGGCGCCCAGAAGCATCTGGTTCTTTTTCATTGTCAGAATCCCCTTGTCCGACGCGGATCAGCTTCGGATCAGAGCCCGGCTAACAAGGGTCAGCGACGCGCAAGCGACGGTTCCATGTCGGATAGCCGACACTCGCGCGACGAAACGGTGAAGGTCGCGAGCGCCGGGATTCCCGGCCGCGATTGCGCGAAGCGGCCCGGACCGCTATTTCAGCGGCCAATTCCCGAAACCCCGTCCAGCGAGAACGCGAGCCTCATGGCGCAGCAATATATTTTCCAGATGCAGGGCCTGACCAAGGCCTATCCCGGCGGCAAGAAGGTCTTCGAGAACATCTGGCTGTCGTTCTACTCCGACGCCAAGATCGGCGTCGTCGGCGTCAACGGCTCGGGCAAGTCGACCCTGCTGAAGGTGATGGCCGGCCTCGACCAGGAGTTCTCGGGCGAGGCGCGCGCCGCCGATGGGATCAAGCGCGGCTACCTCCCGCAGGAGCCGCAGCTGGATCCCAACCTCGACGTCTGGGGCAATGTGATCGCCGACTGCGAGGACAAGAAGGTCTTCGACAAGTACAACGAACTGGCGGCCAAGCTCGGCGAGGACTACTCCGACGAGCTGATGGAGGAGATGACCAAGCTCCAGGAGATCATCGACGCCAAGGATCTCTGGGACATCGACTCCAAGATCGAAATGGCGATCGACGCTCTGCGTTGCCCGCCCAACGACGCCAACATCGAAAAGCTGTCGGGCGGCGAGAAACGCCGCATCGCCCTGGCCCGCCTGCTGCTCAGCAAGCCCGACATGCTGCTGCTCGACGAACCGACCAACCACCTGGACGCCGAGTCGGTGGCCTGGCTGCAGCACCACCTGGAAGAGTTCCCGGGCTGCGTGATCCTGGTCACCCACGACCGCTACTTCCTGGATCAGGTCACCAAGTGGACGCTGGAGCTGGATCGCGGCAAGGGCATCCCCTACGAGGGCAACTACTCGGGCTGGCTGGAACAGAAGCAAAAGCGCGTCGTCCAGGAGCAGTCGGAATCGGAAGCTCGCCAGCGCGCGCTCACCCGCGAACTGGAATGGGTCCGCTCGGGCGCCAAGGCCCGCCAGGCCAAGTCCAAGGCCCGTCTGGCCGCCTACGAGAAGATGGTCGCCGACCAGGAGAACGCCTCCAAGGCCCAGACCTACGCCCACATCCAGATCCCGCCCGGCCCGCGCCTGGGCAACGTGGTGCTGGAAGTGACCGGCCTCGAGAAGGAATACGGCGACAAGGTCCTGTTCAAGGACCTGACCTTCAAGCTGCCGCCGAACGG
>NZ_CALCDX010000202.1 GCF_937900395.1 uncultured Caulobacter sp.
GCAGGCGCGTCGGATGCTGACCTGCCAGGCCGCTCGCAGATAATCCACGAGCTGGGCTGTCAAACGGCGCCCAATAGGGACCCCCTCTTCGAGTTCGAGCGGCGATGCGCGTAGCTCTCAGCCAGCGCAGAGCATCGCCGCGGGGTGAGCCACTGATCGATCAGCTGCCCGGAGGGGGGTCTGGGGGGAGGTTGAACAAGTTGTGGATCAAGCGGGGCGTGCCGGTCAGGCGCGGTTCCTGAGCCGCCAGCTGTCGTTGCCGGTCTCGACGATGTCGTAGTGATGGGTCAGGCGGTCGAGCAGCGCCGTGGTCATCTTGGCGTCGCCGAAGACGGTGGGCCACTCCCCGAAGGTCAGGTTGGTGGTGATGATCACCGAGGTGCGCTCGTAGAGCTTGCTGATCAGGTGGAACAGGCGCTGGCCGCCGGACTGGGCGAACGGCAGGTAGCCCAGCTCGTCGAGCACCACCAGATCGAGACGCGAGAGCTGGGCGGCTAAAGCGCCGGCCTTGCCGCGCCGGGCCTCGTCCTCGAGGCGGTTCACGAGATCGACGGTGTTGAAGTAGCGGCCACGCGCCCCGGCCCGCACGACGTTGGCGGTGATGGCGATGGCCAGGTGGGTCTTGCCGGTGCCCGTGCCGCCGACCAGGACGATGTTGCGATGGTTGGTCAGGAAGGCGCCGTCGTATAGCGAACGCACCAGGCCTTCGTTGATCGCAGAGCCTTCGAAGCTGAACGCCGCCAGGTCCTTCATCACCGGCAGCTTGGCGGCGGTCAGGCGATAGCGGATGGATGCGGCCTGGCGATGGTTGGTCTCGGCCTTGAGCAGCTCGGCCAGGATCTCCATGGCCGTGCGGTTGCGCTGAAGGCCCGTGGTGACGGTCTCGTCGAAGGCCCCGGCCATGCCCTTCAGGCCCAGTTGGGCGAAGGCTTCGATCATCTCATGCCGCTGCACGGGGACCTCGCAGCAGGTCGTAGCGGGCGCAATCGGCGATGGGCGGATGACGCAGGACCAGCGCCTCGCAGGTGGTGATCGGCTGTGGCGCTGGCGGTTCGCGGCACCGGGCAAGGATGTTGAGGATGACCTCGTCGCTGGCGGCGCCGGCATCCAGGGCCTCGCGGACGGCGTCATCGACCTCATCAAGGCCATCGACCAGCACCGCCGCCAGCACGCGCACGAACCGGCGGTCGGCTTCGTCGCCACGACCCAGCTTCTTCCTCAACCGAGTCAGGGCTGGTGGCAGAGTCCAATCTTGGAATGGCGCGCCATTGCGCAAGCTCCCGGGCTTGCGGGCCAGAACCGGCAGGTAGTGCCAGGGATCATAGATCGTCCGGCCTCGGCCGAAGGATCGGACGTGCTCGGCCACCACTTCGCCGGCGCAGCGCACGACGATCCGATCGGCATAGGCGCGCACTTGCACCGTGCGCTTGGCGGCCCTGGCCATCACCGAGTAGCGGTTGCGGTCGAAGGTGATCAGGCAGGTGCCGGTCACCGCGTGCTCGACCTCGTGGAAGCCGTCGAACGGCGCCAAGATCGCCTGCAGCGCCGGCCGCTCGGCCTCAAGGGCCTGGGCCAAGGTGATCTCGCGCTGCTCGGGATGGGGGTGTAGGCGCGCCCAGCGGCGGCACTCGGCCTCCAGCCAGCCGTTCAGCTCTTCCAGGCTGGCGAACCGCAAGCGCGGTTTGAAGAACCGCTCCCGGCTGGTCTGCACCTGGTTCTCGACCTGGCCCTTCTCCCAGCCTGCGGCGGGCGTGCAAGCAGTCGGTTCGAACATGTAATGATCGGCCATCAGCAGGAAGCGACGGTTGAAGACCCGCTGTTTGCCCACGAACACCGCGTCCACGGCGGTCTTCATGTTGTCGTAGATGCCCCGCGTGGGGACCCCGCCGAAGAAGGCGAACGCCCGGGCATGGGCGTCGAACACCATCTCCTGGGTCTCACGCGGATAAACCCTGACGTAGACCGCACGCGACGCGCAAAGCCGAACATGGGCCGCCTTCACCCGCATCGGCTGGCCGGCGACCTCCACGTCCTCATGACTGAAGTCGAACTGGAACGCCTCGCCCGGCGCGAACATCAGCGGCACGAACGCTGTCCCGCCATCGCCGGGCGCCGTCTTGGTCTCCTCGCGCCAGCGGGCCGCGTAACGACGGACCGAGTCATAGGAGCCGTCGTAGCCTTCCTGGACCAACAGGTCCCAGACCCGCGTCAGTCGCAAACGGTCCCGCCGGGGCCGCGCCTCGTTCTCCGTCAGAAGTTGCACAAGCCGATCACGCACCGGCCCGATCTTCGGAAACGGCTGCGTCGTCCGCTGATAGCTGAACGCGCCTTCCTCCGCCCGGATCGCCTTGCGCACGACCTTCCGCGACAGTCTCAAATCCCGACAGATCGCCTTGATCGGCTTGCCCGCCGCATACTCACGGCGAATCCGCACCACTGTCTCCACCACCAACATCCCGATCTCGACCGCCCGGTTGAACCAAGCCGCCGTGCCTAAACCACCGGAATGAGGGGTCCCTTTTAGGCGCCTATCACCCCGCTAAGGGGGTCCTTCTTCCACGCCGCTGCACAATCGAGGGGGAAACGATGGGGAGGCAGATCCGTTTTCCATCGCGATGCTCATGAGCCCGCCCTCCGCCCTGGACCTCAAGGCCGCGAAGATCGCGGCCTTGGTGAACGTCGCTAGCGGCCGTTGCACCCCGTGCGACGGGCGCGGACCTGAGTGCGCGACTGGCGCGCCATGGGCTGAAGCCCGCACATCTGTGGTGCGGGTTGGGCGCGGAACTGGCCTCGGCGCTCGACGAGGTGCTGATCGGTAGACCCGACATCCTCATTGTCTTGGGCGGCGACGGCACGATCCGCACCGCTGCTGAGCGGTGCGACCCCGGGGGACCTCTGCTGATGCCGCCGCACGGGGGGACGATGAACGTGCTGCCGCAGGCGCTCTATGGCGTGCGCACCTGGTGCCATGCGCTCGACGCCGTGGTGGCCCGGCCGCGGGTCCGCACGGTGAGCGGCGCGGAGGCGGCCGGCCAGAAGTTCTTCGCCGCCGCGATCTTCGGAGGTCCCTCCTTGCTGCAGGAAGCGCGCGAGGCGGTTCGGTACGGCGAGTTCCTGGTTGCGGCGCGGAACGGTTTGTCGGCGTTGCGCACGTCGCTCGATCGCGAGCTCATCTGCCTCTGGGACGGTGGCGCTGCCGCCAAGGGCGAGGCGGTTGCCGTCCTCTGCCCGCTGGCCTCACCACGGCTTGGTCCTGGGGAGGCGCGCCTTGAGGCGGCGGTGATCCATCCTGATGGCCCGGTCGACGCCTTGCGAATGGTTCTGAGGGCCTTTCGCGACTGGCGCGCCGATCCGGACGTCAAATGCGCCATGGCCGAAACCATCGAAGTGCTTGGCAGCGGTCCGGTCCCGGGTCTGCTCGATGGGGGACGGTTCAGTTTCGAGGGCTCGGTCAAAGCCCGCCTGGTCCCCCGAGCGTTCCTGGCGCTGACGCCGGAAGGCTGAACCTGTTAGTGGCGCGCATACCACTCTTGTTGTTGAAGGATTTGGGGTTGCCCGGCAGCGATAGCGCGCCTGGTCGTAGAGTTGGCGGCTTGCTCCGTCGTCATTTGTATCGGCGCCGATGCCCCTTCAACAGGGCTTGGGCTTCCGCGCAAACAGCCGCCGCCCGGCATGGGGCGCGCGGCTGCCTTTGCGCTACCTCAAACTGGGAGCGACCAGCATTGCAGCGGCGGCGACCAAGCCCAGCGTGAGCAGGCCGATCATCCCGACCCGGTCGAGCGTCCGCTCCATCTTTGGGAAAGCGGACGTCTCCAGCGCGCGGATCGCCTCAGCTTCCCGTCGGCGCAGGTCCGACCCTTCGGCCGAGAGCCAGGGCCGCAGTCCACGGATTGCGTTTCTCATGACCACATACTCCAAGAAGCAATATGGTGCGAGAGGATCCCGCAGGCATCGTTCGCTAGGCCCTTAGACGGCGCCCAGCGTCAATGCAAATAGGGCGCTGCCCGTGACGCGCAAGGTCCTTTTCTTCAGTTCGTGGCCAGCGTGGCGCGCAGCATCCAGGCGTGCTTCTCGTGGGCCGAAAGCCGATCGTTCAGCAGGTCTACCGTGGCCGCATCGCTCGCGCCTTCGGCGGTCTGGATGGCGGCCTTGATGGCGCCGCAGGTCTGCTCGTGATCCTCGAGAAGATCGCGCAGCATCTCCTGGGCGCTCCATTGCGGATCGCCGTCCTTTACGCCTGTGAGGTTCGCCATGGAGGTGTGACCTTGCGGCGCCAGGGCGCCGAGGGCGCGGATCCGTTCGGCCAGCGCGTCCAGCGAGCCCCAAAGCTCCTTGTACTGCTGCTCGAACAGCTGATGCAGCGCGGGGAACTGCGGGCCGCGGACGTTCCAATGGAAGCCGTGCGTCTTCAGATAGAGCGCGTGCGTGTCGGCCAGCAGCTTGCCTAGCGCAAGGGCGACCTCGCTGGGGCCAGCCGTAGATGCGTCGGCGTGCTGCGTCGCGGTCTTGGACATCTCTTCAGTCAGCATGTTCATCCTCTGAAGGTGCGGCCGCGACGGCGCAGGGTCGGCGCCGCAGCGGCCTTGGTGTTGAAATACGGAACCCTCCGCCCGCCGAGCCGGCGCACATCGCTCGGTCGCAGCGGCGCCAGCCATCGGGGACGCAAGGTTCAGCTTCATCCTCTGCCAGGCAGATGGGTTTCACCCGCCCGTTGGGGCGCAGCGGCATCTGTCGTGCGAGGTTTTATCTAGGGCGCGCGGCGGCCTCTTCAATCGTCTCCGGCCCGTCGGAGCGCGCGCTCTGGGTATGCTGCGCCGCTCGGTCGGTCGTGCCGAGTGCTGGCTCCGGCCTGGCGACGCTGCGGGTCCGCCAGACGGAATAGCCCATCCCGCCGAATAGCACGATCAGGGTGACAGCGAGCGAGACCAATGGGTCGATCTTCCCGACGAGGGCGTTGTAGAAGATTTTCCCGCCGGCCAGCGGGAGCAGTAAGCCCATCGCGGTTCTCAGGTGCTCCAGCCGTTTGATGACGTCCGCAAGCGCGAAGTAGAGGGCGCGAAGGCCGAGCACGGCGAAGATGTTCGACGTGTAGACCAAGTAGGGGTCCGTGGTGACCGCGAAGATCGCCGGCACGCTGTCGACGGCGAACATGACATCGCTGAGCTCGATGAGCAAAAGCGCCAGGAACAGGGGAGTGGCGGTCCAGCGGCCCGTGGCGCCGCGCACGAAGAACCGATTTCCCTACAGGTCCGCCGTTACCGGCAGCCGGCGGACCAGGATCCGGTATAAGGGGCTGGGGGTCAGCGCCTCGGACGTATGGCTACGCGGGCGGCTGACCCGCCAGCTTGCATAGAGTAGGAAGGCGCCGAACAACGGCAGCACACAGGCGAACTCGTGCACGAGCGCAGCGCCCAGGCCGATCAACAGCGCTCGCAGGGCCAGCACGCTCAGTATGCCTCAGAAGAGCACGCGATGCTGCAGTTCCCGCGGCACCATCAGCGTGCCGAAGATGGCCGAGATGATAAAGAGGTTGTCGAGAGATAGGCTCTTCTCAAGCAGATAACCGCTGAAGAAGGCCGCGCCGGCGTCTGAGCCGAGCGTCGCCCAGGTCCACACCCCGAAAGCGATCGCCACCAGGATGTAGGCCGCGCTCAAGAAGAGGCTTTCTTTGAGCGGGATCTCGCGGCTTCTGCGATGCAGAACGCCCAGGTCGAAGGCGAGGAGGCAGACCACAACGGTCAAAAAGATGGCCCACAGCCACAACGGCTTATCGAGGAATTCAGCGGTCAAGGTCATGTCATCGTTCGCTTCCGCTGCGCGCGCTCGATGCGCGCGCTCTTATGAGCCTTGCGGGAGTCGGCTTCCGCGCTGCGATTGATCGGGTCAAGCGTTTGCTGCGCATCGAGTTCGCGCGCCCGGCGCAAAGTCGTGAGCTCGCGCGCATCCGGCCTTGCCGCTCCGGCTAGGGGAGAGTGTCAAATGCGCCCTGGCTCTCGAGTTGAGCGCGCCGCCGCGCAATATGTTGTCTCGTGGCGCTTCCCTTCCCGCTGAGCAGTGACGAGCCGGGCGGGCGTCACTCGGTGAGCCGCTGCAGCAGGTCCTCAGGCGGTCGCGCGACCAGGATGACCTCAAGGTTCAAGCGCCGGCCGCGGCGGAAGAACTCAAGGGTTATCGTATCGCCTGGACGCTTGCGCGTGACGGCGCGCGTGACGGCCTCGGCGTTCTCGGCGTCGCGACCGTCCACCTTGAGGATGGCGTCACCGGGCTTGAGTCCCGCCACCGTCGCCGGCCCGCCGGGGGTGACGCTGGCCACCAACGCGCCCCGGGCCTCTGGCAGTCCAAGGGCGGCGGCCGCGTCGGCGCTGATGTCCTGTAGGGCGGCGCCCATGTAGCCGCGCTCGATCGGCCGCCGCGCTATCAGCCGTCCGGACACCGACCGCGCGGTCTCAGCCGGGATGGCGGACGCGACCGCCTCGGAGATCGCCAAGTCCTTCACATGGAGATAGCGCATCCCCTGCTGGCCGGCGAGCGCTTCCTGTGGCGTCAGCGATGGCCTGATCTGGTCAGGTCGCGTCACATTAACCAGTGGCATCGGGTGCGACATCGGGGTGACGGCCTCGGTGGGCGCCTGCTGCACCGTGGCGACCGATTCGAGGATGACGCCGAGTTCGCCGACCATCCGGTTGAGCTCCGATTCATCAAGGTCGATGCGGGCCAGTCGAGCCAGGTGTTCGACGGCGTCGCGGGTGAGTTCAGCCATGAACCGGAGTCTAGTTTGCCCGTGACTGACGCCGACGCGGGTGCTTGGCGGGGCGCTGAGAGACCACGCGACCCCTTCTGTTCACCGTCTCGACATATCAGAACGGGTTCCACCTGTGGGCTTTCCACGAGTATTCTGCGAACGTTTCGTGCTCCCGAGGGGGCAACGGATGCACCGGCCGACACCTCGGGCTCGGTGCCGCACGGCGTTTTGACCAAACCTTGAAAGGTCCCCATGATCCAGACCATGCGAAGGGCAGTCGTCCTTCTCGCCACCACAGCCTTGGCCGTCACCGGCCTGCTCCTGGTGGCGCCGACTGCCCAAGCGGCCCGTGCGGCACAGACGGCAAACGTCCCGACGGTGTACGTGGACACCACTGGCGGCTACTACCGCACCAACTACGCCGGCGCCCCCGTCACCCCAAGTTCGGGGAGCGCCGCGTGGTCAGCGGTCAACGGAAGTGGCAGTCACACCATCGGTGCCTTCACCACGACCGAGGTCGTTGACCCGCTGAACCCCCTGAACAACTTCGTCGACTCCGGTCAGGGCGAGATCCGCGGGCGGGGCAACTACACGTGGAAGACCTTGCCCCTCCTCAACACCTTCTCTGCGTGGACCCAGTCCCAGGGCGGGGTGACCTTCAGCTCATCGGCCGTGAGCAAGCGTCCCTACCAGCTCAAGCTGTCGGCCGGCCGCGACGTCCTGGGCCACGAGCAGGGCCGCGGTCTCCTCGAGCGGCGGCCCGAGGTGGCGATGCAGCGCCTCCGCCGGGCGGTCCGGCAGGTCGGCGTCGGCGAGGGCGGCGCGCATCGCGGCGGCGAACGGGCCGCGG
>NZ_CALCDX010000203.1 GCF_937900395.1 uncultured Caulobacter sp.
CGGCCACCATCACCAGGCTCAGACCAACCCAGGACTCGTTATGGCTGGATGAGGAATGGGGGCGGCGTCGCCTCCCGGAACGTCGCGTTCCTTGCCGCCGGACGGCGAGACCTGGAGATAGAGGCCGCCGCCGTCGGGATATCTTCCTGGTCGTTCGAGGCGGCGCACCGTCAGAGCGGTCAGGCGGTCGTACATCCGGACCATAAGGTCACCCCCATTCTCGCCTACGGGGGATCAACCCCATTTCAACCCCAACCAGCCTCGCGTCATGGGGTTGAACGCGGGTGGATCTGTCCAGACGCGGAACGCGAGTTTTCCGCGATGAATCAGTAGCCTGCCTGGCTTTCGGCGGACGCGCGCGGACGGCTATGAACAAGGGGGGTGGCGGAGAGGGTGGGATTCGAACCCACGGTGCCCTTCCAGGCACGCCGCATTTCGAGTGCGGTACATTCGACCACTCTGCCACCTCTCCACAGGTGTTTTTCGGGAGCTTTTTAGGGCCGCCCAGGTCGAGGGCGCGATAACTAGCGGCGTCGCCGCCGGGACGCAAGCCCCTCCTCCCGGCTTTTTTCGCCTCAGTCTTTTGGTCGCAGAATCATCTGGGTGCAGCGGAAAAGCGCGATGGTCTTGCCCGTCGTCTCGTTGGTGACGACGGCGTCCCAGACCTGGGTGTTGCGGCCGCCGTGGACCAGTCTGGCCTCGACCGCCACGCCGCCGTCGCGCGCCGTGCCCAGGAAATTCGACTTGAGTTCGATGGTCGTGAAGCTGGTCCCACCCTCGGGCAGCGAGGTCATGCAGCCATAGCCGCAGGCCGAGTCGGCCAGGGCGATGACGCTGGCGGCGTGCAGGAAGCCATTGGGAGCCATGTGCCGCTTGTCGACGTCGAAACGGCCCCTCACATGGCCATGCGTCGCCTCCAGCCACTGCAGGCCCAGCAGGTCGGGCAGGCTGCCGGCCTGGGCGGCGGTCAGGGCGGCGCTGAAGTCCTGGGTCATGGGGGCGCTCCGCAAAGGGGTTTCAGACCCTATGCGGCCGCGCGTCGGCGCAAGTCAATTGCTAAAGAAAACGAAGTCTAGAGCTTGGCCAGGTCGACCGGGGCGAAGCGGGTGCCCGCGCCGATATCGGGCGGCAGGCGCCCGGCGCGGACGGCGACGCGAAGGGCCGGGCCGGCCACGGTCGATTCCGGGAGCATCGCGTCGGCGGTCGTGCGCATGGCGATGAAGTTCAACCGATCGACGGTGTCGTTCAGTTGGATGTTGGACGCCTTCTCCTCGGCCACGGTCGACTCGCAGGGAAGGGCCGCGCAGACGCCCGGCAGGATGCGAGTCTGGGGCGGCAGGCTGAGGATCTTGCGGGCGTCGTCGAAGGTCTTGCCAGCGTCGGCGCCAGGAACGTCGCAGCGGCCCGAGCCCTCGGACGGGGCCAGCAGCACGTCGCCGGTGAAGATGGCGTTGGCGATGCGGTAGGCCACCGCGCCCGGAAGTCGGCTTTCCAGCGCCAGGGCGGTGATCTTCAGGCCGCCCATCGGCAGGGACTCGCCGTGCTT
This sequence comes from uncultured Caulobacter sp., assembly GCF_937900395.1. Taxonomy (GTDB): domain Bacteria; phylum Pseudomonadota; class Alphaproteobacteria; order Caulobacterales; family Caulobacteraceae; genus Caulobacter. The sequence goes on from NZ_CALCDX010000203.1 coordinate 1,547, forward strand.
GGCCAGCTTGTCGAAGTCCCAGCCCTCAAGGTCGACGCCGTCCTCGCCGAGGACGGGAACCAGGCGCTTCAGGCTTTCGACCACGCGCGCACCAATGCAGATGGAGGCGCCGGTCTCGTATTTCAGGTGGCCGGCCGCCGACAGGTGCCCGGTATGCAGACCGGTCTCGAGAATCCAGGTCGGGCCGAGGTCGCGCGCGCGGATATCGGCGATGATCTTGTCCACGAAGCCGGTGTCGACCGCTTCGGTTTCCGGATCGAAATCCAGGACGGGATCGACGATGGCGCAGAGGAATGTCGCGGGGTCGATGATGAGATAGGTCACCGTCCCGGTCGCGGGATGGTGATAAGCGATGATTTCCGGCTGCATTCCGTAAGCCCTAGCCCCGAGGCGGCCACTTTGACCACCAAGCCGTTAAACATCAGCGAACGGCAACCCTTGAAAAAACGTATCCGAGAGGCCGGATAGGCTTTCAAGGACGGCTAAATACTGGCTGTGAAGCTTCGATCACCCAAATTGGGTCTTAGCGCGACGTTGCGTCGCAGGGGTGAGCGCCGTCGCGCATGCCCGCGACCCAGAGGGGCTCGACATAGCGGCCGCCGGTCCGGAAGCCGGGGGCGCAGCCTTCGGGCGTGTCGTCCGTCCGGCCTGGGCCTCCGGTCATGATCGACAGGGCGACCGACTGCTGTGATCCGCCGCGCAGGCGACCATAGCCGTAGCCGCCATAACCGTAGCCATAGGGCCCGCCGTAGTCGGGACCGCCAGCGTACGGATCGGCGTAGAAGCCGCCGTGCTTGCCGAAATCGGTTTTGGAGACCGCGACGCCCACCGTGGTGTTCTCGCCGACGGGGAACAGGGCCGAGGCGTAGGCGCTGCGGTACCCGCCGGTGCCAACCGAGACGCCCATCGAACCGTGGACCTTGCGCTTGCCATCTTCGTCCCGGTCGGCGGGCAGCAGGCCGCGCGGGCCGTTTTCGGAACGCGGCGCGGGGGTCTCGGCCAGGAAGGCGGCGATCTGCTCCTGGGTCGTCAGCGGCTTGGACGTCTGCGGGGCGATCGGCGCGGCCTGGGCGGCGGCCTTCAGCGCTTCGGGCGTGGGCTTGGCCTGGGCGGTGGCGATCACCTCATCGTCGCCCGCCGCAGCGACCGAGGGCGGCGCGGCCAAGGCGGGGGCGGCGGCGGCGGAAAGGCTGACGGCCAGGATCGCGATAAAACGCCGCATGGCTAAGCTCCAGGGTGGCACGCTACCACACTAGAGCGCCAAGCCAGCGCAATTAGGGCGCTTTTGTTGCTCCGGCGCAAGCTTGACCTCACGCGGGCGCGGAAGCCAACTAGAGCGCTTCCAGGCTTCCCTGGAGCGTCGCCATGTCGGCTGGAAGCGGCGTCTCGAAGCGGAGAGTCTCGCCGGTGATCGGATGGACGAACCCCAGCACCGCCGCATGCAGCGCCTGACGCTTAAGCCCGGCCGCCTGGATCGCCTCTCTGACGGCCGCCGCGGGCTGGCCCGCGCCATAGACCGGGTCGCCCAGGCACGGACTGCCCTTGCTGGCCATATGGACCCGGATCTGGTGCGTTCGTCCGGTCTCGAGGCGGCAGGCGACGCGCGCGGCCAGGGGCTTGTCCTGCGGCCCGAACGCGGCCTCGACCTTGTAATGGGTGATCGCCTCGCGCCCGCCGGACCGCAGCACGGCCATCTTCTTGCGGTCGCCGGGCGAGCGGCCCAGTTGCGTGGTGATCGTTCCCGAGGGCGGCGACGGCGCGCCGCGGGTCAGGGCGATATAGAGCCGATCGATGTCGTGCGTGGCGAACAGGGCCGAGAGGCCCTTGTGCGCGGCGTCGCTCTTGGCGGCGACCATCACGCCCGAGGTGTCCTTGTCCAGACGATGGACGATGCCGGGCCGCGCGACGCCGCCG
>NZ_CALCDX010000204.1 GCF_937900395.1 uncultured Caulobacter sp.
GCCCGCAACACCGGCGACGGCAAGGTCTACGGGATCGAGTTCGACCTCTCGACGCCGCTGTCGTTCATCGGCTTGGACAACACCGGCGTGTTCCTGAACTACTCCTACCTCGACAGCGAGGTGAAGGACGAGTTCGGCAAGCGTCGGTTCAACAGCCAGGCGGAGTCGGTCTTCAACGTCGGCTTCATCCAGGACATCCCGACCTTCGGCGCCGCCTTCGGCATGACCTATCGCAAGCAGGGCGAGGCCTATAGCCGCGTCGTCGGCGAGGAGGTGACCACCACCTATGGCGCGGACCTGGAAGTCTTCATCGAAAAGCGTATCGGCAAGACCATGGTCGTTCGCCTGACCGGCTCGAACCTGCTCGACGCCGACAAGAAGGAGACCTTCAACAAGTTCACCACGATCGCCGACCAGCGCGGCCGTTCGTTCGACGAGTACGAGCTGGAGCGGGAAAAGGCCGGTCCGGTGTTCCAACTGGTTGCGCGGATGGCCTTCTAAGGCCTGTTCGCCTCGCGATCAGAAGACGAAGAAGGCGGCGTCACGGACGCCGCCTTCTTTCGTTTCCACAACCGGAAAGGATCAGATCAGGCTGCGCGCCCCTTGTCCTCGGGCGCCATGAAGCCCATCAGGGCGTCGATGCGCTTGATGAGGTCGGCGCGGCCGCCGGGGCCGGCGAGATCGGCCTGGGTGCAGGCGCCCAGGGCGTCGGCCGCCTGCCGCAGCCGGTCGTCCTTGACCGCTTCGCCCACCAGACGCAGTTCGTGGGCCTGGGCGGCCAGGGCGCGGCGGGCCTGCGCCGGATCGGTGTCCAACGCCGCGGCGGCCGACTTGACGATGCGCAAAGCCTGCGACAGGCGCGCGGCGGGCGTGGCGCTGGCGTCGGCCTTGCGCTTGCGAGGCCCGCGATAGTCGGCCGAGTTGAACCGGCGGCGGTCGGGGCCGACATAGCCCACGCCCTCGACCCAGTCGCGCGGCTTCAAGGTCACGGCCTCGAGCCGACGCTCCAGGTCCTTGATGTTGAACGGCTTGCGCATGAACTCGTGCACGCCGGCGTCGCGGGCGTCGAAGATCACGTCGGCGGTCGCCTCCGTGGCGCACATGATGATCGGCGCCTCGCGGCAGATCAGGTCGCTGCGGCGGATCTTGCGGGTAAAGGCCACGCCATCGACGCCGGACTGGGCGTGTTCGACGAAGATCAGCTGCGGATCGGTGGTGCGGGCCAGGGCGTAGCCCTTCTCCGCCGTCGGGGCGGAGAACATCTCGACCGCGCCCAGCGGACGCATGTGCTCGGCCAGCAGGCGCGCCATGGCGGGGTTCGGATCGACGACCAGAACCCGCTGCACCTTGGCGGCGACACGTTGGAGGGTGCGGACGTTGCCGTCGAACACGAGAACCCGAGGCTCCTGCGATTAGGATCGGGATAGTGGAATCAGAACGTTAAGATTCCGCTCGCCCAGCCGGGAACGTCCCCGTTTAAGGGTTGAGCGGAATGGCCAGGCTGGTCTCGAAGTCCTGTAGAAGGTCCACCGCCTCCTCGGCGTCGGCGGTCAATGGCTGGCCCTCGGGGAAGCGATAGCGCCAGTAGCTGGCAATGTGGGCGATGGCGCCGACCCGCTCGCCGAGGTTCAGGAACAGCTCCGGAGCGCTCAGCAGGAACTCGCGGAACGCCTGCGGTCGGCGATTGCGGACCAGCTGCTCGAAGGCGTCGTCGTAAATCTTCAGGGTGCGCAGAATGGCTTGCCGCTCGACCGGCAGCGCGGCCTGAAGGCGTCGCCGGGCCAGGGCCACATAGCGCTCGTCGGTCTCGTCGCGGAAGCCGGTCACCACCAGGCGGTCCAGCTCGTCGCAGATCTTGGTCAGCAGCGGCCACAGCCGGGTCAGCATCCACTTGTAGTAAAGCACGCCCTTCCAGGCGAAGACCCCGTCCTTGAAGCTGTGGCCCTCCATGCCCAGGGTCAGGCGCAGGGGCGACAGGCGCTCGTCGAAGTCGGCCGCCAGCAGCGCCTCGACCATGCGCCCAGCCTGCGAGCGGCGCGCCCCGCCTTGCTCGCCATAGGCCAGCTCGATCAGGTGGCCGATCTCCATGCCGACGAAGCCCTGCATCTGGTCGATGTCGGCCGGCGACAGCGCGAAGTAGCAGTGCGCCACGGTCAGCTCGTGCTGGCGCAGGTGTTCGCGCAGCAGGAACGGGTCCAGCGACGGCAGGGCGTCGATGGCGTGCAGCACGGTCAGGTCGCGGGTCAGGCGGCCGGAGGCGTTGCAGGCGTCGGCCAGCATCTCGATCCAGCCTCGCTGGCCGACGAACACCGACCGGCCGCCCAGGCCCAGGTCCGAGCGGTCGAAGGGGATGATGATCTTGGTCGCCAGCGGCCGCGCCTCGTCGAACAGATAGACGTCGTCGTTCCGCACGCGGTGTTTCAGGATCAGGGCGCTGTTGAGGACGCGATTCCGGAACAGCGGATGCTCGGCGTATTCGGGGCGCTTGCCGCTCCTGGCCTCGATCTCGACGAGGTTCAGCACGCGGCTGGTCGAGCCGGTATGGGCCAGGGCCCGCAGGCTGCGCGCCAGGCGGTCGGCTGCGTTGACGGGCCTGGTTTTGCGACGGCGCGCGACGACGGACACGATTTCCCTCGGAGTACTTGAGGCTCTGTCTTACGCGCCGGCGCGCTAACAAAAACTGACCGAACGCGCTTCAGGCCGCCTTCGGGTCTCGGGTCGGCCCGTCCGCCGCGGAGAGGCGCGCCACCGTCGCCAGCAGGCCCGCCGGCGCGATCGGCTTGGGATGGGCGTCGTCGAAGCCTTGCGCCATCAGGCGTTCGGCGTCGCCGACCATCGCGTCGGCGGTCAGGGCGATGATCGGCAGGTCGACCCGGCCGCCCTCGCCCGCCCGGATCCGGCGCACGGCCTCGACGCCGTCCATCACCGGCATATGCACGTCCATCAGCACCAGATCGACGGGCTCGGCGTTCAGGCGCTCCAGCGCCGCGCGGCCGTCGTCGG
>NZ_CALCDX010000205.1 GCF_937900395.1 uncultured Caulobacter sp.
GCTCGACCCACACCTTGATGACAAGGGTGACGAGGGCCAGCAGTGCCAATACCGACGCCACCGCGAAGGCTGCGGCAAACTGATATTCGTTGTAGAGAATCTCGACATGCAGCGGCATGGTGTTGGTCAGGCCGCGGATGTGGCCGCTGACGACCGACACCGCGCCGAACTCGCCCATGGCGCGGGCGTTACACAGCAGCACGCCATACAGCAGGCCCCAGCGGACGTTCGGCGCGGTCACCCGCCAGAAGGTGTAGAGCCCGCTGGCGCCCATCGACACCGCGGCCTCCTCCTCGCTGGTCCCCTGCTCCTGCATCAGCGGGATTAGCTCGCGCGCCACAAAGGGGAAGGTCACGAAGATGGTGGCCAGGACGATGCCCGGCACGGCGAAGATGATCTTCAGGTCGTTGTCCAGCAGCCACTCGCCCATCCAGCCCTGCAGGCCGAAGACGAGCACATAGATCAGGCCCGCCACGACGGGCGAGACCGAGAACGGCAGGTCGATCAGGGTGATCAGGAACGACTTGCCCCAGAAGTCATGCTTGGCGACGGCCCAGGACGCGCACAGACCGAACACCGCGTTGAACGGCACGGCGATCGCGGCGGTGATCAGGGTCAGCTTCACGGCGGCCAGGGCGTCGGGATTGCCGACGGCGGCCAGGGCGGCGTCCAGGCCCTTGCGCAGGGCCTCGGCGAACACGGCGACCAGGGGCAGGATCAGGACCAGCGCCAGGAAAGCCATAACGGTCCCGATGACCAGGACCTTGGCCCAGGTCGGATCGTCCGTGGCGCGGCGGTGGCGCGCAGCGACGGCGCTCATCAGGCGAACCTCCGCGACCAGGCTTGGATGGCGTTGATGACCAGCAGCATCGTGAACGAGACGGCCAGCATGACAACGGCGATCGTCGCGGCCCTGGCATATTCGAACTGCTCAAGCTGGATGATGATCAGCAGCGGCGCGATCTCGGACTTGTAGGGCATGTTGCCGGCGATGAAGATCACCGAGCCGTACTCGCCCACGCCGCGCGCGAAGGCCAGGGCGAAACCGGTCAGCCAGGCGGGCGCGAGGGCTGGCAGGACGATGCGGACGATGGTGTCGAACCGGCTGGCGCCGAGGCTGGCGGCCGCCTCTTCGACATCCTCGGCGGCGTCGCGCAGCACCGGCTCGATCGTGCGGACGACGAACGGCAGGCCGATGAAGATCAGGGCGATGGTCACGCCGATGGGGTTGTAGGCCGCCTTGATCCCCAGGGGAGTCAGGAACTGGCCGACCCAGCCATTGGGGGAATAGAGCGTCGCCAGAGCGATGCCAGCCACGGCGGTCGGCAGGGCGAACGGCAGATCGACCAGGGCGTTGACGATCGTCTTGCCGGGAAAGTCATAGCGGACCAGCGCCCAGGCGGTCAGGACCCCAAAGATCCCGTTGATCAGGGCCGCGACGAAGGCCGCGCCAAACGTCAGGCGGTAGGCGGCCATGGCGCGCTGGGATGTGGCGACGGTCCAGAACTCGGCCGGCGACTGCTGAGCGGCTTTCAGCACCACCGCCGAAAGCGGGATCAGCACGATCAGCGACAGGGCCGTGAGCGTTACGCCCATCGTCAGACCGAAGCCTGGAATGGCCGAGCGGCGGCGGAACAGCGGTCTCTTGGCCGGCGGCCGGCGCTCGGCGGTGTCGGCGGTCATCGTCTGATCGTCGTCCAGGGTCCGGGCTCGCCACATGGCTCTGTTGAAGCTGAACGCGTTCGGGGCCGTGTCCGGTCCCGGCGGCGTCGTGAAAAACTGAGCCGCTTAAATCTCTACCACGATCATGGGGCAAACGAGAAAAGCCGGATGGGACGTGGAGAAAAACTGGCGGGCGATAGCAACCAGGCCTTTGAGGACGCAGTCGTCAAGCCGCCTCCGCGCGATGAAACCGCGCGGCGGAGAAGCTTTTCAGATCAGAGACTTGAAGTTTGGTAGGCCGGCTGGGACTCGAACCCAGGACCATTCGATTAAAAGTCGAATGCTCTACCACTGAGCTACCGGCCCGCTCACGATCCGGCGGGGGCCGGTGGAAGCGGCGCGGACCATAGTCGGGGGTCGTCGCGGTCGCAAGCACGCTTTCGCCGTTTTTCCCGCCCAGAGTGGTAAAGCTGTGAGCAGGTTAGGGTGAGTCATGCGTAGAACCTTGCTTTTAGCGGGCTTTCTGGCGGTCGCGGCGGCCGGATGCGCGTCCGCGCGCCAACAGGCCGCGCCCACCCCGCCCCCCGTTCAAGAGTCGGATGAGCGCATCAAATCGACGTCGGAAGCGAACAAGGACGGAATCACCGGCGCCATGACCGCGCCGCTAAGAGACGTGAACGTCATCCGGACCAAGATTCCGCGCGTCCTGCTTGAGTCCATGGACGATCCGTACAAGCGTCCAGTCCCCGCGAGCTGCGCCAGCCTAATCTCCTTGATCAAACCGTTGGACGCGGCGTTGGGCGAGGACCTCGACAGCATGCCCGCGACTGGGGATGAGGACCTGATGGACCGCGGGCGCAAGGCCGCCGGCGAAGCGGCCCTCGGCGCCGTCGCCAGCGCCGCGCAGGACATGATCCCGATGCGGGGTTGGGTGAGGAAGCTCTCCGGCGCAGAGCGGCACGATCGCCTCGTGCAGAGCGCCATCGCCTCGGGCGCCGTACGCCGCGCCTACTTGAAGGGTCTGGGCGAGTCTCGCGGCTGCGATCCTCCGGCCACGCCGCAGCACAGGCCGCCCGCGCCGCCGCCAGTCGTCGATCCCGGGATGCCGCCGCCGCCGGACCCTTACGGCCCGCGCAAACCGCGCTTCCCCATCCATAAGGAGGAGCTTCCGCCCCAGCCCGAGGGGCCGTCCTCCTGACGCGCGGCTACTGAGACAGGTGCCGGGCGGCGAAGGCGCGGCGGAACTGCTCGAAGCGCCCCTCGGCGATCGCCGCGCGCATGGCGGCCGTCAGGGCCTGGAAGAAGGCGATGTTGTGCCAGGACAGCAGCACCTGGCCCAGGATCTCCTCGGCCTTGAACAGGTGCCGGAGATAGGCCTTGGAATAGTCGCGGCTGGCGGGGCAGTCGCTGGTCGGATCGAGCGGCGTGTCGTCCTCGGCGTACTTTGCGTTCTTCAGGTTGATCGGCCCGTCCCAGGTCCAGGCCTGGCCATGGCGGCCCGAGCGGGTCGGCAGCACGCAGTCGAACATGTCGACGCCGCGCGCCACGGCCTCCACCAGGTCGATCGGCTTGCCCACGCCCATCAGGTAACGCGGACGGTCGTGCGGCAGCAGGCCCGGCGCGTAGTCGAGGACTTCGCACATCGCCGCGTGCCCCTCGCCAACCGCCAGACCGCCGATGGCGTAGCCGTCGAAACCGATCTCCTGCAGCTTCTCGGAAGACTCGCGACGCAGGTTTTCGAAGGTCGAGCCCTGCTGGATGCCGAACAGGGCCTGGCGGTCGCGCGTCCCGAAAGCGTCCTTCGAACGCTTGGCCCAGCGGGCGGAAAGCTCCATGCCCTTGCGCGCCCTCGCCTCCTCGGCCGGCCAGGCGACGCATTCGTCCAGCTGCATGACGATATCGCTGCCCAGCAGATCGGCCTGGATTTCGATCGAACGCTCGGGGGTGAGCACGTGCTTGGAGCCATCGACGTGACTGGAGAAGGTCACCGCCTCCTCGGTCAGCTTGCTGATGCCCGACAGGCTCATGACCTGGAAGCCGCCGCTGTCGGTCAGGATCGGCTTGTCCCAGCGCATGAACTTGTGCAGCCCGCCTAGCCGCGCCACCCGCTCGGCCGAGGGCCGCAGCATCAGGTGGTAAGTGTTGCCCAGGATGATATCCGCGCCGGTGTCCTTGACCTGGTCGACGGTCATCGCCTTGACCGTGGCCGCCGTGCCCACGGGCATGAAGGCCGGCGTGCGGATGTCGCCGCGCGGGGTCTTAAGGACGCCGGTGCGCGCCTTGCCGTCCGTGGCTTTGATTTCGAAGGGGAACGCGGCCATCAGCGGGTCTCGGGCTCGGCGCGGAACAGCAGGCTGCCGTCGCCATAGGAATAGAAGCGATAGCCCGTCGATATGGCGTGCTCATAGGCCGCGCGCATCGTCTCGCGTCCGGCGAAGGCGCTGACCAGCATGAACAGGGTCGACTTGGGCAGGTGGAAGTTGGTCATCAGCACGTCGGCGGCGCGGAAGCGGTAGCCGGGCGTGATGAAGATCGCCGTCTCGTCCGCGAACGGTCGCACGACGCCATCCTCACCCGTGGCGCTCTCCAGCAGGCGCAACGAGGTCGTGCCGACGCAGACAATCCGGCCGCCGGCGACGCGGACGGCGTTCAGGGCGTCGGCGACTTCGCGCGTCACCTGGCCATACTCGGCGTGCATCTTGTGTTCGGAGACGTCGTCGGTCTTGACCGGCAGGAAAGTGCCGGCGCCGACGTGAAGGGTGACGAAATGGGTCGATACGCCCTTGGCCTTCAAGGCTTCGAGCAGTTCGGGCGTGAAGTGCAGCCCGGCGGTCGGCGCGGCGACGGAGCCGTCCTCGCGCGCATAGACGGTCTGGTAGTCGGCGCGGTCGCGCTCGTCCTCGCCTCGCTTGGCGGCGATGTAAGGCGGCAGCGGCATGTCGCCGTGTCGAGCGATGCCGATGTCGAGGTCCGGTCCGGAAAGGTCGAAGGCGAGCACGACCTCTCCGCCCTCATGCTTCTCGACGACGGTCGCATCGAGCCGATCAGCCTCGCAGGCCCGATCGTCGCGCGCGCCGAACGCGACGCGGTCGCCGACTTTCAAACGCTTGCCGGGACGCATGAAGGCGCTCCAGCGATCGGGCGCGACGCGACGGTGCAAGGTCGCCTCGACCGCGACCGGCGTGCCGTCCGCGCCGCCCGTCGTCCGCCCCTCGCGCAGGCCCGCGAGACGCGCCGGGATCACACGAGTGTCGTTGAAGACCATGGCGTCGCCGGGGCGCAGGAAATCGGGCAGTTCGCTAACCACGTGGTCAGCGAGTCCCTGGCCAGGACGCACGACCAGCAGACGTGCGGCGTCGCGCGGCTCGGCCGGCCGCAGGGCGATGCGATCCTCGGGGAGGTCGAAGTCGAAATCGGAAAGGCGCATGGGCGCGCTTCAAGCGCACGATGGGCGCCGAAGGTCAAGAGTCAGGCGATCAGCGGGAGGGACGCGGCGAAGCGATGAACCGTCAAACGCGAGCGCGCCAACGGTCATTGACGCATGCTAACAGCGGCTCATGCGTCTCATTACACAGCTCCTGAGTCTTCTCGTCCGCGGCACGGGCCTGATGCTAGGCTTATGTGGCGCCATTCTCGCTCTGACGAGCCTGGGCGGCGCGGTCAGCCCCCGGCTGGACGCCCTGACCCACGCGGCGCCGCTGTGGCTGGCCATGGGTGTCGGCGCGGTCCTGCTGGGAGGCCTCTTCGCGCGCGAGGCCGAGCGATGGGTCATCGTTGCGCTCGGCATCGTCACGATCAGCGCCTGCGGCGTGATGATGCTGCCTGAACTGCGCACGGCTTGGCGCTTCAAGCCGGAAGCTGCCGCGCCGGGAGACCTGAAGGTCATCCAGTTCAACGTCTGGCACGAGAACTATGCCCCGGACCAGAGCCTGAAGTGGCTGCTGGCGCAGAACGCCGACGTCATCGTGATGGAGGAAGGCGGCGGGGCGGCTTGGGCCGTCAACAAGGGCCTGCGGGCCGCCTATCCCTTCGCGTCCTGCAAGTCCGGGCGTTGCGAGCCTTGGATCTTTTCCCGCAGGAAGGTGAGCGCCTCCGGCTCGCTCCAGAAAGGGCTGCCGGGCGCATGGGCGACGATCGAGGACCCAGCGGGCCCCTTTACGATCCTCGGCGTCCATTATGTTTGGCCCGTGCCGGCGGGGCGCCAACAGGCGCAATCGGCGATGCTGGTCAAAGCCGCCTCGGACTTCGATAGCCGCAGCCTGATCATCACCGGCGACTTCAACTCGACGCCTTGGTCCTTCACCCTGAAGCGTCAGGACAAAGCGCTGGGCCTTAACCGATGGACCCGGGCCCTGCCCTCCTGGCCGTCCGGTCAGTTCTCGCGCGTCGCCGCCGCGCCAGCGCCCTTCCTGCCGATCGACCACGTCTATGCCGGCTCCGACTGGCGCGCGATCAAGGTCGAGCGCGGACCGGTCATTGGCTCCGACCATCGCCCTGTCATCGTGACGCTGCGCCGATCGCCCAAATAGAAACGGCTCCAGACGCGAAGTCTGGAGCCGCTTGAATGCGCGAAGCGCTGCGGGTTAGGCGTCGGCCGCGATCTTGGCGCTGACGATCTTGCCCGGCTCCTTCGGCGGCTCGCCCTTCGGCAGAGCGTCGACATGTTCCATGCCTTCGACCACCTGACCCCAGACCGTGTACTGACCGTCCAGGAAGGTGGCGTCGTCGAACACGATGAAGAACTGGCTGTTGGCCGAGTTCGGATCGGGCGTCCGGGCCATCGAGCAGACGCCGCGCACGTGCGGCTCCTTGTTGAACTCGGCCTTCAGGTCCGGCTTGTCCGAACCGCCGCGGCCGGTGCCCGACGGATCGCCGCCCTGGGCCATGAAGCCCGGGATGACGCGGTGGAAGACGACGCCGTCATAGAAGCCCTCGCGCACCAGTTCCTTGATCCGCTCGACGTGGCCCGGCGCCAGGTCGGGGCGCAGCTTGATGGTGACCGGACCGGTCTCCAGCGTCAGGATCAGGGTGTTTTCGAGGTCGGCCGACATGGTCTTCCCTTATGTGGCGAGTGATGCGACCGCGCTTCTAGCGCGGTTCAGGGCGCCCTGTGAACCAAGTCTTCGCGCGAAAACCGCTAGAGCTCAGCGAACTTCCGCCGGCAAATCGAGGTCGCAGACAGAAAAGTCCGCGCCTTTCAAAGCCCTCAGACGCTGAGTTTCGGCGGCGAACCACGGGCCTTTTGGGTCAATAAGTCGCACCCTGGGCCGTTCGGCTTCGGGGATGTCCGACAGCAGTCGAACCTTCAGCATCTGGTCTTGCGGCGCGGACACGGGTTCGCCCGTCTTGATGGCGCGCACCGCGCTTAATCCGCTGACCACGCGTCCAAAGGCGGTGTAGCGCTTGTCCAGCGACGGATAGGGCTGGCGCATCAAGAAGAACTGGCTGTTGGCCGAGTTGTTGTCCTCGTCCCGCGCCATGCCGACCACGCCGGGGCAATAGGTCCCCCAGGCCGCGACCTTGTGGTCGTTGGTCATGTCGCTCCAGCTCCAGGCCTGGCTGACGACCGGCAGGGACTTCAGGTAGCCGACCTCGAGGCCGGCCGGCGCGGCCATCGGGACGAACGGCGTCTCGGCGGTGCGGCGGAACGTGAACTCTGCCTTGAGGTTAGGCTTGTCGGAACCGCCCTCGCCCGTATTGGTCGGATCGCCTGTCTGAGCCATGAACCGATCGATAACCCGGAAGAAGGTCCGGCCATCATAGACGCCCGCGCGCGTCAGCTCCTGCAGGCGCGCGACATGGTTCGGGGCGACATCCGGGACCAGCTCAACCAGCACCCGCCCCTTGTTGGTGTCGATCACCAGGATCGTCTCGGGCGCAGGCGTGCGCCAATCCTTCTCCGACGGCTTGCTCGGCGTCGCCGCCATGGCGGCGCCCGAGGTCATAGCGAGAACCAGGCAAGGCAGCGCGCGCGAGAGCGTCATGTCATTTCACCTGAACGGGGACGTCGAGATCACAATTGGTGAAGCTGGCGCCGAGTTCAGCCTGCCGCTTGGTCACCAGAGCCTTGAAGGCGGCCGAGCGGGTGTCCATGACCCGCACGGTGGGACGCTTGTCCGCCGGCAGGTCGGCCAGCAGCTTGACGCTCAGCATCTTGTCCTGGGGATCCGGAACAGGCTCGCCGGTCTTGATGGCCCGAACGACATCGAGGCCCTGAAGCACGCGGCCGAAGGCGGTGTAGGTCTTGTCCAGCGAGGCGTTCGCCTGGCGCATGAAGAAGAACTGGCTATTGGCGCTGTTGGGATCGCCGGCGCGCGCCATGCCCAGGACGCCGGGACAGAAGTTGCCCCAGGTCGCGACCTTGCGATCGGCTGTCATCACGGCCAAGGCCGAGTTCTGGCTGGTGACGGGCAAGGCGTCGACCCAACCTTGTTCGTTGCTGCCCACCTTGAAGCCGCCCCCGAGCGGCAGGTCCGCGCCGCGGCGGAAGGTGAACTCGGCCGTCAGATTGGGCTGGTCCGAACCGCCCATGCCGGTGTTCTGCGGGTCGCCGGTCTGGGCCATGAAGTCGCTGATGACGCGGAAAAAGGTCAGGCCGTCGTAGAAGCCGCTTCTCACCAGGCTCCGGACGCGCTCGACATGGTTGGGCGCGGCCTGCGGATTGAGCTCGGCGATGATCCGCCCCTTGTTCGTTTCCACCACGATCACGTTATTGGGGTCAGGCGCGCGCCACTCCGCGCCAGTTGGAGCGGCGGTCTGGGCCGAGGCCGTCGTAGCGGAGGCCGTCACTGCGGCGAGCGCCAAGGCGGCGGCGGTCATGGCGAACTTCATCGATTACCCCGAACAGACTAGGTCATGGCCGGCGTAGAACGACACGGCCTCCCCGACAAGTGCGACGACCTTTGAACCGGAGGATTCCGGCCGCTTCGGGGCGGAGGCAAGCCTTGGCTAGGCCTGGTATCGAAATGTCCTTTGCATGTCGCGCGCACCGAACATCTCCCGCGCGTCGTTGGTCTTTGACGTCCGCCTTGCGGACAGCAACAAGGAGACCTCGATGAACCGGCACGTCCTCATGATCGGCTTGTCCGCCGCATCGCTCGCCGCCGCCATGGCCGTGGGCGGCTGCTCCCGCCAAGACCAGAACCAGACCCCGACGACAGCGACCGACCCACCCGCGAGCAGCTCGATGACGGGCCAAACCCCGACATCACCCGACCTGACGAGGCCAGGAAACATCGATACCGGGACCGGTGTGAGCGGAACGGGAACAACGGGTTCGACGGCCGGCGGTCCAGGAACCACCGGCTCGAACAGCACGCAGGATCGTTCGACGGGCACGACGCCAGGAGCGGCGACCTCAGGCTCGTCGTCGGAAACCAGCAGCGGTCAAAGCCCGCCGCGCTAACCCGTCGTCAGTACGGGAAGTCGCCAGGCGACTTTCCCGCCCTGGCGATCAGCCGCGCCCGACCTTGGTCAGCAGTTGCTGGGCGACGCCGCCGGGGACAAACTTGGAGATGTCGCCGCCCAGGGTGGCGATCTCCTTGACCAGCCGCGAGGCGATCGCCTGGTGACGCGGGTCGGCCATCAGGAAGACGGTCTCGATCTCGCGATCCAGCTGCTGGTTCATCGCCGTCATCTGGAACTCGTACTCGAAGTCGGCGACGGCGCGCAGGCCGCGCACGATCATCTGGGCGTTCACATCCCGGGCGAAGTGCATCAGCAGGCTTTCGAACGGTCGGACCTCGATCTCGGCGATCTTGGTCAGGTGCGCCGTCTCGCGCTCGAGAATGGCGACCCGCTCGTCTAGCGAGAACAACGGCCCCTTGCCGATGTTCACGGCGACGCCGATCACCAGCTTGTCGACCAGTTTCACGGCCCGCCCGATGATGTCGAGATGACCGTTGGTGACCGGATCGAAAGTCCCGGGATAAAGCCCGACCCGCATGCAACCCCCTACGCTAACGGGAGAGGGTTACAGGGTCTCGTCCGCCCCGCTGTCCTCGCCCTGGTTATCGTCGCCGCCGGAATCGGCGACGCCTCCGTGTTCCAGGCGTCGAACGTCTTGCCCGCCGGCAGCACCGCCGCGACCGCCCGCTCGCGCCAGCGCCACACCTGCACCGATCCGTCCGAGCGCGCGAAGGCGTTCGCCACCCTGCGCGCCGAGCCGGGGATCACCTGGCACAAGTCGTTCGACGTCCCGTTCCCACACGAGGAGAAGGGATTCTGGGCGGTCACCCGCCACGCCGACATCGCCGCGGTGAGTACCAACCACCGCGTCTTCTGTTCCGGACAGGGGGTCGGCGTCGGGCCCATCCCGGTGGAGTTCGAGCGGATGATGAGCTTCTTCCTCACCATGGATCCGCCCGAGCACACCACCTATCGGCGGATCATCAGCGCGGCGTTCACCCCGAAGCAGATCCGCAAGGTCGACGAAGTCATCGCGACCAACGCGCGCGACATCGTCGACGCCGTCGTCGGCGCGGGCGAGTTCGACTTCGTCGAACGGGTCGCCGCGCTCCTGCCGATGCACACCGTGTCCGACTTGGTCGGGGTTCCGCGCAGTGAGCGCGACGCGGTGACCGAAGCCGCTGGGCACATCATCGCCGCCGAGGACACCTCCGAGGCCGCCGTCACCCAGCTGTTCGAGAGCATGCAGTACCTGCAGGCGATGGGGGCCGACCTGGCGCAACATCGTCGCGAGCACCCGGCCGACGACCTGATGACGAGCATCGTCGAGGCGGAGGTCGACGGGAACCGCCTGACCGACGAGCAGGTCGGCGCCTTTCTGATCCTGCTGTCCACCGCGGGTAACGACACCACCAAGCAGACGACCTCACACATCATCAAGGCGCTCGCGGAGAACCCGGATCAGCAGGCCTGGCTCATAGAGGACTTCGACGGACGCATCAAGCCGGCCACCGAGGAGTTCGTCCGCTACGCGACGCCGGTCATGAACTTCGCCCGCCACGCCACCGAGGACACCGTCATCGGGGACCAGCCGATCGCCAAGGGCGAGAAGGTGGCGATCTTCTACTGCTCGGGCAACCGGGACGAGACGGTCTTCGACGATCCCGACCGTTTCGATCTGACGCGGTGGCCCAATCCGCACCAGGGCTTCGGCGGTGGCGGCGTCCACTATTGCCTCGGACACTTCGTCGCGAAGACCCAACTCCGGTGCATCTTCTCCGAGCTGTTCACCAAGCTCCCCAACCTCGAGGTCGGGGAACCGGTGTACCTCGAGAGCAATTTCGTCCACGGCATCAAGTCGCTGCCGGTCCGAACCTAGGAGAACGACGATGACCGCTACGTGCCCGTTCCACCTGCCGGCCGCCCAGAACACCGAGGGCGTGCACGGTATCGTGCCGGTGGAGCCTGCCTTCATTGTCCAGCAGATCGAGGTCGTGCTGGGCGACATCGGCGCCGATGCGATCAAGACCGGCATGCTGCACAGCGCCGAGGTGATCGCCGCGGTGGCGTCGTCTTTGCGTCGCCGTGGCCGCGGTGCGCCGCTGGTGGTCGACCCTGTGATGGTCGCCAGCAAGGGCCGTCACCGCCTGTTGCAGGAGGAGGCCGAAGCGGCGATGCGCGAGGTATTGCTGCCGATGGCGACG
>NZ_CALCDX010000206.1 GCF_937900395.1 uncultured Caulobacter sp.
GGCGGCGGCCTGGGTGGCGGCCGCGGCGGCGATGGTGCCGGCGCTGGCGCCCGCGGGGGCCCGCTCCAGGTCGGCCACCGGCACCTCGGCGGCTTCCAGTTCGGCCTTCTGCTCGGGCGTCTTGTAGCCGGAGATGATCACCAGGATCATCGCGGTGAAGAACGCCGCGAGCACCGCGATGCCGTACAGCACGATGCTGTTGAACGCGGGGATGGTCAGCAACGACGTGAACACGAACGCGCTGGTCTTCACACCGCCGCCGAGGCCGATGATCAGACCGCCCACCAGACAGCCGACGAGCATTCGTGGATAGATTCGCTTGAACCGCAAGTGAATACCGTAGAGCGACGGTTCGGAGATGCCGCCCAGCAGACCCGCCGCCAGCGCGCCCGTCGCGGTCTGCCGCATCTGGACGTCACGCTCCCGCCAGGCCAGGAACAGCACGCCGGCGGTGGCGCCGAAGCAGGCGAAGTTCCAGGCGCCCATCGGGCCCTGGATGAAGTCGTAGCCCAGCGTCTGGATGTTGATCAGCATGATCGCGTTGATCGGCCAGTGCAGACCCAGCGGCACCATGAACGGGTAGGCCAACGGGATGATGATGGCGAAGATCAGCGGCGAGAAGTCGTTGATGGACTTGAGGACATGTCCCAGACCGGCACCGGCGTACACCCCGATCGGCCCGATGAGGAACGCGGTCAGCGGGATCATGATCAGCATCGCGAGGAACGGCACGAAGATCATCTGGACGTTCTCGGGGATGAGCCGCTTGAGGTACTTGTACAGCGGACCGAGGACGGCGGCCATCAGCAGCATAACGCCTCGCCTAGAGGCCATAGGAGAATTCCAGGACGTCATCGCTGGCGCCCTCGCGGTGAGTGGCGGTCATTTCCGGACGGCCGCCCTGGCTTTGCATCCAGACGGTGTAGACGCCTTCCATGAGGGCGGCGAAGGCGCGGCGCCAGTGGCCGCTGGCGTCTTCCAGGTGCTGGCCCGGATAGGCGCGGTGACGGATGGCGATGGCGCTGTCGGCCAGAGCCAGCGAGACATAGCCCCAGTCCATCTCGGCCAGCGCCACGTTCAGCGACGCTTCCAGCTCGTCCAGCGTCTTCACCGGCGGCAGGGCGACCGAGCGCGACACCCGCAGGCCGATCTGGCGGTAGAAGCCCCAGGCCTCCTGGGCGCTGAAGTTCTCGAACAGCTCGTCGGCCATGGCCAGCATGACGGCGCGCCACTGGGCGCTGAACTGGCGCGCGGCCAGATAGCGGAGGTCGGCGGTGTCGGCGACCTTGGCGACTTCCGGCGCGGCGGCTCGGGCGGAAAGGCTCTTCAACATCGGTCGTTCCTATTGGCTGGACAGAATCCGCCGCAGATAGAAGCGGAACTTGTATTCGTTGTAGGCCCCGAACGTGTCGAGCGAGGCCTCGCCGCCGGCGGCCGAGCCGCCGCGGAACTTGTACTCGCCCGAGAGCAGGCCGGTCAGGCCGACGCCCGTCTTGCTGGCCGAGTCGTAGCGGGCCAGGATCGTATTGTCGGACGCGGCGTAGGACTCGATGGCCTGCTGGGCCGCCGGGCTGTTCGGGAAGATCGGCGAGCTGTCCTCGCTGTACGACTGCACGCCGATGCTGAAGGCGGCCTTGGCCCGCCAGCGCTCCCGCTCCTTGGAGTACGACACCGGCAGGGCGACGCTGACAAACTGCTGCGGGCTGAAATAGCCGCCCTGGCCGAAGCTGAAGAAGCGCAGGTTCTTGTCGTACGCCTGCATATTGGCGTTGAGGCCGATCTGCAGCTGGTCGCCGTTGCTGTCGATGGGGCGGAAGTAGGCCCCGGCGTTGATCTCGTAGCCCGTGTTGCTGGTCACGTTGTGACCGATCAGGTGACGGTAGGCGACATCGGCATAGGCGCCGGCCGAGCCGAAGTTCGCTGAGGCGCCCAGGCTGGCGCCGCGCCGGACCACGCCGCCCCACTCCACGCCCGTCAGCGGGTCGCGGTCGCCGGAATAGGCCAAGACGCTGTCGGTGATCGGACGCTGCTCGACCGTGGCGCGAACCTGGGCCTCGCCGATGTCGAGACGCCCGGTCAGGCCGCCCGTGAAGCTCTTGCGCATGAAGCCCAGCGGCGTAATGCCGGCGTCCAGCGAGATCGGACCGGAGTCGTAGAACATCGACACGCCCGCGCCGGCCCGGCTGCTGCTGTCGAGGCTGGGCAGGACGATGGTGTTGCCCGCGACGATGGCCTCGGCGTTGACCAGCGGGTTGGTGCCGATATTGGCGATAGTCGACTGCTTGGGCGCGCCGGCGGTGATGACCACCGGATTGACGGCCAGACCCAGGCGTCCGATCCCAAACGGCGAGATCGAGGCGGCGATGCGGGTGTTGGCCTCGAACAGGCGGCTCGTGCCCTCTTCGCCGCTGCGAGCGCGCAGGTTGGCCGCGCCTTCGAACTGCGGCGCCGTCGACTGGCGCAGGGCGGCGATCTCGCGGCCGACCTTGGCCGGCAGCGGGGCGTTGGCCGGCAGCGGCGCGTTGGACGCCTTGGCCGCATAGGCGCGCGGCGGCGTGTAGGCCGGCGCGGGCGTGGGCAGCGGGGCCAGCGAGGCCGGTCCGGCGGCCGCGTAGGACGAAGCCGGATAGGCGGGCGCCGAATAGCTTGGCGTCGCGGCGGCCGCATAGTTCGGCGCGGCCGGCGTCGGAAGCGCCGGCGGGTTCGAATTGGCCGGCAGGCTGACGCCGATCCCCAGGGTCGACGGATCGCTCTGCGGCGAGTTCGAAGGGATGGAGGCGTAGTTCGAGGCTGGGCTGGAGGCCGGCGCGTAGCTGGGCGCGGGCGCATAGCTCTGGGCGGGCGCGTAGCTCGGGGCCGGAGCCGGCGCGTAGGACGCATAGGCCTGAGGCTGGGCGGCGGCCGCGTTGGGAAGCTGCGGCAGGGCGAAGGCGGGCGCGGAAGACGCCATGGCGGGCGCGCCGTAGGTCGGCGCATCGGCCGCCTGGGCGATCGCGCGGGCGGCGAACGGGTTCGGGCCCAGGGCGCCGCCAACGCCGGCGGGCGCGCCGGGCTGAACGCCCTGACCTCGCGCCAGCAGGGTCTGGGCGCGCTCGAACGCCTTCAGGGCCGCGCGTTCGCGTCCCCGAGCCTGCTCCATCTGGCCCAGCTGGTAGTAGAGGTCGGGATTGTTCGGCTGGATCGCGATCGCGCGACGCAGCAGGTCGTTGGCGCGATCGTAGTCGCCGGTGCGCACGGCCACGCGGGCCGAGCCGGCCAGAGCCTCGTAGTCGTTCGGATTGATCGACAGCAGGGCTTCATAGGTCTGCGCGGCCTGGGGCGCGAGGTCCCCGGTGTCGTACAGCCGCGCCAGGGCCGACAGCAGCATCGGATCGCGCGGGGCGACCGTGAAGCCTTGCGACAGGGTGTCGAAGGCGGCGGCGAAGTCGCCGGCCAGGCGCAGGCGGTCGGCGCGGCGGGCGCTGTAGAGCGCCGCCAGGCTGCGATACTCGCTCTGCGGCTGCTGCTGGGCGGCGGCGTTCAGCAGATTGATCGCGGCGGCGTCCTGGCCGGTCTGGGCCAGCACCGCCAGGAAGCCCGAGGCCTCGGACGGCTTGAAGCTGGCCGGCGGCTGGCGGGCCGCTTCAAGCGCCAGGGCGGTGGACTGATAGCTGTCGCCCAGGTCCAGCAGGGTCTCGGCGATGCGGCCGCGCACGCCAAAGCCCGGCGAGGTGCGGCTGAGCAGGCCGCGCAGCAGGCTGACGCCATCGACGGGACGGCCCTGGGCGCCCCAGCGCTTGGCCTGTTCGATGGTGCTGAGGGCTTCGACGCGCCCGATCAGGTCGCGGACCTGGCGGGTGCGGCTGGCCTCGGGCACGCGACGCAGCAGGCCGATGGCCTCGTCGTTACGGCCGCGCGATTCCGAATACAGCGCCGCAGCCTGCAGGGCCTCCGGGTCGCTGGACTGGTACAGCGGGGCCATCAGCGACTGAGCCTCGGCCTCCTGCCCCTGGTCGGCCAGGAACTTGGCGTAGTCGTAGCGCGACCACGGATTGTTCGGATTGGCGGTCAGGGCGGCCGACAGGGCCGCGCCGGCGCCGAAGGTGTCGCCACGCTTCTGCAATTCGGTGGCGCGCGCCCGCTCGATGGCGGCGCGGGTCTGGCCGGCGGTCGGGCCGGTCAGGGTCGCGGCGATCTGGCTGGCCTCGTCATAGCGAGCCTGATCGGCCAGGGCCTGGGCGAGGCCGGCGATGGCCTCGGGACGCTGCGGCGCCGTCGCCAGGGCCGCGCGGAAGGCGGTCTCGGCGTCGGCGGGACGCCCCAGGGCGGCCAGCGACTGGCCCCACAGGACTTGAGCCTCGATCCGGTCCGGGTTCTGGCCGTTGGCCAGCGGACGGGCGTCCTGCTCGGCCTGGGCGTAGCGACCGCCTTCATAGGCGGCGCGGGCCCGCGACAGGGCCGAGAAGAACTGGGCCGACCGCAGGGCCTCGCCCCAGCGCTGGTCGCCCGAAGGCCCCTTGCTGGCCCGCTTGAGCAGCTCCTCGGCGTCGGCGAAGCGGCCCTGTTGCAGGCGAATGATCCCCAGGCCGCCGGCGGCGTCGAGGTCGCTGGAGCGTTCGCGCAGGGCCTGGTTGAACAGCCGCTCGGCGCCGGCGAGATCCTTGCGCTGCAGAGCCTC
This sequence comes from uncultured Caulobacter sp., assembly GCF_937900395.1. GTDB lineage: Bacteria > Pseudomonadota > Alphaproteobacteria > Caulobacterales > Caulobacteraceae > Caulobacter. The sequence continues at coordinate 4,658 of NZ_CALCDX010000206.1, forward strand.
GAAGCCGGACGCGCGCGAGGCGCCGCTGGGATCGATCGGCGGAGACGGCTTGGTCTCGGTCTTGCCTTGGCGCGGATCGTTCACCGCCGCGCTTTCGTTGCTGGCGACCGAGGCGCTGGTGCGGGCCTTCAGCGCCTTGTCCAGCGCCACGACCCGGGCGTCCGAGGCGCTGGTGGCCGCTCGCAGCTGCTTGAGCCAGCGATCACCCGCGCCGATATCGCCATCCTCGATCGCGTACGACGCCAGGCGCTGCAGCACCTGCGGGTTATTCGGGCTTTCCCGCAGCGCGCGTTGCAGCGCTTGAAGGCTGAGGTCGTTGCGGCCGCGCTTGCGCTGGCTGGCCGCCTGGTTCAGCAGCGCCTGCACCACGCCGCCCTGGCTGGCGCCCTGGGCGGGTGGCGGCGCCGCCATCTCCGGCTTCAACGTCTTCGCGCCCGGGACCAGCGGTTGGGCCGCCGGCTTGTCGCTGGGCAGGCGGGGTTGGACCTGAGCGATGGCCGTCGAGGCCATCAGGCTCGACGCCAGCGAGATACAGGCGATCGTTCTCATCGCGGGTCCACTTCCCTGTCGGACAGGCGCTTACGTTCAAGGACGCTGAGCACGACCCAGAATCCGCCCCCGATTATCAGGGATGCGCCGATCACCGCCAGGGCCAGCAGCAAAGGATTGCGGCTGCACCACCACATCACCGCCACCCACCAGGGCAGGTGACCAGACCAGAAGCCCGGCGCGACCTGGAAGCTGTTGAAGCTCTTGTCCGTGGCGATCGCCAGATCGCCCTGCATCGCGGCGTTGGCTTCGGGCTTGTCCATCGAATTGACGATCTCGGGCAGCCGCGCCGGGTTCGCCGAAAGCACGGCGACGACCACGCGGCTCTTGTCGAACGGCGAGCGCCAGCTGGTCACGCCGGCGAAGTCGCTGTTCGTCACCAGGGCCGCGTCGGCGGCGACCGGATTGCGCTGGTCGACGTTGGAGCCGAACCGCGAGAACAGGCGCGTGATCGGCGAGGTCGAGGCGACGCGCAGTTGGCTGCCTTCCACCCGCACCGGGGCGCTCTGGAACAGCTCGGAGGCTTGCGAGGCCAGCGACAGCGGGCCGACCACCAGGACGTCGCGCCCCCGCAGCGTGGGGGACTCGCCCGGACGGGCGATGGTGACGCCGACGGCGGGCGCGCCGGTGGAGTCGCCGATGCGGCCGATCAGGGTGAACAGCGCCTGCAGCGTGTCGGGTTGCGGCGCCTGCGGGATCAGGACCAGGGTTTCCGACAGGTCGGCGACGCGGCTGAACGGAAAGCCGGAACTGGCGAAGAAGGCGAGGTCCGGCATGCGCGAGAAGTGGTGCGCGCCCGTCAGGTCCAGCGTCGAGTCGGCGTCGATGCCGACGCGGATGCCGATGGGCAGGATGCCTTCGCAGGCGCCCTTCTTCTTGCTGTGCAGGTCATAATAGAACTGCAGCTGGTTCTGGCCGAAGATGTTGTAGCCGGGGATATCCACCGAGGCCGAGTGCTGGATGGCCGAGACGCCGATGGCGTCGCGGAGCTTGGCGGCCGTTCGTTCGGGGCGCAGCGGGATCGAGCGGATGTACTTGTCGTTGGCCAGCACATCCAGGCGCGACATCGTGTAGTCCAGCCAAGGACCGGCCGGGTAGCGATAGCCGAAGGTCAGCTTGGCGCCCGGGCGGGGCCAGAAGAACAGGTCCGGGGCGGTCCGGAACTCAGCCGTCAGCAGGCCCGGACGCAAGCCCGCGCCTTCCAGATACGACTGGCCGACCAGGTCGCCCAGACGTACGGGGTGGCGGGTGTCGACCCAGCGCGGCGCGTCATAGGGCTGGCGCCGCGCGATCGGCTGCGGCGTGACCTGGGCGCTCTGGCCCGAGAGGCTCTTGGGCGACGAGGCCAGCACCCGGGCGGCCGCCAGCACGTCCTCGTCCGAGCCGCCGGAGACCACCAGCAGGGAGGCGTAGGGGTTACGCGGGTTGCGGACGATGCTGATCATCGGGCCGGAGGCCTGGGGGACGACCCAGCCGCCGATCTGGCTGCCGCCGCGCGCCAGGATGACCGCGTTGCCGTCCGGCAGGTCGTTGAACAGCACTGGGAAGGCGAAGCCATGGAAGCTGGCGGTCATGCCGAAATACGAGGCCGTGGCCGCGCCCGCGGCGATCAGCTCGTTGGACGGCGCGCCGGCGAACACGAACGGCAGCTTGAGCTGACGGCCTTCCGTGGAGTCGAAGAACGGACCCGGCAGGCGCGAGAGCGAGTCGCCCACCGACAACTGCTGCAAGGTCAGGGTCAGACGGCTGCGAGTGTTGCTGATATTGGCCCACAGCGTCGAGTGCAGCGGGTCTTCGCAGCTGCGCGTGTAGTGGCTGATGAAGCGGAAGCCGAGGCGGTTCTCGTTGGTGAACAGGCCCGGATCGATCGGCAGGGTGACGACCACGCCGCCGGCGCCGTCGGGCGTCAGGGGCACGGTGCCGATCACCTCGTCGTTCAGCAGCACCGTCAGGTGGCTGAGGTCCGCCAGCAGGGTCGGCGAATAGGCGAAGTTCAAGGTCAGCTGGGCGCTGGTGACGACTTCGTCCTGGCGCAGATTGACCGGAATGCCGGCCTCGCCGGCCGAGCCGATCAGGCGCAGCGGCCGGTTAACCTTAAGATCCTCGAGCGTCATCGACAGGGTGCGGACGCCGCCGGTGGGCTTGGCGACGACGGCGCCGGGAGCCGCGGGCGCCGTCGCGGCCGCGGGACGCGCCGCCGCGCGCGCGGGCTGGGCGTGG
>NZ_CALCDX010000207.1 GCF_937900395.1 uncultured Caulobacter sp.
TGAGGACAGAGACGCCCAGGAGACGCGCCTGGCCGTCGAGCTGGAAGGCCGCCGCGCCATCCTTTTGCCCGGCGACGTCGCCGATCCCGCCTACGCCCAGGCCGCCGTCGAAAAGACCGTCGAAGCGTTCGGCCGGCTCGACGTGCTGGTCAACAACGCCGCCTTCCAGGAGCACGTCACCGACTTCGAGGACCTGACGGCCGAGCACTTCGACCGCACGCTGAAGACCAACCTCTACGGCTATTTCCACATGGCTAAGGCGGCGGTGAAGCACCTGCCCAAGGGCGGGGCGATCATCAACACGGGCTCGGTCACCGGCCTGCTGGGCAACAAGGACCTGCTGGACTACTCGATGACCAAGGGCGGCATCCACGCCTTCACCCGGTCGCTGGCGACGCATCTGGTCGACAAGGGGATCCGGGTGAACGCCGTTGCGCCGGGTCCCGTCTGGACGCCCCTGAACCCGGCCGACAAGCTGGGTCCGCAGGTCGCCAAGTTCGGCGGCCAGACGCCTATGAAACGCCCGGCCCAGCCCGAGGAGATCGCGCCCGCCTACGTCTTCCTCGCCTCGCCCCAGACCTCCAGCTACATCACCGGCGAAATCCTGCCGATCATCGGCGGATATTCGGGCGGCTAGAGCGTGTTAGGTTTAGTGTGAGCGATTAAACGGCTCGCACGCGCTCTAAATATATGATTTATATCATGTTTATCTGGTTTAGATGGTTCCATCTAAACCAGATAGGCTCTAGTGCGGCCACACCTCGGTCAACACCTTCGCCTGGCCGTCCTTGAGACTGACCTCCATGGACGGCTCGTCCGGCTTGCCGGCGGCGAACAGTTCGTAGATGACCATGCCGTCGGCCTGCCGGCTCTCGATGACGCGGACCGGCGCGATCGCCTTGCCCGACCCGGCGGCGGTGTCGCGAACGATCTTGGGCGCGCTGGCCCAGGCGATGTCGCGTTGGGTCTCGACGATCTCCCAACCGCCGTTCTTCTCCAGCAAGTCGAACTCGATCTCCGAGCCGTCGGGCAGCACGCCCTCAACGTCGTAGTAGCGCCGGTCGGCGCGTTCCTTCAGCTCGGCCTCCTTGATCGTCACGGTCGGCGCGGCGGCCTTGACCACCGCGACCACGGCGGTGGGGATGTCCTTGACGGCGACCTCGGTGACCTTGGTCTTGGGCCCGTCCGCCAGGGCTGGCGGCGGCGACAGCGCCAGAGCCGTCAGGGTCAGGATCAGAGAGCGGTTCATGTCATTTTCCTTGGGGTCCGGAGGGGGGCATGAGGGCCTAACGCGCCAGGACTGACAACAGGCTGACGCGTGCTATGCCTCGACGGCCCATAAGGAGTCGCCCATGGCCCGTCGCGTCGCCCTCGTGTCCCTGCTCGTCGCCGACTATGACGAGGCCATCGCCTTCTATGTCGGCAAGCTGGGCTTCGACCTGATCGAGGATGCCGACATGGGCGGCGGCAAGCGCTGGGTCGTGGTCTCGCCTGGCTCTGACGGGACGAACTTCCTGCTGGCCCGCGCCATCGGCGACCAGGCCGAGGCGATCGGCCGCCAGGGCGGCGGTCGCGTCTGGCTGTTCCTGCACACCGACGACTTCGCCGGCGACCACGCGCGCATGAACGCGGCCGGCGTGAAGTTCTTGGAAGAACCGCGCCACGAAGCCTACGGTACGGTGGCGGTTTTCGAGGACCTGTACGGCAACCGCTGGGATTTGCTGCACCCGGGGGCCTAAAGACCGACATGACGCGCCTGTTCGTTCTCGTCGCGACGCTTCTGGCTTTCGCGCTGCCCGCCTCGGCCGCGCCCAAGGTCGGCAAGATCCGCGTGCTCTATCTCGACCAGTCGGTCGGCTTCGTGCATGCGCCCGTCATGCCGCCCAAGGCCAGCGACGGTCCGACCTTGTCCGAGGTCGCCATGGCCGAGATCGGCGCGCGCTCGGGCGCCTTCAGCGTCCGTTCAACCCGCGACGCCGGCGCGATCACGCCGGAGACGCTGAAGGACATCGACGTCCTGGTGTTCTACACCACCGGCGCCCTGCCCATCGCACCGGCGACCTGGGCCGCCATCCAGGACTGGATCAGGAGCGGCCGGGGCGGCTTCGTCGGGCTGCACAGCGCCACCGACACGGGCTGGCCCTATGACGGCCCCGGCGAGCCCTACACCGCCTTCATCAACGGCAAGTTCGCCGGTCACCCCTGGACGGAAGGCACGCCGATCACCGTCCAGGCGCTGGGCGACGCCCGCGAGCCAATGAACCAGGCCTGGCCGCGCCGCTTCGCCTATGCGGAGGAGATCTACCAGTACGCCGACTACGAGCCAGCGCGCGTCCGGGTGCTGCAGGCGCTGGACTTCAGCGACATGGCGCTGAAGCGGCCGTGGTTCGTGCCGATCACCTGGACGCGCCAGATCGGCCAGGGCCGGCTGTTCTACACCAACCTCGGCCACACGCCGGCGACCTGGAGCGATGCGCGCTATCGCCGGCAGATCGTCGACGCCGTGCGCTGGACCGCCGGCCAGCTGCCGGGCGGCGCGAAGCCCAATCCAGACGAGCAGGCGGTGTGGGCGCTGCGCGCGCTGCTGGCCTATAGCGGTCGCCCCTCGGCTGAGATCGATCAGCGCGCCGCGCGTCTGGCCAAGGCCGATCCGGCTTGGCTCCTCGCCGCGGCGGCGCGAACGGCGGCGCTGCGCCCGCTGTGGCCGATGAAGCCGGACAGCGACCGCGCGCCGTTCGATGCGGCCTATTCGGCTCTGCTGGCCGAGGTGCTGGCCAAGTCGGAGGGCTGATCGGGACCGAACGCCTCGGCGGCATAGGTTCGAAGCTGCGCGGCGATATCGGTCGGCCAAGCCTCGATCCGCGTCTCGAACGCCGTGTCGTCGCCCGCGAACAAGGCCCGCATCGCCTCTTCAAAGCCCGGAAGATCGCCCGCCATGGCCGAGGCGAAACGATAGGTCGCCTCCCGCGCGGCGCGGATCCGGTCCGGCCCCTCGGCGGCGCGGCTGGCCGCCTCGACCAGCTTGCGCAGCGCCACCGAAGCCCCGCCGGGCTGGCTGGCCAGCCAGTCCCAGTGGCGCGGCAGCAGGGTGACCTCGCGGGCGACCACGCCCAGCTTGGGGCGTCCGCGCCCGCGCGGAGCCTCGGCCGGCCCATAGCGCTTTGAGATCTCGTCACGTTCTCCCGTAAGGTCGAAGTCGATTCCGCGACCGTCCGGACCAAACACCAGCACGCCAGGCTGTGACGCCAGCGCATGGGCCGCCAAGGCGGCCTCCACGCGCGTCCCGGACGCCACGCGCTCAGGCCCGTGGAAGACGACGAAACGCTCGTCCATCAGTTCAGCCCCCGCGCGCTCAGCGTCCCGATCCAATGGGCGCGGCGGTCCTTCAGGCGGCTGGCGCGCCCGAAGGCGTCCAGCCCCTCGGCGTCGATAACCTCGATTGGCTCGAAAGCGAAGGCATCCGCGCCGTGCGTGTTCCAGGCCGCCTGCAACGTCGGCTCGCGGTGCGATCCTTGACGCAGGCTGAACCACACGCCGCTCTGTCGCGTGGAGAGGTCGGGAGTCGCGCCGACCCACACCTCGCCGCTCGCCAGACAGCGGACGGCGTACACGCCCGCCTCAACCTTGCGTTCCTTGTATGCGCGCAACAGCGCCTTGCGTCCGGACATGATCGCCTCCTGAACGCAGCTTTTACCCGGATAGAAATCCGCGTCAATATTACCCGGCCTAAATTATGCCGGGATCGGCCGATAGGCGACGTAGCCGCGCTCGACCATGCGGCGCATGGCTTCGTAGACCGAGGTCAGCTCCTCATAGGTGGAGCGCAGATGGTGCAGCCGGGCCACCTGAGCCTCCGTCAGCGTCGCGCCGTGGTCGGTCATCGCCACGGCTTCGGTCACCCAGCGCGCCCGCGCGGTCGACGCCGCGACAGCCAGACGCTGGAACTGCTCGCCCTCCACGCGCGGGACCGAGACGGACAGAACCGCCTTGTTCGAGGCGAAGGCGGTGTAGTCGATCTGTTCTAGATAGCCACGCATGCGACGCTGGACCTGCGGGTCCGTATCCGTAGGTTCGAAGTGGTCGCCCGCACGGCGCGTACTGGATGTCATGATGGACATGACGACCTCCGACCCGGCCGAATCGGCCGCCCAGAAACCCAGGGTGCGACAGACAGCTTAAGGACGTGTTGAGACGCCGATCATCTATCCGAGGCGCACCCTAGAGCAGTTTTCGGAAGCCGATACGCACCGTGCGGCCCAGCGGATCTAAGTAATCGCGCTGGTAAGCCTGCGGCGTTTTGCCGTTCTGGTCTCGCACCGTCTGCTTGGCGTCGAGGATGTTGTCGAAGTTCAACGAAACCTGCGCGCCCTTCAGAATCGGGAAGCGGTCCACGGCCTTCTTCCGCGCCGGGACGCTGAAATTGGCGAAGAAGTTCACGCCCACCGTGGCGAGGTCCGAGAAGTACAGCGTCTGGCCGCCGGTGGCCCCGCCATTGACCCAGGTCGAGTCCTTCAAGGTCCCGTTGAAGCGCATGCCCAGGCCGTCCTTGAAGTAGCCGCCTTGGATCTGGACCTCGTGCCGCGCCTGGCCAGTGCGCGAGTTGATCGCCGAGCCACCCAGCTGGTCCAGGACCGGCAGGCCCTTTCGGATGGTCACCTCATCGGTCAGGCGCCAGGTGTGATAGACCGACAGCTGGAACATGCCCTGGCCCGGCCGCATCAGGCCAGGAGGCGGGCCGCCGAAGCCGCCGCCCGGACCACCGCCAGGACCGCCGGGACCACCGCCCATGCGCATCCCGCCCCCGCCGGGGCCGCCGCCCATGCGTCCGCCGCCTGGCCCAGCCGCGGCGCCGGGCGCCGGTTGGCCGATCGGCTTGAACAGGTTGAAGCCCCAGCGGATGTTCTCGCTCTCGGCGCTGGCGAAGTTCACCGGCCGCGCGTCGATCGCCAGCAGGCGCCCCGTGGCGTCGCGGGTGAAACGCTCGGGGAACGCCCGCTCCAGGTCCGGCGTGATGGCCGGGAACGACGAGATCATGTTCTTGGTCTCGGCGCGGGTGTAGGTCGCGTTGAAGGTCAGCTCGGTCTTGTCGAACGGCTTGAAATTCACGCCCAGCTTCTGCACTTGCCGGTTATCGTTACGCAGCGCCGCATTGCCTCCGTCGGTGCGGGAGATGATGACGGTCTGGCCCGTGGTGAAGTCGAACACGGACACGTTGGGGGTCACGACCAGCGGATCGTTGATCTGGTTGGTCGTCGGCGCGCCTTCCTCGTCGGTGTAGCTGGCGATGAAGCTGATCTTCTTGATCGGCGACCAGTTGAGCCCGCCGCCCAAGGTGGTCAGGCCGCCCAGGTCCGAAAGGTCGTCGTAGCCGAGGTTGAAATTCACCGACAAGTCGCCGGCCTTGGCCAGGAAGTCCTGGCGCGTGCTGGTCAGCGGCAGGTTGAAGCTGCTTTGGAAGCTTTCGGTCGTGCGGGTGATATCGCGCGTGGTCGTCACGCCGGACCGGACGGTCTTGGAATCGAGGCCCTTGCTGTTGGCCCCCACCTTGAACGTCGTCTGCACGGGACCGGCGGGCAGCTGGAACAGGGCGCCGTTCAGCACCAGCTCGGCGCTAGCCGAGGTCGAAACCGAATGCGCGGTGTCGGAGGCGATGGTCTTGTACAGGCTGGCGGGGATCACGCCGAACGGATTGACGGTCGGGTCTCCGGCCGCGATGGCCGCCTGGAAGGCCGAGGCGTCGAGCCCCCTGCCGGTCGTCGTGTCGGTCGCGGTGCGGTCGAAGTCGCCGGTCAGGTTCCAGCGCCAGTCCTTGACCCGGCCGTTAGCGGCCATGCTGACCTGGGTGCGCAGCGTATCGACATCGCGCGACAGGGAGCCCGGAGCGTCGATGTAGCGGTAGCCCGTGACGGCTTGCGAGAACGGCGAGAACGGGCTGCCGGCCGGCAGGGTGAAGCTCACGCCCGGCAGGCCCAGAAGCGCATGGCTGCTGCTGTCTTCCAGGTTGCCGCTGATCGTCAGCTGGGTCTGCTTGTTGAGGTCGCGGCTATAGGCGCCGCGCAGCGTGGCCTTGTCCGACTTGGAGATCAGCGACCGATCACGGGTCAGGTCGTCCGTATTGTAGGTGTTGGCCAGCGCCGCGTAGTCGGCGAGGCTGGCGCGCCCCGTCGCGGCCGAGCTCGGAACGCCGGCGAAGGTCACCGTTCCGCCGGTCAGGCTGGACAGCCCCGCGATGCTGGCGCCGCCGACGCCCGCGATGTTGCCCGTCAGATCATAGGGCTGACCGTTCGGAGACCGCACGATGTCGCGATCCCGCTCCAGCAGATAAGGCTCATGCGACAGCTGGACGTCGACGTTCCAGCGCTTGTCGCCATCGATATGGACGCGGTTGCCGCCTGCGCTGGGCGAGGTGCGGCCGCCGTCGGTCGCCACGGTCGCCGCGGCCTGGGTCTGCAGGGCGTTGTAGTTCTTCTTCAGGATGATGTTCACGACCCGCTGGTCGGCCTTGTAGCCGTAGCTGAGCGCGACCTCCTCGGGCAGGATCTGGAAGCGTTCGATCGCCTCGGGCGGGATGCCCTGGATCTCCTGGAAGCCCGAGATGCGGCGGCCGTTGACCAGAAGCACCGGTCCGCCGCTGCTGTCGCGGCCGCGGGTGCTGGTCGTCTGGGGCGTCAGCATGGTCAGCAGTTCGCCGATGCTGGTCGCGCCAAAGCTCTGGATCTCGGCTTCGTTCAGCTCGATTTCCGGCTTGATGTCGCCCTCGACCTTGCCGCGCGGATCGGCCTGGATCACCAGACCTTCGACCTCGTTGGGACCATCGTCCTTCGGAGTCGCTTGCTTCTGCTCCTCGGCGACCGGAGGCGCGGAGAGCTGCGGGGCGGCCACGGCGGCGTTGGTGGGATCGAGCGCGGCGGCGGCCAGCCCATAGAGAAGCACGGAAAGGGTCATTCGGCCCACGGAAGACGAGTTGCAACCAGGTCGCACCGAATGCGACGCAAACGCTGGGGGTCGCCGCTCCTTACGGGTCAGCGTCCCGCATCGCAACGCCCCCGGGCGTCATCAAAAGACTATGTGTGATAAAGCGCGCACTAGTGTGTCCCGCGCGCGCCTAGCTGGTGGTGAAGCTTTGAAATATGGTCACATTTCGTGCGACCAGACCTCAATAGCCGCAACGATGTTTCAAGATGGAAACAAAGCTTGGACTGAGGCGCCAGGTCGCGCTCAGCGTACGCTTCGTCGAATCTCCGCCATCAGTCCCTGGATAGCCTTGGCGTGCCCGCCCGAGAGATCGTCCTGCGGAAAAAGGACCATCGGCATATCTGGCGCGAGCCCCCTGCCCTCCAGATCCCGGCCATCCGGCGCCTTGTAGAGCTCGCCCGGCAGCGCGAAGGCCCAGCCGTTGGGCAAGGGTTTGGGCAGTTGGTCGGAATAGGCGCCGCGCGTGGCGCCGCCCACCTGCTTCACGTTCGGCAGGGCCTTCATCATCAGGCCGAAGGTCTCGCCGGCGCTGACGGTGATGTCGCTGGTGACCAGATAGACGGGGCCCGTGAAGCGCGGTCCGCTCGCCGGCTCCACCGTCACGGTCTGCGGCGCGGCCTTGGCGCCCACGGCGACCTTGGAATAGGCGACGCGCGGCTGATCGGTGAACCGACCGGCGATAGCGCGACTGATGGTGTCGTAGCCGCCGCGGTTGTTGCTGACGTCGACCACCACGGCCCTGGCCCCGGCGAAGGCGGTCATCGCCTCGTCCAGCACGGCGTCCAGCGGTCGCGGATCGTCCGGCGCGGCGTTGCGGGCGAAGGCGCCCATGGTCACGACGTTCAGATAGCCGACGTCATCGGCTCGGCCCCAGAAGATCCGGTTGTTGGCGGCCTGTCGCCCCTTGCCCGCCAGCACCCTGGTCAGGATCTCGTCGCGATAGGCCTGAAGCCACGCCTTTTCGCTCCCTTCGGGATCGACGGCGTGGACGCGCGCCAAGGTCGGTGGGACGCCGGGCTCCAGGTCGCGCTGGTCGCCGCCGACGACGCCGTGCAGTTCGACGTGCGGATCGTCCAGGCCCGCCATCAACTCAGAGAGGGCCGCCCAGAGCTGGGCGTCGTTCGCTTGAGGACCGACCTTGGCCACGGCGGCCGCGCGCCGCGCGCTCCAGTCCAGGCCGCGCTCGGCGGATCGCGGATAGACCTCGGCGAAGGTGTCGGCGACGAAGGCCGCGACGCGATCGGGAGTCCAGGGCGCCGTAGAAGCGCAGGCGGCGGGCAGGCTCGGGAGGCGGTCGAACAGATAGCGCGTGCTGGCGGGATCGCCGGCCAGGGTGATCGTTCCCTGCCCTTCCGCGCGCCAGACGCCCATGACCCCATCAGGGTCTGGCTCCCGCCGCGGATCGGCGTAGCAAGCGCCGCCGGCCGTCTGGAACAGCTTGCCGCCGTCGGGACCGAATTCGACGATCCAGCCATAGCCCCGGGACTTCCAGACGCCGCGCAGTTCTGACGCGACGGCGCCCTTGCTCTGGACCGGCCAGAAAGGGCTCTCGGCCGAGGCGGGAACGGCGAAGGCGAGAACGGCGGCCGCGGCGGCGAGACTCAGGACTTTCATGGCGCGACGGTGCAGGTCCGCCTTGGCCAAGGCCAGTGAAATCAACGCGGGCGACGCGTTGGTTTTAAGCCAGCACGACCGCCTGGGCCGGTCGGCGCAAGGCGCGCGGCAAGTCCGGCCCATAGCCGAAGCGGACGACGAGGTCGGGGCGCTTGCCCGGCTCGCCCATCCAGGCGGCCATCCGGCGGCGCGTCGGCGGATCCTCGACCGCCTGATTGAGGAAGGCCAGCTTCAGCCCCGCCGCCGTCGCCGTCAGCGCGAAGCGGGTGAAGGCGCGGCCGACGGCGATCCAGCCCTCGGGCGTCTCGCTCGGGCCGGTGAAGATCGCCGCGCCCGCCGAGTCGCGCATCCAGCGGGTGACACGCTCGGCTTCGCCTTTCTTCGTCATGACCAGCGGCAGGAGCCGCTCGCCCAGCCAGCGCGGGGTCGTCAGATTGCCGGAGGCGGCCGCGAACAGGCCATCGCGCCGCGCCAAGGCCTCGGCGGCGTCGAAGCGGATCCAGTCGACGAGCTCGCGCATGAAGGCCGGGTCGGCGAGCTGGGCGCTGTTTCCGGCGACGATCATGTCGGTCAGGTGCTCGCGCTGGTCGGGATCCAGGACCAGACGCAGCCCGACATCTTTTCCCACGGCCGCCTCCAGTCGTCGCAGCGTGGCCGCGTCCGCCGATCGGCTGTCATAGGCGGTGCGGGTGGAGGCGCGGCGCGGGATCGCCTGGAACAGGGCGTCTGGATGGGGCGGCGCGCTGGAGAGGGCGATGCGGACGCCGCCGCCCGGCAGCATCTCCGGCTCGCCCGCCCAGCCGTAGCCGAGCCCCGCCTGGAGCAGGGTCTCGGCCGCGCAGCCCAGGCTGACGAACAGGTGGTGGTCGTCCGGATCGACGACCGGGGTGCGGCGCGAAAAGTCCGGCAAGATCTCGATCGCGCGCGGCTCGACGCGAAAGCGCCAGGGCTGGGTGTTATGCCCGTTCGCCGCCAGGGTCGCGGCGTGGATCAGCGCCATCATCGGGACGCCGCCGCCGCCCAGGTCCGGCAGTCGCCAGAGGTCGTGGACGGCGCGGTCGTAGGAGTTGTCGCCGCCAGAGCATCCCGCGACCAGCAGGGGCGTGGCGGCGATCAGGGCGCGGCGGGTCGGCATGGCGGCGGCTCCGAAAGCTCAAGTCTAGCCGCCGCCCGCCGCATCGCCTTGCGGCGCGTCAAACGCCTATTCGGACTTCAGATAGATCTCCGAGCCCTGCTCCTTGAACTTCTCGCTCATGGCGGCCATGCCGAGCTCCGCCTCGTTCGGGGCCTTGGCGGCCGCGAAGTCGCGGACCTCCTGGCTGATCTTCATCGAGCAGAACTTGGGACCGCACATCGAGCAGAAGTGCGCGGTCTTGTGCGCCTCCTTCGGCAGGGTCTCGTCGTGGAACTTGCGAGCCGTCTCCGGGTCGAGCGCCAGGTTGAACTGGTCCTCCCAGCGGAACTCGAAGCGCGCACGGCTGATGGCGTCGTCCCACATGGCCGCGCCGGGATGGCCCTTGGCGAGGTCGGCGGCGTGGGCGGCCAGCTTGTAGGTGATGACGCCGGTCTTGACGTCGTCGCGGTCCGGCAGGCCCAGGTGCTCCTTGGGCGTGACGTAGCAGAGCATCGCCGTGCCGAACCAGCCGATCATCGCCGCGCCGATGGCCGAGGTGATGTGGTCGTAGCCAGGCGCGATGTCCGTGGTCAACGGGCCGAGGGTGTAGAACGGAGCCTCGTGGCAGTGCTTCAACTGCTCGTCCATGTTGGCCTTGATCTTGTGCATGGCCACGTGGCCCGGCCCTTCGATCATCACCTGGACGCCATGCTTCCAGGCCACCTTGGTCAGCTCGCCCAGGGTGCGCAGCTCGGCGAACTGGGCCTCGTCGTTGGCGTCGGCGGTCGAGCCCGGACGCAGGCCGTCGCCCAGCGAGAACGACACGTCGTAGGCGCGCATGATCTCGCAGATGTCTTCGAAGCGCTCGTAGAGGAAGTTCTCCTTGTGGTGGGCCAGGCACCACTTGGCCATGATCGAGCCGCCGCGCGAGACGATGCCGGTGACGCGCTTGGCCGTCAGCGGCACGAACGGCAGGCGCACGCCGGCGTGGATCGTGAAGTAGTCGACGCCCTGCTCGCACTGCTCGATCAGGGTGTCGCGGAAGACCTCCCAGTTCAGGTCCTCGGCCACGCCGTTGACCTTTTCCAGCGCCTGGTAGATCGGCACCGTGCCGATCGGCACCGAGCTGTTGCGGATGATCCAGTCGCGGATGTTGTGGATGTTGCGGCCGGTCGACAGGTCCATGACCGTGTCGGCGCCCCAGCGGGTGGCCCAGACCAGCTTGTCGACCTCGTCGGCGACGGTCGAGAGCACCGCCGAGTTGCCGATGTTGGCGTTGATCTTGACCAGGAAGTTGCGGCCGATCGCCATCGGCTCAAGCTCGCCGTGGTTGATGTTGGCCGGGATGATGGCGCGGCCGCGGGCCACTTCCTGGCGCACGAACTCCGGCGTCATGAAGTCCGGGATGCTGGCGCCGAAGTCGTCGCCGTCGCGCACGCACGGGGCGTTCTGCTCGCGGCGCAGGTTCTCGCGGATGGCGACATATTCCATCTCGGCCGTGATGATCCCGGCGCGGGCGTATTCCAGCTGGGTGACCAGCTTGCCCGGCTTGGCGCGGTAGATCTTGCGGCCTTGGTCGGGGAATTCCGGGGCCAGGTGCTTGCCCTGGGCGAAGCCGTTGTCCTCGGGCTTCACCTGGCGGGGATCGGTGACGACCTCGACGTCGCCGCGCGCCACGACGAAGGCCTCGCGCGAGCGCGGCAGGCCTTTCTCGATGTCGATGGCGACGGTCGGGTCGGTATAGGGGCCCGACGGATCATAGACCGTGACCGGCGGCTCGTTGGCCGACGGGTGGACCGCCACCTCGCGGAACGGCACGCGCAGGTCCGGGAACAGCTCGCCGGCCTGATAGACCTTGCGCGAGCCGGGGATCGGGCCGGTCGAGATCGTCTCGGCCACGGCCTTGATGGTCGTTTGGATGTTCATTTCGGGCGCTCCTCAAGCTTCCAAGGAGACCCGGACGTGTCGTGCTTGAGTCGGTCTGACGGACGCCATGAAGGCCGCGCCCGCGTTCCCTCCCTTCGCCGGCATGACCCGGATCAGGTTCTACGGGTCAGGGCGAGAGCCCAATCTCAGCCGCGCGCGCGGCCCCCCGGTGAACAGGGGTCCGAAACTAGGCGCGCTGACGCGCAGGTCAAGCGTTGATACCGGTCAAGCGTCGTCGCCGGCCTCGACCACGCCGCGCATGTGCATCAGGACGTCAGGCTGGCCGCGTCCGACCTGGACGAAGCTCTCCGCCAGGGCGCGGGTCGCCTCCTGGAGGTCATAGCGGCCGTCGTTGAACCGCAGGAGGACGCTCTCGATGTAGCGGTCCAGCAGAACCCGGTCTTCGCTCGTGAAGGTCATGGACATGGTCGAACTCTCCCGCTTGCTGCACGACCGCGCGTTGACAGAGATCAAAGGCTCGCGGCCGAGAAGGTGTCGCACGCCGACGGATCGCCCTGGTCGTAGCCGCGGCTGAACCACCGCATGCGCTGGGCGCTCGTGCCGTGGGTGAAGCTGTCGGGCACGACCTGGCCTTGGGTCTGTTTCTGCAGGGTGTCGTCGCCGACGGCGGCGGCGGCGCCGAGGCCATCCTGGATGTCGGAGCGATTGATCACGATCCGCCCGCCCGAGGCGTCCCCGGCGTGCGCGGCCCAGACGCCGGCGTAGCAGTCGGCCTGCAGCTCCAGCCTCACCGAGCCGCTTTCCTCGCCCCGCGCGGCCAGGCGGCGGGCCTGCTGATCCGCGCCCAGCAGGTGCTGGACGTGGTGGCCGATCTCGTGACTGACCACATAGGCGCGCGCGAACTCGCCCTTGGCGCCGAAGCGGCCCTCCAGCTCCCGCCAGAACGACAGGTCCAGATAGACCTTCTGGTCGGCCGGACAATAGAACGGCCCCATGGCCGACTGCCCCGTGCCGCACCCGGTTCCGGTGGCCTCCTTGTAGAGCACGATGGCTTCGGGCGGTCGGTAGTCCACGCCTTCACGCTGGAAGATCGGCGTCCAGACCTCGCGGTTGGAGGTCTCGATCACGTCGATGAACTGACCCTCCCGATCAGAAACCTCACCTCGGACGCCCTGTTGTTGTGAGGGCTGCTGCAGCCCCTGGGCGACATCCATCGTCGTGCGCGGATCGATGCCGAACACGAAATAGCCGATCGCGGCCAGGACCACCGCGCCAATGCCGCCGCCGGCGATTCCCACCGGCCCCAGACCGCGCCGATCCTCGATGTTGCCGGACCGACGGCCGCCTTCCCACTCCATCAAAACCTCTTTGTCTTCAGCGTTTCGGTTCGCTCGCGGGCCGGATGGCGCGCATGCGGGCGTTGCTCTGGGCCAGGGCTTCCTGGGTCAGTTGGTCGATGCGGCTCATGGCGTTGGCGCGCTCGGCTTCGCGTCGGACGGGATCATCCACGGGCCGCGCCGGTGGGATCACGATCGAGGGCGCGTTGAGGGTGGAGTTGGTCCGCTGCTGCTCCAGACCGCGCAGTAAGCTGTCGGTCCGGGCGCGCTCCTGAGCATTGGAGGCTTCGATCTGGCTGGCCAGGAGGTCGCGCCGGACGTCTTCCAGCGCGTGGGCGGCGGCGTTGCGCGCCTCGATCTCGCGCAGGCTCTGGGCCTGGACGTTCCCGCCCAGAGCCGCGAGGCAAACCGACAGGCAAAGGACGTTCCGCACGCGACGCGCCGCTCCTCAAGTTGGAACGGCCCGTCGCGCCGCTCAGGCGCGGATCAGGGCCGTTTGACGGTGAAACGCGCCAGTTCGGTCTTCGGCGCCGCCCAATCGGGATTAAGCTCCGCCGCCTTGGCGTAGTCGAGATAGGCCGCGCGCAGGTTGCCGAGACCTTCATTGGCCAGAGCGCGGTTGTAGAGGGCGCGCTCGGGGTCCTTGACGCCCAGCGACAGGCCCTTGTCGATCTGGGCCACGCCCTCCTGATAGCGCGCTTCGCCGACCAGGGTCGCCCCCCGGTTCACATAGGCTTCGCCCAGGCTGGGATCGATGCTCGACGCCTGGTCGAAGTCTGCGCGCGCCGCCGCGAACTGATGCTGGCGCATCTGCAGCACCCCGCGGTTCACATAGGTGCGGGCGCGGTCGCGGAAGTTCAGGTTCTCCAGTTCCAGCGCGGTGGTGCAGGCCAGCACGGCGCGGTCGTCGGACCGTCCCTTGAGCGCGGCGTCGGAGCATTCGTTGGCCGAGCCGCCGCCGATGATGAGGGTCGAAGCGCCGGCCGCGCCGGCGAACAGGAAAGCCGCCGCGCTTAGCGCGACGTACGGAATCATCCGGGTCATGTCTTCCTCCGTGGAGCCGGTCGTTTGAGCGCCGGTTCTCAAGGATTGATCATACCACCAAGGGGCCCGCGGGGGCGCCACCTAATCGTCGCGGCGCGCGCCAGTCGTGCTAACAGAACAGCGACATTCCGAGGGACCACCGTTCATGCATCTCGCCCGCTTCCCCCGCGCCCGCTTCGCCCACCTGCCGACGCCGCTGGAGCCCCTGCCCCGCCTAGGCGCGGCGCTTGGGATCGATCTCTGGGTCAAGCGGGACGACTGCACCGGCCTGGCCGGCGGCGGCAACAAGACCCGCAAGCTGGAGTTCCTGCTCGGCGAGGCCCTGGCGCAGGGCGCCGACACCCTGGTCACCCAGGGCGCGGTGCAATCCAACCACGTGCGCCAGACGATCGCCGCCGGCGCGCGCTTTGGCCTGAAGACCGAGGTGATCCTGGAGGAGCGCACCGGCTCCAAGGCCGGCGACTACATGGGCAACGGCAACGTCCTGCTCGACAAGCTGATGGGCGCGGCGATCCGCTACGTCCCCGCCGGCAGCGACATGGTCGCCGAGTTGGAAGCGACGGCGGAGAGCGTCCGCCAGCGCGGCGGCAAGCCCTATGTCATTCCGGGCGGCGGCTCGAACACGGTCGGCGCGCTGGGCTACGTCGACTGCGCCCGCGAGCTGATCGTCCAGGCCGACCAGATGGACCTGAAGATCGACCGGCTGGTCACCGCCACCGGCAGCGCCGGCACCCACGCCGGTCTGGTCGCCGGCTTCGCGGCGCTGTCGGTCGACGTCCCGATCCTGGGCTTTGGCGTCCGCGCCCCCAAGCCCAAGCAGGAGGAGAACGTCTTCAACCTGGCCGTCGCCACCGCCGAGACGATCGGCGCGGCCGGGCGGGTCAGGCGCGAGGCGGTCGTGGCCGACTGCGACTATGTCGGCGAAGGCTATGGCCTGGTCGACCAGGGCGTGATCGACGCCCTCACCCTGACCGCCCGCACCGAAGGCCTGCTGCTGGACCCGGTCTATTCCGGCAAGGCGATGAAGGGCCTGATCGACCAGGCGCGCAAAGGCGCCTTCAACAACGAGCGCGTCGTCTTCCTGCATACGGGCGGCGCGCAAGGCCTGTTCGGCTATCAGAGCGTACTGGAGCCGGCGCTTTAGGGAGCGAACCGATGAGCAAGGTCCTCGGCGTCCTGGGTGGCATGGGGCCTGCCGCCACCCTCGACTTCCTCGCCAAGCTGCAGGCGGCCACGCCGGTCCAGCGCGAGCAGGATCACCTGCGCGTCCTGGTCGACATCAATCCCAAGGTCCCCGACCGGAACCACAGCGACTCCGATCCCGGCCCGGTCCTGGCCGGCATGGCCGCGGGCCTGAGGGACGCCGGCGCGCAGGTGCTGGCGATCGCCTGCAACACCGCCCACGCCTATGCCGACGCCGTCCGCGCCAGCGGCCTGCCTCTGATCGACATGCTGGAAACGGCGGGCCTCGCGGCCAAGGCGCAGGGCGCGAGCACGGTCGGCGTGCTTGGCACCGGCCTGGCGTTGGGCCTCTACCGCGACCGCTTCTTCCATATGGGCCTGGAGGTCGTCACGCTGGATGATCACGAGCAGGTCGAGTTCATGGCCCTGCTCTATCGCATCAAGCACGGCGACCTGGGCGCGGCGTCGCGCGAGACCATGGCCGCCCTGGCCCATCGCCTGGTCGGCAAGGGGGCCCAGACCGTCGTCGCCGGCTGCACCGAAGTGCCGCTGGTGCTGAGCGCCGAGGACCTTTCGGTCCCGTTCCTCGACGCCACCGAGACCCTCGCCCGGCGCTGCGTGGCGGTCTGTCTCAGCTAGGCCAGACATGAAAACGCCCCCGGGTCCGATCGAACCCGGGGGCGTCGTCCTGTTCCCCAACAGGACAGCGTCGAACGCCGCCGCTCCGGGCGCGGTCTCGCCTCAAAACCTGATCTCCAGCTATTGGCCGAAGATCAGTCGACGGACAACGCGTCCGGCTGTCGCAGCCAAAGCCGATGGCTGCCGCGCGGCTTGGGATCGGCGGCTATTCGCAGACGCGCCGCAGGTTCATCAGCACCTTGGGCGTATCGCGCCGCAGCGCTTCGCGCATGAGCGCCTTGGGGACGGGCCAATCCACCGCCAGCCGGTTCTCATAGAACACCCGGGTCCGGCGGCCGCCATCCAGTCCCTGGAGCCGCCATTCGCCCTGCTGGACCTTGAGGTCGCCCTCGACCAGCCGGAACCGGATCAGGCTGTAGGGCTCATAGTCCGAGCGGAACACGATCCGCATGCCCGGAAAAATCAGGTTTCGACGCGTGATGTGTTCGCGGATGTCCCAGCCGCGCGCCTGATCGCCCTCGACCACCCGACAGCCGGTCAAGGTGCTGATCATGGCCTTGGCCGCCGCGCAATCGGTCATGGTGCGCCAGACCTTCTGGATCGGCGCATCGATGTCGATCACCGCCCGCACATGGCCGGCGACGCCGTCTGGATCAGGCGTGACCTCGGCATAGGCCTCGCCGCGCTTGAGCGCCGACTGGGCCTTTGGCGTGAGATCGAAGGCGTGCGCGCTGGCGGCGCAAGCCGCCCAGATCGCCAGGGCAACCGAGATCCCAAACCGCATGACGCGCTCCACTTTCGCCGGGATACGTCGGCGCGGGGCGAGCGGATGGATGCCAGGCGTCAGTCTAGGAAGCGCGGCCCAAGGCGGCGCGGACCACCTCTGGAGCGTGGTCGATGACCCGAAGATAGGCCGCCAGCGCCGGATCCAGGCGAGCCTCGCCGTGCTCCAGATCCTGCAGCAGGGTCAGATCGATATGGAACACCGAGGCGAAATCGGCCTGCGAAAGCCCCGTGCGCCAGCGGACCGCCTGGACCAGGGCGCGGGCCGAGCGCGCACGCGCGGGGGTCTCGGCTTCATCGATCGCGGGGTCGGCATGTCGGGTCATGGGTACGCTCCTGTACTGGCCCTCCCCCATGGCGGACTTTTAGGACGCCCTCATTGCAGAAATTCGACGGCTTTGAGTCAGGAAGCCGCCAGATCGTCGCCCGGACGCTCCTCGGCCTTCTGGGCCAGGAAGGCGGCGGTCGCCTCGATCGCCTCGACCAGCCCGACCCGTTCGATCTGGACGCCCTCGGGCAAGCTCGAGAACAGCCGCGTCGGCGCGGCGGCGTCGAGCATCACGAAAACACCGCGATCATCGGCGCGGCGGATCAGGCGGCCAAACGCCTGGCTGATGCGAGCCCGCGCCACGGCGTCGTCATAGCCCTTGCCGCCGAACCGCAGGCGCCGGGCCTTGTGTAGCACGTCGGGACGAGGCCAGGGCACGCGATCGAAGACCAGCAGGCGCAACGACCGTCCCGGCACGTCCACCCCGTCGCGGATGGCGTCGGTGCCCAGCAGGCAGGCGTCCTCCTCCGCGCGGAAGATGTCGACCAGCGCCCCCACCTCCAGCGGATCGACGTGCTGGGCGTAGAGGGCCAGACCCTGATCGGCCAGCGGCGCGGCGATGCGCTCGTGCACGGCCTTCAGGCGGCGGATGGCGGTGAAGAGGCCAAGCCCGCCGCCGCCCGCCGCCAGGAACAGCTCCCGCATCGCGGCCGAGACCTGGCGCGGGTCCTCCTTGTTCACGTCGGTGACCACGAAGGCCTTGGCGTTGCTCTCGTAGTCGAACGGTGAGACCAGACGCAGCACCTTGGGCGCCGACGGCAGGCGGGCCGCGCCCGTGCGCATCTCGGCCAGGGCGAACGGGTCCTCCAGCGCCGGGTCGACCAGGGTGGCGCTGGTCACCAGCACCCCGTGGGCCGGCGACAGGACCGCCGCGCGCAGCGGCTCGGTCGGGTCCACCCAGTGACGGCGGCAGGCGGCGTCGACGACGCGGCCGTACAGGAACGTCGCTTCGAACCAGTCGACGAAGTCGGGATCGGTCTCGCTGGGGTCGACGTCGTCCTCCTCCAGCGCCTTCAGGATCGAGCGCCAGGCCGGCAGGGTCATGCGGGCGCGGCGATCAAGACCTCGGAGCGCGCCTTCGATGCGGGCGCGTTCGGAGGGGGCCAGATGCTCGGCCTCCTCGTCCAGCACGTCCTCCAGCGCGCGGGCCAGGGCCAGCAGCGGCGCCTCGATCGCGGCCAGGGCCTTGGCGGCTTCGGGCGCGCGCTCGCGGACGAGGTCGATCGGCGGCCGCGCGTCGCATTGCAGGCCAAGGTCCGCCCCGCCTCGCTCGCTGGTGCGGGCGCGCAGCTGCTCGATCACCGCGACCAGGAAGTTCTCGATCGGCCCGATCGGATTGATCTGACCGTCCGGCGGCGCGACGCGACCGGACCATCCCTCGCCCGGCAAGGCGGCGGCGGCGTGGATGGCCTGGCTCATCGCCTGCCGCGCGCCCTCGCGGTCGCCCAGGATATCGAGCAGGCGCGCCTCAAGCCCCCTGCCCCGTCGGCCGCGGCCCTCGGGTCCCCGGATCCAGCGGCGCAGTTCGGCCGCCTCCGCGCCCGACAAGGCGGCGGAGAAGGCGCTGTCGGCGGCCTCGAACAGGTGGTGGCCCTCATCAAAGACAATGCGCTTGAGGCTGGTCGTCTCGTTGTCGCCCTTCAGGCCCCGCGCCGTCCGCGCGCCGTCGAAGGCGGCCTGGGTCAGGACCAGGGCGTGATTGGCGATGACGATGTCGGCGCGCTTGGAGGCCCGCACCGCCTTTTCGATGAAGCAGATGCGATAGTGCTGGCAGCCGGCGTGGATGCACTCGCCGCGCCGGTCGACCAGGTTGGCGGGACTGGCCTGGGCCGAGGGGGGCACGGCGGACAGCGTCGGCAGCCAGGCCGGGAAGTCGCCGCCGGTCATGTCGCCGTCGCGCGTCGCCCGCGCCCACCGCGCGGTCAAGGCCAGACCGATCAGGTCGCCGTTGCCGAGCTGGGCGCCGTTGATCTGCTCCTGGAAGTTCAGCAGGCACAGGTAATTCTCGCGCCCCTTGCGGACCACCGCCTTGCGCGCCCGTTCCTTGGGGTCGGGATAGATCGAGCGGCTCTCGCGCTCGATCTGGCGCTGCAGGGCGCGGGTATAGGTGCTGACCCAGACCGACGGGCCATTGGCCTCGGCCCAGAGCGAGGCCGGCGCCAGATAGCCTAGAGTCTTGCCGACGCCCGTGCCGGCTTCCGCCAGCATCATGCGCGGCTCGCCCTCGCGCTCGCGCGGCTGGAAGGCGTAGGACGCCTCCTTGGCGAAGGTCGCCTGCGCCTCGCGGATCTCTTCGAGGCCCGAGCGTTGCAGGAGTTCGGTCAGGCGCTGGCCCGCGCGCTCAGGGTCGATGGGTCGCGAGCCGGCCTCGCCGGGCGGCGCCTGGTCCTCCCACTCGGGCAGCCGCGCCCAGACGTCGAGGCCCGAACCTCGGAACTGGTTGCCGGCCGGGACCGAGCGCAACGCGCCGATCACGGCGGGTCCCCAGGACCAGCCGGCCTTGGCCAGGGTCTCGGCCACGGCCAGAGCCTCCTCCCGCGAGGGGACCGGCGTCAGCGCGAGTTCGCGCAGCAGGGCGTCGGCGCTCTCGCGCAGGCTCTGGGCCTGCTGGGCGGCGCCGTGCGGTTCGGGCAGGCCCAGCGCCATGGCCAGGCCCACCGCCGAGGGCGCGCAGAAGGCGCCGGGACGGACGAAGGCGTGCAGCTCCAGAACGTCGAACAGGCGGGGGTTTCGTGAGGGCGGCGACAGGTTCAGGCGGCGCGCCGTCATCGCGCCGTGCGCGACCAGGACCGGGCCATGCTCGAACAGGTCGCGGGCGTCCGGCGCGCGCAGCATCCGTCCCTCGCCGCCGCCGTCGGCCACGCCGGCGCGCGGCCCGGGCAGGACGACCAGGGCTGGAGCCAAGTCCAGAGTCGGCGGGGAAGCGGTCACGCGAGTCTGTTAGCAAAAGCGCGCCGAAACAGAAAGGGAACACTGGATAACGTTTGCCAGAGCCTGCCTCAGCCTTGAATACTCGATCCGCAACCTCCAATGGAGCTGTACTGTGCGCCTTTTCACCTTCGCCGCCTGCCTCGTCGCCCTCGCCACGCCCGCGCTGGCCGCGGAGGTCCAGCCGCCAACGATTGCCGTGATCGGCGTTGGGCGCGCCGAACGGCTCGCCGACTACGCTTTTCTCAACTTCACGATGCGCGGCGAAGGAACGACGGCTCCGCAGGCGGTCAAGGCGTTGACCGATGTCCAGGCCAAGATCGACGCCAGCCTTCCCAAGTTGCCCGGCAAGCCGACGACCGAGATGCGTAGCACGTCACTGCTCATCCGCGAGGTGCGCGCCAAGGGCTGCGAGAACCGCGGTTATCCGGTACCGACCTCGGGGGACTGCGCCGTGGTGGGCGCCGTCGCCACGCAGAGTTTCCAGGTGCGCGTTACGCCCGCGTCGCGGGCTGGCGACGCGGCTTCCTTGGTGGCGCAGATCGGCGGCGTCGACGTCAACGTCGCCGGAGGCGGGGTCAGCGACGAGAACGCCCTGGACGATGCGGCGATGCGAGACGCGGTGGCCGACGCCCGGCGTCAGGCTCTACTGTTGGCCGCCGCGTCGGGGGGTCAAGCTCGGACCAGTCATTCGCGTCCAGGATAGTCAGGCCATGCCGGTCGTGACCGCCTACGCCAACAGTGTTCCAGCCCCGCCTCCGCCGCCGCCGCCCCTGCCTGTTCCGCCCGTGCAGCTAAGCTCGCCACTCAACTACACCCCCCAGCCGATCGTCCGGACCGCCCGCGTGATGGTCACCTACGGGCTGGAGCCTTAATCGCTGGACGAAACAGAAAGAGAACATGCTATATCGCGGATAATGTCCGCAGGCGACGCCCTTCCCCCTCGCTTCCAGCAATGGTTCGCCGATCGTGGCTGGAGCCCGCGCGCGCACCAGCTGGCCATGCTGGAGAAGGCGCGCCAGGGGCGCGGCGCCCTGCTGATCGCCCCCACGGGCGGCGGCAAGACCCTGGCCGGCTTCCTGCCCAGCCTGATCGAGTTGGCCGAGCGGCCGCCGCGCAACGCGCCGGCCGGCGTGCACACCCTCTACATCTCGCCGCTGAAGGCCTTGGCCGTCGATGTCGAGCGCAACCTGCTCACGCCGATCCGCGAGATGGGCCTGCCGATCGTCGCCGAGAGCCGCACCGGCGACACCGGCGAGAGCCGCAAGGCCCGCCAGCGCATCCGCCCGCCGGACATCCTGCTGACCACGCCCGAGCAGCTGGCCCTGTTCTGCGCCTGGGAAGGCGCGCGCGAATACTTCGCCGACCTCTCCTGCGTGATCATCGATGAGGCCCACGCCATCTGGCCCTCCAAGCGCGGGGACCTCTTGGCGTTGGGCTTGGCGCGGCTGCAACAATTCGCGCCGAACATGCGGCGGGTGGGCCTGTCGGCGACGGTCGACGATCCGGATCTGGTGCGGACGTGGCTGGGGGTGAATCGAGCGGAAGATCCTCCCCCGCGAGCGGGGGAGGTGTCGGCGGAGCCGACGGAGGGGGCCAGCACGGCCGACCTCCAGTTCGCCCCCTCCGGCCCTCCGGGCCACCTCCCCCGCGCCCGGGGGAGGATCTCCGAACCCGACATCGACCTCGTCCTGGGCTCGGGCGGCGCGCAGCCGGTTGTCGAGGTGCTGGTGTCCGGTGGCCGCGTGCCGTGGGCCGGCCATACGGCCGAGCACGCCATGGCCGAGGTCTATGAGATCATCAAGGCGTCGAAGACGGCCCTCGTCTTCGTCAACACCCGGTTCCAGGCCGAGTTCGCGTTCCAGCGCCTGTGGGAGCTGAACGAGGACGACCTGCCGATCGCCCTGCACCACGGCAGCCTGTCGGCCGAGCAGCGCCGCAAGGTCGAGGCGGCCATGGCGCGCGGCGCGTTGCGGGCCGTGGTCTGCACCTCCACGCTCGACATGGGCATCGACTGGGGCGACGTCGACCTCGTGATCCAGCTGGCCGCGCCCAAGGGCGCCTCGCGGATGGTGCAGCGGATCGGCCGCGCCAACCACCGTCTGGACGAGCCCAGCCGCGCCCTGTTCGTGCCCGCCAGCCGCTTCGAGATGCTGGAGTGCCGCGCCGCCGCCGACGCCATCCTGGAGAACCACCTGGACGGCGATCCGCCGCGCGTCGGCACCCTGGACACCCTGGCCCAGCACGTCATGGGCTGCGCCTGCTCCGAGCCGTTCGACATGCTCGCCCTGTACGAGGAGGTCCGCTCGGCGGGCCCCTATGCGGACCTCACCTGGGAGGACTTCGAGACCGTCGTCGACTTCGTCTCGACCGGCGGCTACGCCCTGCGCACCTACGACAAGTTCCGGCGGATCGTGAAGAACGCCGACGGCCTCTGGACCGCTCGCAACGCTCAGGCCAGGCAGCAGCACCGGATGAACGTCGGCGCCATCGTCTCGCCCGGCATGATCAACATCCGCATCGGCGGCGGGCGTCGTCCGATGGGAGGCCGCAAGATCGGCGAGGCCGAAGAAGGCTATTTCGAGCAGCTGACGCCGGGCGACACCTTCGTCTTCGCGGGTCAGGTTTGGCGCTACAACAGCCTGGTGGGGGCCGACGCCTTCGTCACGCCCGCGCCGAACGACGACCCGAAGATGCCCAGCTGGGGCGGCTCGAAGTTCCCGCTATCGACCTATCTGGCCAGCCGGGTGCGCCAGATGATGCACGACGAGACCGAGTGGACCGCCCTGCCCGGCGACGTCCAGGAGTGGCTGGCCTGGCAGAAGATCCGCTCGGCGATCCCCGACGAGGGCGAGATGCTGCTGGAGACCTTCCCGCGCGGGAAGCGCCACCACTTAGTCTGCTATCCGTTCGACGGCCGCCTCGCCCACACCACCCTCGCCATGCTGCTGACGCGGCGGCTGGACCGGCTGGGCGTCGGACCGCTGGGTTTCGTCTGCAACGACTACGCCCTGAACATCTGGTCGCTGCGACCGATGGACGAGCTCGACCTCGACGAGCTATTCGCCCAGGACATGCTGGGCGACGACCTCGAGGCCTGGCTCGACGAGAGCTTCATGATGAAGCGGGCCTTCAAGCAGTGCGCCCTGATCGCCGGCCTGATCGAACGCCGCCATCCCGGCGCTGAGAAGTCCGGCCGCCAGGTGACCTTCTCGACGGACCTGATCTACGACGTTCTGCGCAAACACCAACCCGATCACCTGATGTTGCGCTGCGCCCGCCACGACGCGGCGACCGGCATGCTCGATATCGCGCGTCTGGGCGACATGCTCTCCCGCGTGAAGGGCAAGATCCGCCACGTGGCGCTGGATCGCGTTTCCCCCTTCGCCGTGCCGATCATGCTGGAGATCGGTCGCGAGCGCGCGCCAGGCGACGCCGCCGGCGAAATGATCTTGGCCGAGGCCGAGGAAGACTTGATCGCCGAGGCCATGCATTGACCCGCTTTTCCCCTTCTCCCTGCGGCGGCCTGCGGATCGCCCTGTGCGATATCGAGGTCATGCTGCGCTGGTCTGGCGCGATGTGGCTGGAGGACGAGCGCACCCTGGTGGTCGCCGACCTGCACTTCGAGAAGGGCAGCAGCTACGCCGCGCGCTTTGGCCAGATGCTGCCGCCCTACGACACGCGCGAGACCCTCGATCGCCTGGACCGTGAAATCTCCCTTCTCTCGCCCCAGCGGCTGATCTTCCTGGGTGACAGCTTCCACGACGGCGCTGGCGAGGCGCGGCTGGCGGCGGACGACTACCGGCGACTGGAGGGTCTGGCGCTGGGACGCGAGCTGATCTGGGCGGTGGGCAATCACGACGCCGACGGGCCCAAGGCGCTGCCGGGCGACGTCATCGATGAAACGATGCTGATAGGGCTGACGCTGCGCCACGAGCCTCAGCCGGGCGTTCAACTCGGCGAAGTGGCCGGCCACCTGCACCCGGCCGCCAAGGTCTCCAGCGGCCGAGGAACGGTCCGGCGACGGTGCTTCGTGACCGACGGCCAGCGGCTGGTGCTGCCCGCGTTCGGCGCCTTCACCGGCGGACTGAACATCCTGGACGAGGCGTTCTCGAACCTGTTCGGAGGATCAATGCTGGCTGGGGCGCTGGGGCCCAAACGCGTGCACGCGGTGGGGATGAAGTCTCTGCGGCCGGACTAGCAGCGACGCTACATATGCAGCGCCTGCTCCAGCGAGAAGGCCAGCGAAATGGCCGCGCCGGCGGTCAGAAGCGTGCGCATGCGCGGACGCCAGGTCGGGCCTTCGTGATTGGTCACGTCCCAAACCCATTGCAGCAGCAGCAGCAGCAGGAAGCCGGACAGCTGCCAGGCGGGATCGAATCTCAACTCGCCCAGGAGAAGGCCGAAGCCGGCCAGCGGAAACAGCAGCGACAGGCCGAGGACCGACCAGCGTGGGCTGGCGTTCTCGATCTCCAGGCCCGTGCGCACGCCGCCAAAGTACGACACCATCGCGGTCGAATAGGCCCGCAAAGCCACCAGCGCGGGGCTCTGGATCTTGGCGGGGCCGTAGCAGAACAAGGCCGATGAGACGAAGAATGGAATGAGGGTCGAAAGCCCAAAGACCCATACCGCCGTTGGAACCGGCGTCCGCGCGCCCACGGACTCGTTCATGATCAACTCCTTCGGAAGGCGGCCGAAACCGCCTCCCCTGCCCCGAACGGGACTATTACCGACGCGAAGCCAGAGGTCCACGGACGATCTTTCGTGAAACGATAGCGCGTTCGCGCGACGCTCGCCTTTCTAGCGATCAAGGATCGATCGCTGGACCTGCCATTTCGGCGCTTCGGGTGTCGGGGCCCCTTAGTGGGCCGAGGCCGCCAGATGACCCAGCGTCTCGCCATCGACCTCGCCCGAGGCGGGCAGGCCCTGGTCGCGCTGATAGGCGGCGATCGCCATCCGCAGCGCCGGCGAGGCGACGCCGTCGCGAGGTCCTTGATAGTAGCCCAGCCGCGACAGGGCCTGTTGGGCCATGCTCAGATCACCGCGCGCTGGGGTGGCGGCCGTGGTGGCAGCCGCCGTCTGAATCGGGGCCTGGGCGCGGAAGGCCAGGGCCGAACGGTCCGCCGTCTGCAGCGCCTCGGCCGTCAGCTGCGGACGCAGGGCGTTGGCGCGGCTGCGGGCCGTCGCATCGCCCCCTCGACCGGCGATCACGTACCACTTGTAGGCTTCGGCGGCGTTTCGGCTGACGCCCAGACCGCTTTCATAGAGCTGGGCCAGGTTGAACTGGCTGTCGACCAGGCCAGTGTCGGCGGCCTTGCGGAACCACACGGCGGCGGTCGTCGAGTTGCGCGGGCCGCCTTCGCCTTTGAAATAATAGAGCGCCAGGTTGTGCATGGCGCGCGGGTCGCCGCCGTTGGCGGCCCGCTCGCTCCAGCGACGCGCCTCGACCATGTCGCGCTTGACGCCGCCCTTGCCGCTCTCGAGCAGCTTCGACAGGTAGAACTGAGCGGGCGGATAGCCGCCGCTCGCGACGCGCTTGAGGCCTTCCAGGCCCGCGCGGTCGCCGGTTTCGATCTTACGGATGGACTCGACGAACAGGGCCTTGGCTTCGTCGGACAGGGCCGAAGTTGTCGGGGCGACTTCGGCCTGAACGGGCGCGGCCGGCGCCGTTGCCAGAGCGACCGCGGCGCGCGAGCCGGTCGGGGCGGCGCTGGCCTGGGCCGGCTTCCGCTCCGCCAAGGCCTGAGCGGCGCGCGACGTGTCCGCGCCAGCGTTCTGATCGCCCAGCAGCAGCAGCCCGCCGACACACGCGCCAATCACGGCGGCGCTGCCGACCGCGATGGCCACGCTGGCCACGGTCGTGCCCATGCGGCGCTTGGGCTTCTTGGCCGAGAAGGCGCCGAAGCCGCCGAACAGCGAGCCGCCCGTCTTCTCGGCCTTGGCCTTATGGCCCGCGCCGACGCCCTTGGCGTCCGCGGCGGCGGCGGCGCGAGCGGCCGCGCGGGCCTGCTCGATGATCTCGCGGGTCGACAGCGGACGTTCCGGCTGAGCGGGCGCGGCTTGAGGCGCGGCCGCTCGCGGGGCGTCGTCCAGCTCCTCTTCCTCGTCCAGCGCGTCGACGAAGGCGAAGTCATCGGCGCCGAGCTCGTCGTCCTCGATCTCGTCCAGCGGGAATGCGTCGAGATCACGGTCGGCCGGCGGCGGCGCATCGAACACGTCGTCATCGGCGAAGGGCGAGGCCTCGCCGAGCGCGACATCGTCCTCGAAAGGCGCGGCGGGCGGCGGCGTGAATTCGGTGACCGGTTCAGGCGCGGGCGGGGCGACGGGCTCCGGCTTGCGCTGGGCCTCGTGCAGACGCGTGTCGATCTTGTCGCGCGCTTCCTCCAGCATGCGGAGCGTGCGCTCCTCGCTCTGGCGGATGCGGTCCAGCAGCTCCTGGCTGGAGCGTTCGTGGCGTTGGTTCAGGCGCTCGGTGACCCGCGCGACCTGCTCGCCGACATCGTCGATCGCCAGGGCGTTGCGGCGCTCGGCGCTGCCGATGCGCTCGGTCAGCCGTTCGGTGATGCGCGCGATCTCCGCGCCCAGCTTTTCCAGAGCCTGGCCCTGGACGCTGTCGTTGCGGTTCAGGCGAGTCTCGACGCTGGCGGCGATCCGCGCGACCTCGCCCCCGACCTGTTCGATCGCGGCGGCGCTGCGGTTCTCGGCGGTCTGGACGCGGCGATTGAAGGCGTCGGCGACGCTGACGACCTCGCGCCCCATGCGCTCGATAGCCTGGGCCGAGCGCTGCTCGGCGGCCTCGACGTGGGCGGCCATCTCGCCCAGCTTGCGCTCCATGCGGTCGAAGCGGCCGTCGGCGGTCTCGCGCAGCCGCTCGGCCATTTCCAGGCGCGCGGCTTCCATCTTCTCGCTGAGCGTGGCGGCCAGGCTGTCGAGGCGCTCCTGCACGCCGGCGGCGGGATTGGCGTTCTCGACGACGCCCAGGCGCTCGTCGAGCGCCGAGAACGAGGCGCTGAGTTCGCGCAGGGCTTCGCTGGTCCGGGTCTCGGCGGCCTCGAGCCGCTCGCCCAAGCGGGCGACGACGGCCTCGACCAGCTCGTTCGGATCTTGCGAGGGCGGCGCGGCTTGCGCGTCCAGGCGGGCTTCCAGGGCGGCGATGGCCTCGCGGGTGCGCGCCTCGCCGTCATAGAGATGGCCGGCGACCTTGCCCAAGGCCCCTTCCAGGGCGCGGAGGGCTTCCACAGACCGCGGCCCAGCGGCCTCGGCCTCGATGCGACGGAGGCGCTCGGCGGTGCGGGTCTGTTCGGTCTTCAGCTCGTCCACCGCGCCTTCGAAGCGAGCGGCGACGGCGATCTGCTCGCGCTCGGCGCGGCCCAACCGGGCGATGGCGTCGCGAACGGAATGGTCGATGCCGGAGATGGCGGCGGCGTTGCGGCCCTCGGCCACTTCGATGCGACGGGTCAGGCGGTCCAGCGCCACGGCGACGCGACCAACCTGGTCGGTCTGCTCGGCGATCTCGGCGCGGGTCGGCTGGTCGCGGACGACTTCCAGATGCGCGCGGCTCGGGGCCTCTTCGCTCGCGGGACGGTAGTCGGTCTGACCATCGCCTTCGATGATCATCCGGTTCAGCCACTCGCCCAAGGTCATGCCGGAGCGACGCGCGAGGTCTTTGGCGACCTCACGTGCCTTGGGGTCGATCCCCTTAACGCTCCATGGCGAAGCCGCCGTCATGCGAATCTATCTCCCCGCATCTGGGGAAAACGCTAGTCAGCGATTCCTGGGGTGTAAACGCGACGTAAACGCTAGATATAGCGCCTACCCAAATCACTGTGGAGGAATCGGGACACACGTCCATAGTTCTGTAGCGCGGTTCAAAAGCAAGAGGGTTAACGCGACTTAACTATTTGCCAGGCGTATTGTCGCAGGCCTAGAAGCCGCCATGGACCTGCCCCTGACCCTCGCGGCCTGCGCTCTTTTCCTTGTCCTGGCGATCGTTTGCGGATGGCTCGGCGCCCGTCCGATCAATGTTTTAAAGGGTCCGCGCATGGTCCCGTGGCGTCCGCTGATGATGGCCTGCGTCGTCGCCCTGATGCTGATGATGGTGCATCTGGCCAACCTTCTGGGTTTCCAGACTGGCAACCAACCGCGCTACTAGGTCGCGGCCTTCTTCGGCCGTTTCGCGAGGCCGGAGACCCCGCCCGAGGACAACAGACCGATGTCGGCGAGCAGGAAAGGGATCGCCCATTTCTGGGGCGCGGCAATGTAGCGCGGCTGCCAGACGGGGTCGTATTTGTCCTTGTACCGCCGAACGCCCTGGAAATTGTAGATCTCCTCCCCGCGCTCGTAGAGCAGTCGGCCGACGCGCGACATGATCGGCGCCAGGGGGCGATCCTCCAGACCCGCCAGCGGCGCGACGCCAAATTCGAACGCCTGGTAGCCCTCGTCCTTGCCCCATTGCAGAAGCTCGACGAACAGATAGTCCATGACGTTCTTGGGCGCTTCGTCCGAGTAGCGCATCAGGTCCATCGAGAACGCGGTCTTCGACGCCGTCAGCCAAAGGGTGGCGAAGGCGACGATCTTGCCCTCCTCGCCGCGCACCACCGCCACCGGGAACTCGGCGACATAGCGCGGGTCGAAGCCGCCCATCGAGAAGCTCTTCTCGCCGCCGGCGTGGTGACTGAGCCAGGCGTCGGAGATCGCCTTCAGCTCGTCCATGATCGCGTTGGCCGCGCCCACGGGCAGGACCTCGAAGGCGGCGCCGCCCTCCCCGGCCTTGCGCCAGTTGCGTCGCAGGACCTCGCGACGGCGGCCGACCAGGCTGAACGCCTCCAGCGGCACGGCCGCGCTCTCGCCGGTCTTCTGTATGGCCAGGCCCAGGTCGACGGAGTCCGGCAGATCTTCCGGCCCAAGGCCATAGAAGCCGGCGCGGGCGGCGTGGGCGTCGGCCAGTTCGCGGAAGCGCCAGAAGAGCTCCATGCGTTCGTCGCGACGACCGACCGGCGCGCCCAGGGCGATCCAGGAACGGCCGCGTACGCCGAACATCAGAAAGGTCTCGCCCGAGGCCGAGAACAGGAAGCGCTTGTCGCCCAGCAAGGCCAGGTTGGCGCTAGGCTCGGCGTCCTCGGCCTTGGCCAGGATGGCCCGGACCCGGTCGAACTCCGGATCGGTGTCGTCCACCACCGCCGGCGTCGCCGCCGTCGAGATTAGCCGCCAGACGCCCACGGCCAGCAGCACGATGGCCGCCGCCACCGATGAGCGGATGGCGCGCGCCGCCTCGTCGTGGTCTTGCAGAATGCGAATCCAGGACTTGTCGGCGAATTCGGTGTGGTGGAATGACCACCAGCCCAGGAGGCCCGCGCCGCCGATCGCCGCGGCGGCCGACAGCAGCCAGCCTGGCGCGATCTCCATCTTGGTCAGGGCCGCCTTGCGCGGGAACGCATCCCGGAACGGCAGGATGGCCAGGAAGCAGACCAGCAGCATCGCCGTCTCTTCCCAGTTCAGCCCCTTGAAGATCGCCAGCACGGCGGCGGACGCCAGCACGATCAGAGCCGCCCACCAGGCCGCGCCCAGGCGCGAGCGCAGACCAAAGGCCAGCAGCAGCAGCACCAAACCCAGGATCGACGAGAAGAAGTGGCTGATCTCGATCAGCAGGTCGGGCGCGAAGGCCAGAAGGAGCAGGAAGCGGGTGGGCTCAGACGGCGTGGCCCCCGAAGCCAGAAGCATGACCCCAGCCGACGCGGTGAGGATCGCCGCCAAGGTGGGGGCGATCGCGAGAGCCGCGGGCCTGAAAACTGTCGAGGACATCCAGATCCCGAAACGACGAATCCCTGACGGGATCCAGCAGCAGCCTCATATAGCCTGCAAAGTGTGAACGGGTCGCGGCCGTTGAGGCGAACGACCGTTTGAATCGACTTGCCCAAGCCCGCGTGTGGCGTAGTGTGGGCGCAACAAGGAATGTCCGCTTAGGGAGATGAGACGATGGCCGATTTCGGGGGAACCGAACTCGACGCCTTCCGCGCCGAGACCCGCGCCTGGCTGGAGGCCAACTATCCAAAGTCCCTGAGCACGCCGATGGCCGAGGACGAGGCGCCGTGGGGCGGCCGCAAGATGGTCTGGAAGAACCCCGACGCCAAACTGTGGCTGG
>NZ_CALCDX010000208.1 GCF_937900395.1 uncultured Caulobacter sp.
GCGGGACCCGATCCGATGATCAGGCAGCGGGTTTGGCGAGGAGCGGTCGTGGACATGGCGGATATCTAGGCGCGATTCCGCCCGGGCGCCAGATTTCCGCGGGCTCGCGGTGTCATGTCACGGTCAAGGTGCGTAGACATAACCCTGTTTTTGGTGTGGACTTCCCCTTTAGTGGCGACAAAAGCCACCGGAGGAAAACTCATGAAGCTCGGAGTCATGCTGGGCGTGGGTCTGGTCATCCTGTTCGTGGGGGTGGCCAATTTCTGGATCGGCGACGTCAAGCTGGGCTTGGCGCTGATCGCCATCTTCGCCGCCCTGGCCGGGGTTTCGGCTCTCGTCGGCAAGCGCGAATACGAGGAACGGCGCAGCCGTCGGCCGCCTCTACGCGACTACGAACCGCATCCCGAATAGCCCGCTGGACCTATCGCCGCCGAAGACTTCTAATCCGCGCTTCAACTGTTCGGAGCGAGTCCATGAAGGCGGTGCTTGGCTTGGGTTTGGGCGCGGGCGTTGCGATCGGCGCCGGACTTGGACTGGCGTTGAACAATCTGGCCCTGGGCATCGGTCTCGGCGTCGCCATTGGCGGTGGGCTAGGCGTCAGTCTGGGCGCGGCGACGCAGGCGAAGGCGGACCAGGCGAAGGCGGCCCAGGAAAAGGCGACCAAGTCGGGCGAAGGCGGGGCTGGCGCATCGTCGAGCGACCAACGGTAGAGCCGCGGCGTCGGTTGACGCCTCGTCCACCTTTGTCGAGTTAAGCTGGCGGCAACCACGTTTCCGGGTGATCCGTCATGTCCGCCCCCTTCATCGAAATAGATGGTCGCCGCATCGGCGCCGACTATTCGCCCTATGTGATCTGCGAGCTGTCGGGCAATCACAACGGCAGCCTGGACCGGTGCCTGGAGATGGTCGACGCGGCGGCCGACACCGGCTGCGACGCGATCAAGATCCAGACCTATACCGCCGACACCATCACCCTCGACGTCGACCGCCCCGAGTTCAAGATCCACGGCGGCCTGTGGGACGGCCGCACCCTCTATGAGCTCTACCAGGAAGCCCAGACGCCGTTCGAGTGGCACGCGGCCATCTTCGAGCGCGCCAAGAAGCGCGGCGTGACGATCTTCTCCAGCCCGTTCGACGAGACCGCCGTCGACCTCTTGGACGACCTGGGCGCGCCGGCCTTCAAGATCGCCTCGTTCGAGGCCGTCGACCTGCCGCTGATCAAATATGCCGCCTCCAAGGGCAAGCCGCTGATTATCTCGACCGGCATGGCCAACCTGGAAGAGATGAAGACCGCGCGCGACACGGCCCTGGCCGCCGGGGCGGCGGGGGTGCTGCTGCTGCACTGCGTGTCCAGCTATCCGGCCACGTTCGCTGACGCGAACGTTCGTACTGTCCCAGATATGGCCGCCCGCTTCGGCTGCCCGATCGGCCTGTCGGACCACACGCCGGGCACGGCCGCCTCGGTGGCGGCGGTGACCCTGGGCGCCTGCTGCGTCGAGAAGCATTTCACCCTGGCCCGCGCCGACGGCGGACCGGACGCGGCCTTCAGCCTGGAGCCGGCCGAGTTCAAGGCCCTGGTCGACGACACCAAGAACGCCTGGGCCGCCCTGGGCGTCGCCCACTACGACGTGCTGGGCGCCGAGCGCGCCAACCTGCAGTTCCGCCGCTCGCTCTATGTCACCGCTGACGTCAAGGCGGGCGAGGTCTTGAGCCGCGCCAACATCCGCTCGGTGCGTCCGGGCTCCGGCCTGCCGCCCGGCGAGATGGACAGGGTGCTGGGCCGCCCGGCGACCCGCGATATCGCCCGCGGCGAGCCGCTGGACTGGTCGATGGTCGGCTGACCATGGCCTACACCGTCGGGGTCTTCGCCACGGTGTTCGACGACGCCGGCCGCGTGCTGCTGGTGCGGCAAGCCTATGGCGAGCAGGCCTGGACCCAGCCCGGCGGCGGCCTGGAGGTCGGCGAGACTCCGAT
Source organism: uncultured Caulobacter sp. (assembly GCF_937900395.1). Classification (GTDB taxonomy): domain Bacteria; phylum Pseudomonadota; class Alphaproteobacteria; order Caulobacterales; family Caulobacteraceae; genus Caulobacter. The sequence goes on from NZ_CALCDX010000208.1 coordinate 1,974, forward strand.
TGAAGGCGTGCTGCGCGAGATCCTGGAGGAAACAGGATGCGTGGCCGAGGTGACCGCCTTCATCGGAACCTATGTCTCGGTGTTCCGATCCGATGTCGTGCTGCATTTCGAGGCGCGCGTCGTCGAACATGGCCAGCGGGAGCCGGACGACGAGATCGCCGACCTGGGGTTCTTCATCGCCGACGATCTTCCGGGCCACATGCGCGTCCATACCCGCGCGCGCGTCGGCGACGGCCTGGCCCGCCGCCGCAACATCTTGCGCACCCTGACCTCTGTCGATGTCTGGAGCGACTTTTAGGCCGCCCGGACGATCTCCAGGAACGCGACCGCGACGCGCTGGGCCCCCAAGCCGTCGCAGACCTTGGCGCTGGCGGCCGACAGCGCCGCGCGGCGATCGGCGTTGTCCAGCAGGTCGGAGATCTCCCGCGCGAAGGCGGTCTCGAAATCCGGCGCGGCGACGTCCAGGCAGGGCGCGACGCCGGCCGTCTCAAGGGCGCGAGCGGCAGGGGCCTGGTTGTCGGCCAGGATCAGCGCCAGGGTCGGCAGGGCCAGCACGCAGCGCTCCCAGGTGGTCGAGCCGCCGGCCCCGACCGCCAGGTCCGCCTCCGCCGTCAGGCGCGGCATGTCCTGGGCGTCGACGTGGAGCATAAGGCGCGGATCCTCTTCGGCCAGGACGCGCAGCGCGGGCAGGCTGGGCGCGCCGCGGCCGACCACGACGTCCAGCGTCACCTCTCCGATCAGAGGCCCCAGCAGCCCGACCACGCGCTTGGTGATCCCACCAACGTCCGTCAGGCCCAGCGAGACCAGGATGCGTCGAACGGGCGGCCGTTCGGCGCGTCGCGCCAGGGCCTTCTCGCGGAGGGCCGCGAAGGCCGGGCGCACCGGCGCGTAGGCCGGGCCCAGCAGCAGGCGGGCGGCTGACGGGACAAGTCCGGCATAGTCCTCCGCCTTCCGCGCGGGGCCGGAGTCCAGCACCAGATCGACGGCCAGCGGGCGGTCGGCCAGATCGTCAATCGCCAGCGCCGGGCGGCCCTTGGCGAGGGCGCGATGGTCGTCGGCGCGGAGGCCGTAGTGGTCGAAGACGACCGCGTCGAAGCCTTGGTCGCTCTGCGCCCGCGTCATGTCCGGCGCGAAGGCGTCGAGCACCGCGCCGACCTCGGGGCTCGCAAGGAACGCGCAGGTCGCGCCGGCCTGCTCCAGCGCCCGGGCCAGGGTCAGGGACCGCATCACATGGCCGCCGCCAATGCTCGGGCCCGCCGCGCAGACGAACAGGATCCGGCTCATACCCGCCGGTCGCCCCCGTACTCTTGCAGGTCCGGCCGGTCGCGGACGAAGGCCCGCACGTCGTCCGAAGTGAAGGCGCGGTTCTTCGGATAGAGGGCGTCATAGACCGTGGCGACGAAGGCGTAGTCGTCGGGACGGTCGACGGTCCAGCGCACCGCGCCCTGGTCGGGATGGCAGGCCAGGAACACCTGTCGCCAGCGCTCGGGCTGGGTGCGCAGGTCCCAGGTGACATGTTCGCGCGCCTCGGGGCTGGCGACCTTGGCTGCCTCGCGCAAGGCCGAGGCCCGCATCACCTCGACGTCGGTCCCCTTGGGCCAGGCCCGGCCCTCGGCGACATTGTTGGCGTAGTCGGCGCCGCTGGACAGGCACAGCTCGATCGTGGCGTCGATCAGGTCCGGATCGGCCAGGGGGCAGTCGGCGGTCAGGCGCACCAGGTGCTCGGCCGGATGGGCGTCCAGCGCGCCCAGGAACCGCTCCTGCACGTCGTACAGCGAGCCGCGGAACACCGGGATCCCCTCGCGCAGCACGGCCTTCTCGATGGCGTCGTCCTCGCGGTTCTCGGAGGTGGCGACGACCAGCTTGTCGATCTTGCGCGACCGGGCCACGCGCTCGATCTGCCGCACGATCATCGGCTGGCGCACGAGCGGCATCAGCACCTTGCCCGGCAGCCGGGTGGAGCTCATGCGGGCCTGAAGGATGGCGACGATCATGGGCGGATGATGGCCGGTTGGAGGAAGAAACGCCACCGGGTTTGCCCTACTAAATCCGACTTCCCCGGCGAATGCCGGGGCCCAGATTCATCCGGGGCGTTTGGGGTTGACGCGCCTTGGCTTCGCACTATCCAGAAAGCCTCACGTGGGTTCGATCTGGGCCCCGGCAGGAGTTTACGCTCGGGCGCGCAAAGCGCGACCCGTGGCGCCGGGGAGATCGGAGGAAGAGGGAGGCCCTAGGCGGCCCGCCGCAAGCTCGAGCGACCCAGGCGGAACCGTCCCACAAGATCCATCAGGCGCGCGCCCTGACTGGCCAGGGCCTGGTCGGCGGCGCGGGCGCTGTCGACCATGGCTAGGTTCTGCTGGGTGAAGCGCTCGATCTCGGCGACCTCGGCGTTGACGGTCGACAGGTCCTGGGCCTGCTCGCGAACGGAGGCGGCGATGCGGGTGGCGGCCGCGTCGATGCCGGCCATCTGGCCCGCCACGCCGTGCAGGGCCGCGCCGGTCTTCTCGACCAGGGCCACGCCCGCCTCGACGCTGGCGCCCGACTGGGTGATCAGGCTCTTGATCTGCCTGGCCGAGTCCGCCGAGCGCTGGGCCAGGGCCCGCACCTCTTGCGCCACGACCGCGAAGCCGCGGCCGGCCTCGCCCGCGCGGGCCGCTTCGACCCCGGCGTTCAGGGCCAGGAGATTGGTTTGGAAGGCGATCTCGTCGATCAGGCCGACGATGTCGCCGATGCGGCGCGAGGAGGCGTCGATCTCGCCCATGGTCTGGGCGGCCTCGGTGACCACGGCGCCGCCATCGTCGGCCTCGGCGCGGGCCGAGGCGACCAGGCGGCGGGTCTCGTCGGCGCCGCCGGCGACCTCGCCCATGGCGCCGGTCACCGCGTTCAGCGAGCCAGCCGCGCGCTCAAGGCCCTGCGCCTGGCGTTCGGTCCGCCGGGCCAGTTCCCCCGAGGCGTTGGAGAGGGTGTCGCTGGCCGCGCCGATCGCGTCGGCGGCCTCGGCGATTTCGCCGATCGCCAGCTCCAGGCTGGCGACGGCCTTGTTGAAGTCCTGGCGCAGCGGCTCGTAGACCTCGGCGAACGGGCCGGCGATGCGGCGCGACAGGTCGCCCTCGGCCACGGCGGCCAGGGCTTCGCCGACCTCGCGGACCACGCCGGTCTGCTCGTCGATCGAGAGGGAGAGGGCGGCGGCGCGGTCGCGGTCGGCGTCGGCGGCGCGACGCAGGGCGTCCTGCTCGTCGCGCAGCGCCTGGGCGCGGGCCAGCTCGCTGCGCAGGGTCTCCAGCGCCCGGGCGATGGCGCCGATCTCGTCGGCGCGGGCGGTCTCGGCCACCGGCAGGTCGTAGCGGTGCTCGGCCAGGCCCTTGACCGTCTCGCGCAGGGTCAGCAGCGGGCGGGCGATCAGGCGGCGCGAGGCCACGGCCAGCACGGCCAGCGAAGCCAGCAGCAGGACGAGGCCCCCGATGGCGAGGCCGAAAGACAGGCGGCGGGCGGGGGCGAGCAGGGCGGCCTCGCTGACGTCGGCGACCACGGCCCAGGTCTGGCCCGAGGCCAGGCGCACCGGCGCGACCAGGCGCTGGGCCTTGCGGCCGTTCAGCTTGACGCCGTCGATCAGGGCCGGCTTGCCGTCGGCCATGGCCTGCTTGACCACGTCGAGGCCGGGGTCGGCGTAGGCCTTCATGCGCAGGGCCGCGTCGGGGTGCGAGACCCACAGGCCGCCGGGCGAGACCAGCATGGCGCGGCCGTCGTCGAACGGCTTCATGGCGTTGAGGCGCGCGGCGATGTCGTCCAGCGCCAGGTCGGCGCCCATCACGCCCACCGTCTTGCCATTGGCGATCACCGGATAGGTGATCGAGGTCATCAGCACCATCTTCTGCTGGCCGCCGTCGGCCACGTTGTCGGAATAGGGCTCCAGGATCGCCGGGCGACCGCTCTGGAAGCTGCGGGTGAAGAACTCTTGGGTGAACTCCTCGTCCTCGCCCTGTTCGGCGGTCAGGGTCTGGCCGTCGCGGACCCAGTAGCCGATGAAGCGGCCGGACGGGGTCGAGCCCAGCTCGGTGCGCCCCGCGAAGGCGGCGTCGTCGCCCAGGGCGCCCGGCTCGAACATCAACCACCCGCCCAGCATCGCCTTGGACGCCGCCGAGATCGGTTTCAGCTGGGCCATGTAGGCGGCGCGGTCGCGCTGGCCCGAGGCGTAGGAGGCCGAGAACATGCCGGCGGCGGCGCGCACCACGGCGTCGGCGTCGTCCAGGTCGTTCTTGACGCCCATGGCCGTCTCGGCCGTCATGCTGGCGGCGTAGCGTTCGGCGAGGCCGCGAACGGCCTGACCGCTGCTGACGCTGATCAGGAGCGAGGCTGCGATCAGCAAGGCGCCCAAGGCCGCCCCGCCCGCCGCCATAAGCTTCCCGGCAAGCGAAAGCCGCTTGAACGCTCCGGTCATCCCAGTTCCCCCAACTCTACTGGGGCGACACAAGACTTGGTAAACCTTGCCGAACGTTGAACGGCTGGTCATTTCTTAGGCATAGATAGGGGAGAAGCGCTGCATGATCGTCGTCCATCACCTGAACAATTCTCGTAGCCAGCGGGTGCTGTGGCTGCTCGAGGAGCTGGGCGTTCCCTACGAGGTCAAGCGCTACGAGCGCGACGCGAAGACCATGCTGGCCCCGCCGGAATTGAAGGCGGTCCACCCGTTGGGCAAGTCGCCGGTGATCACCGATGGCGACACGGTCATCGCCGAGACGGGCGCGATCATCGAGTATCTCGTCGGGGTCTATGGAGGCGGAAAGCTCATTCCCGCGCCGGGAACGCCCGAGCGCCTGCGCTATACCTACTGGCTGCATTACGCCGAGGGCTCGGCCATGACGCCGCTGCTGCTGAAGCTGGTGTTCTCGGCCCTGCCCAACCGCGCGCCGGGGCTGATGAAGCCCATCGTCCGCGCGATCGCCGCCAAGGCCCAGGCCGGCTTCGTCGATCCGCAGCTGAAGACCCATATCGACTACTGGGAGGCGGAGCTTTCGAGGTCGCCCTGGTTCGCCGGTCCCGCCTTCACCGCCGCCGACATCGCCATGAGCTTTCCGCTGGAGGCGGGGGCCGAGCGGGCCGGCGCGGCCAGCCGTCCGCACGTGAAGGCGTTCCTCGAAAAGATCCACGCGCGCCCCGCCTATCAGCGGGCCCTAGAGCGCGGCGGGCCCTACGCCTACGCATAATGAGGCGGGGCGCCTGCGACCAAGCGTCGCCATGGCGTTAAAGTTAAGGCTTGGCGAACCAACGCCCTGGCAATCGTGACCTGCGTGTCCGGACCTATCCGTCCGCAGCGCTAAGGAGCGTGTCCGCCTTGATTTCGGTCCCGACGACAGAGCCCGTTGAGCAGAGGCGCCGGTTCTCGGCCGCCGGCTCGATCGCCCTGGGCGTCGCCGGGGTGCTGCTGAGCCTTTTCGCGGCCGTGGCGGTGGAGGCTCAGCCCCGCACGCCGGGTCGTCTAGCGGCGGTGTTCCCGCCCTGGTGGTCGACGGCGCGGGTCTTCGGCGCGGCGGGCGAGGCCGGCGACATCGCCGGCGCCGGCGGCGCGCCGTTCATCGTCATCCTGCGCGGCGATCCCGCCCGGCTCGCCGCGCGAGCCCGCGAGGCCGGCGCCCTTCTCCTGCTCGATCCGGCCCTGGCCGGGGTGTGCGCTCGCCCGATCTCTTCGGAAGCTAATCCATGAAAGCTCCCTTCAAGCTGGTCTTCTCCAATCTGGAGGCGCAACGCGAGGTCGGCGGCAAGCTGATCGCGGTGTTGGCCTGGGCGATGGTTCCGGTGGTGCTGGGCGCGCGCCTGTTGGTGCATGGGCCCGTGGCGGCGGTGGCCGTGGCGGCGATCGTGACCGCCGGCGGCGCGACCCTGGCCTGGCGCAAGGGCAAGGGCTCGGCCGGTCGCGCGCTGGTGGGCGTGGCCCTGATGGCGCAGGTCTCGCTGCTGGTCGCGGCCCTGAGCGGTCACGCCTGGCAGACCGACATGCACATGGCCTATTTCGCCGCCCTGGCCCTGCTGGTCGTCTATTGCGACTGGGTGGTGATCGCCGCCGCCGCCGCGACCGTCGCCGTGCACCACCTGGGCCTCACCTATCTCTTGCCGCAGGCGGTGTTCCCTGGCTCGGCCAGTCTGGGCCGGGTGATCGTCCACGCGGTGATCCTGATCGTCGAAGCCAGCGCCCTGATCGCCGTCAGCGCCAGCGTGAACCACATGTTCGCCGTGGCCGGCGGCGAGCGGGCCAAGGCCAAGGAGGCCCTCGACGAGGCGCGCGCCGCCCAGGACGCCGCCGAGGGCGCCCGCCGCTCCGAAGAGGAGAGCCGCCTTAGCCACGCCGAGGCGCACAAGCAGGCCGAAGCGCAACGCGACGCGGCCATCGCCGCCCTGGGTCAAGCCCTGTCGCACCTGGCGCGGGGCGACCTGACCGCGCGGCTGCATACGAAATTCGCCGAGGCCTACGAGGCCCTGCGCTCGGACTACAACACCGCCGCCGACCGGCTGGCCGACACCCTGACGGTGATCGAAGGTCGGGTCGACGGGGTTCGCGCGGGCTCCGACCAGATCGCCGACGCCGTCCAGTCCCTGGCGCGCCGCACCGAACGTCAGGCCGCCAGCCTGCAGGAAACCGCCTCGACCATGGACGATATCACCGCCACGGTCGGCCAGACGGCCTCGGGCGCCAAGCGCGCCGCGGACGTGGTGGCCCGCACGCGCAACGACGCCGAGCGCTCAAGCGAGGTGGTCGAGCAGACGGTCGCGGCCATGACCGCCATCGAGCGCTCGTCGCAGGAAATCACCAACATCATCGGCGTGATCGACGAGATCGCCTTCCAGACCAACCTGCTGGCCCTGAACGCCGGGGTCGAGGCCGCTCGCGCCGGCGAGAGCGGCAAGGGCTTCGCGGTCGTGGCTCAGGAAGTGCGGGCGCTGGCCCAGCGCTCGGCCGAGGCGGCGCGGGAGATCAAGCAGCTGATCTCGACCTCGACCGGTCAGGTCGAAACCGGCGTGGGCCTGGTGGCCCGCACGGGCGAGGCGCTGCAGCGCATGGTGTCCCAGATTTCGGAGATCGACGCCCTGGTCTCGGAAATCGCCGGTTCCGCCCAAGCCCAGGCGCAGGGGCTGGCCCAGGTCAACAGCGCCGTCGCCCAGATGGACCAGGTGCTGCAGGAGAACGCGGGCATGGTCGAGGAAACCTCGGAGGCGACCCAGACCCTGAACGCCGACGCGGCCCTGCTGGCGGACCTCATCGACCAGTTCGACCTGCCTCACGGCCCGCCGACCATCGAGCGGCTGCGGGCCTAGGCGCTTTGCAGCTAACGGGCTCTATCGTCTCCGACCTCCCCGGCGAATGCCGGGGCCCAGATCGAACTCAGTGGAACTAACGCCTATGCGCCGCGTTAGGGCGCATCAACCTCAGGCTCCTTGGATGAAGCTGGGCCCCGGCATTCGCCGGGGGAGGTCGGGTTTTTAGGTAAGAGCGAAGCTTTGCCTTGGTCTCCGGCCCCTCTTGCTTATCCAGAACCGGGCGCCTATCCTCCCAGCCCCCGGTCACGAGCGCCCGTGACCGGAAGTCTTTCCTCCCAAGGCGTCCGAGCTAAAATCCGCAATGGAAAAAGTGCCGATGACCGTCGGGGGTTATCAGACCCTCGACGAAGAACTGAAGCGTTTGAAGACCATCGAACGACCGGCGGTGATCGCCGCGATCGCCGAGGCGCGCTCGCACGGCGATCTGTCGGAAAACGCCGAGTACCATGCCGCCAAGGAGCGGCAGGGCTGGATCGAAGGCCAGATCGCCGAGATCGAGGACAAGATCGCGCGCGCCCAGGTCATCGACGTGTCGAAGCTTTCGGGCAAGCAGGTCAAGTTCGGCGCCACCGTCTCGGTGATCGACGAGGACACCGAGGAAGAGGCTCGCTACCAGATCGTCGGCGACCACGAGGCCGACGTGAAGTCGGGCCGCATCTCGCTGTCCTCGCCGCTGTCGCGCGCGATGATCGGCAAGGAAGTCGGCGAGGTGGTCGAGGTCAACACGCCCGGCGGCGTGAAGGCCTACGAGATCACCAAGGTCGAGTGGCTGTAAGGCGTCCCGCCTTAGCTAAGCCACAAGTCTGATCGAACTAGACAAGGTCGTTCTCGGCGAGCTCGCCAGGGCGGCCTTGTTTCGTTTTCGCTGACCGGGGTGACGACTTGGCCGAAACGCCGAAATCTCCGCCCAACCTGCCGCTGAAGGTCTGGGCCGTGTCCGACGGCCGCGCCGGCATCGAGGCCCAGGTCGTGGGCCTGGCCGACGCCCTGTCGCGCTTGGTTCCCTGCGAGGTCACGGTCAAGCGTGTGGGCTGGAAGGGTCGCACCGGCCGGCTGCCCTGGTGGCTGAACCTGTTCCCGCGCCGTTGGCTGACCCCCGAAAGCGACATCCCCGGACCGAAGGACGCCGAGGCCTGGCCCGACGTCTGGCTGGCCGCCGGCCGCGCCACCTTGCCCCTGTCGATCCGCGCCAAGCGCTGGTCGGGCGGCAAGACCTATGTCGTGCAGGTGCAGGATCCGCGCGTTCCGGCCAGCATGTTCGACCTGGTGATCCCGCCCAAGCACGACCGCCTGACCGGCGACAACGTCCTGCCGATCACCGGCTCGCCGCACCGGGTGACGCCCGAGCGCCTGGCCGCCGAGGCCAAGGCCTTCAAGCGCCTGATCGACAAGCTGCCGCATCCGCGCGTGGCGGTGCTGGTCGGCGGCAAGTCCAAGGCCTTCGACCTTTCCAGCCAGCGCGCGGCCCAGATCGCCCACTCCATCCAGATCCCGCTGGAGCAGGAGGGCGGTTCGCTGATGATGACCTTCTCGCGACGCACGCCCGAGCCGGCCCGCGCCCTGATGACCGC
>NZ_CALCDX010000209.1 GCF_937900395.1 uncultured Caulobacter sp.
CGATCGTGCGCGTCCCCAGCACCACGTTGTTGTTGGTGAACATGTCCATCACCGCGGCCGAGTAGTAGCGCTGGCCCATGGGCGGGACGGTCAGGGTCGCCGGTCCCTTGGTCAGGTCCAGGAAGGCGTAGGAATAGAGGGTGTCGTTGTTGGGCGTGGTCACGCGACGGGACGTGTGGTCCGCCAGGGTTCTCGCATGGTCCAGCTTGTTGATCGCCGCGCCGGGCGCCTTCAGCAGCCGCGCGCGGGTGGTCGCCATCTCGATCAGCGGCAGGGCGTAGAGATAGGCGTCGCGCGCCGCCATCGCGTCCGCGGGCGAGGCGGCGCGGGCTTGTAGGCCCGGCGCGAAACCCAATGCGCCGGCCAGGGCCAGCAATTCCCGACGGTTCATGGCGACCTCCCCAAACATTTGTTTGGAAGAGTGAACGCGGGAAAGACGAGCGGCGCAAGGCCGCTCGTCTCCCGTCTACCGCTCCCGGGGAGCCGCCGGGCGCGTATCAGGCGGCGTTGGCGTAGCGCGCGGCGTGCACCGCGGCTTCCAGCGTAATGATGGTGGCGTCGACCCGCTCGTGCGGATCCGAGCCAACGACCTTCTTGGCCAGGCCTGGCGACAGCGCATCGCGCAGATGGCCCAGCGCGCGCGGCGGCGCGACCAGGATGATCTGATCGAAGTGATGTTTGGCGGACAGACCTTCCAGTCGCTTGGCCAAGCCGGTCAGGAACGCCTTTTCGGCGCGGTCCCGAGCGTCGCCCGAGTGGGTGATGTGGCTGGGGGCGGCGTGGTCGTGATGTTCCTTCACATCGGCCAGCCATTCGGGGCGGTCATGCAGCGGACCGTCAATACGCGGCTGTTCCAGAAGGCGGGCGCGACGGCCGTCGGCCACGACAACGAGGGTGATGGCGTCTGGGTTCATGGACAGGCTCCTAGCTAACCAGTGACGCCAGCTTGCGCCTCGCCGATCCGGCGGCGGATGATCCAGGTCAAATCCGCCGCCCCATCCCGTCCTTAAGGGCGCACGCGCTAAGGAGCCGGCTTTTTGGCCGCCTTCTCCGCCAGCTTGGCCAGAACGCGCCCGCGCCCCTTGCTGAGCGCCGTGATCACGCCCCGGAAGGTGCGGACCTCCTGGTCGGTCAGGCGGGCGCGGGCCAGCGGGACGCGCAGGTTGCGGACCATCGACGGCTTCTTCTCGGGCGGATGGTAGAAGCCCGCCTTCTCCAGCTCGTCCTCGAGGTGCTCGTAAAGACCCAGCATGGCGGCCTGGTCGGCGGGCTCCTCGACGTTCAGCTCGAACTTCTTCCAGGGCCGATCGTCCTGGGTCATCTTCCATTCGTAGGCGTTGATCGACACGGCCTGGGCCAGGTTCAGCGACCGGAAACGCTCGTCGATCGGGATCGAGACAATGGCTTGGCACAGGGCGATGTCGTGGGTCTCCAGCCCGGCGCGCTCGCCGCCGAACAGCAGACCGACCTTGCGACCATGGGCGACTTCCTCGGCCAGATGGGCGGCGCTCTCGCGCGGCGTATAGACGGGCAGGCGCGTTTCACGCGGGCGGGCCGTGGTCGCGTAGACCAGCTTCAGGTCGGCGATCGCCGCCTCCAGCGTATCGAACACCTTGGCGTCGTCCAGCGGCCAGCTGGCGCCCGAGGCGCTGGCCCATGCGCGCTCCTGCGGCCATCCGTCGCGCGGTCGCACCAGGCGCAGGTCGTAAAGGCCGAAATTGGCCATGACCCGCGCGACCGAGCCGATGTTCTCGGCCAGCTGGGGTTCGTTGAGGATCACGCAGGGCGGCGCGGGTCGCGTCGCGGCGGACGGATTTTCGTCGGTCATCCGCACCCTTTGCCGCCGACCGCGCGCCGGATGCAAGGGGTCTTGCAGCCGAACCGCCACGGCCGCGTTTAGCGCGGATGTCGCGCCGCGCCTTCCTGACCGCCCTCGCCGTCCTGCCCATCCTCGCCGCCTGCGAGCGAAAACCGATGTTGGGCCAGGAAGAGCCGGCCATGGATCCCAAAGGCCTGCAGAAGGCCATGGAGCCTGTCGCGGCGCGGGCCGCGCCCGCCCTTCTCGGCGTGGCCGCCGAGGACCTCGGCACGCGTCAGATCTGGGCCTTCAACGGCGATCACCCTTTCGCGCTGGGCGCGGCGGCGCGCGTTCCGATCCTGGCGGCCGTGATGGCCGAGCGCGAGGCCGGCCGCCTAGACCCGAACGAGACGCTTCAGGCGCGCGACGTGGACCTGTCGCCGCCGCCGAGCGCGATCGCCGACGCCTGGCCCGGCCGCGCCGCCTATGCCGTGAAGGAACTGGAAGCCTTGGCCCGCGCTGGCGACAACACCGCGCTGGACCTGCTGACCAAGCGGATTGGCGGTCCCGGGGCGGTGAACGGCTGGCTGGGCGTCAAACAGCTGGCCGGGATTTCAGTCGATCTCTATCGCCGGCAGGCCGAGACCGAGGCGGCGGGCCTGGCCTCGTTCCGCGCCGATTGGAGGGGGCAGACGGCCTGGCGCCAGGCGCTGGCGAGCGTTCCGGCCGAAACGCGCGCCGCGGCCGCCCGCCGACGCGCCGCCGATCCGCGCGATACGGCGACGCCGGTCGGCATGGTTCGCCTGCTGGAAGCGTTCAACACACGCGAGGTCTTCGCGAGCGCCGATCCCCGCCCGCTGCTGGGACATGATCCCGGCTATCTGGCCGCCGCCCTGCCCAAAGACGCCAAGATCTGGCAGGTCGCCGGCTCGGCGCGGCAAGACCTTGGCCTTACGCCGGAGAGCCACGCCGTCGCCCTGATCGAGCTGAAGGATGGCCGCCGCGTCGCGCTCGCGGTCTTCCTGTCCGGCTCGACCGCTGACGCCGCGACGCGCGAGGCGATCGTCGCCGAGGCGGGCCGGACCGTGCTGAAGTCCTTCTAGCCCCTCCTCGCGAGCGCCAGCGCCTCGACCAGCTGCCCCGGATGCAGAGGCTTGGCCAGATGCAGGTCAGCGCCGGCGGCCTGGGCGGCGGCGACATGCTCCTCCATGGCGTTGGCGGTCAGCATGATGACCAGCATCGGCCGCGCGCCGGAGGCGGCTTCGCGGGCGCGGATGGCGCGGGTGGCCGACAGGCCGTCCATCACCGGCATCTGCATGTCCATCAGCACCGCGTCGAACGCCTTCTCGTCTAGCGCGGCGAGCGCCGCCTCGCCGTCGGCGACCAGGGTCAGGTCCACGCCGAAGGGCTGCAGCACGATCTCGACGACCTTGCGATTGGTGGGGTGGTCCTCGGCGACCAGCACCCGCAGCCCCTCCAGCGAGACGGTTTCGCCGGCCTCTTCTTCGGTCTCCGTCGGAAGCGCCTCGCAACGCGTCAGCGGCAGGACGACCTCGAAGCGCGCCCCCGCCCCCGGCGCGCCATCGGCGCTGATCCGCCCGCTCATCTTCTCGGTCAGCGCGGCACAGATCGACAGGCCAAGGCCCGTGCCGCCGTACTGGCGGGTGATCGACTGGTCGGCCTGGACGAAGCGCTTGAACAGGCGCGCGCGCACCGCCGCGTCGAAACCGACACCGGTGTCGCGGACAACGAAGCGCACGCCGCCCTCGACCTGATCGACGTCCAGCGCCACCTCGCCCGCGTCGGTGAATTTGACGGCGTTGGCCAGCAGGTTCGAGAGGATCTGGCTGATGCGCCCCGCATCGCCTTCGTAGGTTCCGGCCGTGTCTGGCGCGACGGACCAGCGGAAGGTCAGAGCCTTGGCCTGGGCGGCGGCGGCGTGAAGCTCGGCCATGCCCCGGACTAGGCGAGTCAGGTCGAACGGTTCGGGCGTCAGCTGGAACTCGCCGGCCTCGATCTTCGAAACATCCAGGATGTCGCTGAGCACCTGCTCCAGCAATCGGCCAGAAGACGAGACCAGAGCCGCCAACTCCCGGCGGACGCTCGAATCCTGCTCCTCGGCCAGGCGGTCGCCAATGGCGATGACGCCGTTCAGCGGCGTGCGCAGCTCATGGCTCATATTGGCCAGGAAGACCGATTTGGCTTGGTTGGCGCGTTCGAGCTCGGCCGTGCGCTCAGCCACACGCTCCTCGAGCGACCGTAAAAGCTCCTCGTTGCGGTCCCGCTGCCCGCGCAGCGAGCGGGCCAGGGCGCCGATCTCGTCCTCGCGCGCCTCGATTGGCGCAGCCGCCGACGGGTCGCCCAGCCGCTGGGCCTCGGCCAGGTCATGCAACGGCGCGACCACCATCTGGTCGGTCAGGCGATAGAGCAGCAGAATCTGCGCCAGCACGCCGAGGAAGCCGAACAACAGCACCCAGGAGGCGGTCTTCAGCGACGACCAGACGAGATCTCCTGACGGGAAGGTCATCAGGAACCACCAGCCCGGCTCGACCATACGGCCATAAGCCACCAGCCGATCGCCTCGCGGCGACAGCACCGCGCCCACATTGCGGTTCTGCGTCCGGATCGTCTGGACCAGGCGCTTGAGGTCGCTCTCCGCCTCGAAGCGGCGCAGAGAGAACGCGTCGACCGCGCCCTTGCGGGAAATCCCCTGGGCGGCGATCAATTCGCCATTGTCGGCGACGATCATGTTGCGACCGCCCGGCAGAGCGTCGCCGACCACCCGCAGTAGGTATGAGTCCAGCGAGATGCTCGCTCCGAAGGCGCCGACGAACCGATCCTTCAGATAGAAGGGCGTCAGGCAGGCGACCGTCAGCCGGCGTCCCGTCGGGTCGGAGATCAGCCTCCGCAGCTTGGTGCACTTCATCGCCCGTTCGGGGTTGTTCTCCGGCAGGGTCAGGAGGGTCATTTCCTCGCCGGCGATGCTGAGGTCCGGCGGCGCGTCCCGCCGGTAGAACTGCAGCTTGTCGGCCCGATGCGGTCCGAACATCACAAGACGCGAGTCCGGCGTGAAGAAATAGAAGTTGTCGTAGTGACGCAGCTGCGCCTCGCCCGTCGCGGCCACCACGTCCAGGGCGGAGACCAAAAGCGCCTTATCGGCCGCCGTCAGGTCGGCGGCGTTGGGCAGGTACGCCCCTATGCCATAGATGTACCGCTCGCCGATCCGCGCCCCGTCGAACAGGCCGGGCGCCGAGCGGCGGGTGCCGTCGCCATGGTCAGGGAACAGCGCGTCGAACCTGACCAGGTCTTGCGCAGGGTCGTCATTCTCCAGGCGGCGGGTCAGCGCCTTAGCCGCGGCGTCGTGAACCTTCACCAGGTCGGAGAACAGTCGGTCCTCGGTCTTGACGCGTTCGCCGACATAGGCGGCTAGGTGGCGGGTCTGGGTGTCGGCGGCGCTTTCGCGCACAAAGAAGAAGGCTGCTGCAGTCGCGACTCCCGTCACCGCGATGGACAGCATGGCGACCATGGTCAGCAGACGACGCGCCAGGGGCCGCGTGACCTGAGCATTCGTGGCTGGATTGCCGTTCACCGCGCCCCCGCGCCGGTCGCTTCTGCGGACCGGCTTCACAATGGAATTTCAACCGCTCGCTCTAAAACGCTCTCGCACTCGATTTCCGTCCCGCGCCCCCGCCGACGGAAACCCCAAAACAACGAACTCCAGGATCGAACTTCAGCCTGCTCTTAAACCGATCCGCTTTTCCCTCGTCACGCAACAGTCTATAGCCACCCGGTCCGCGCCGCGTCCTGGCCCTGTGCGCCAGGCCGCTCCAGGCGCGCCACCGCCAGAGGAACTGCCCCGCTATGGCCAAGATCAAAGTCGCCAACCCCGTCGTCGACATGGACGGGGACGAAATGACCCGGATCATCTGGAAGCTCATCAAGGATAAGCTGATCTTCCCGTACCTGGACCTGGAACTGGATTACTACGACCTTTCGGTTGAAAATCGCGACGCCACCGACGACCAGGTGACGATCGACGCCGCCAACGCCACCAAGAAGCACGGCGTCGCCGTCAAGTGCGCCACCATCACGCCGGACGAAGCCCGCGTGAAGGAATTCAATCTCAAGAAGATGTGGAAGTCGCCGAATGGCACGATCCGCAACATCCTGGGCGGCGTGATCTTCCGTGAACCGATCATCTGCCAGAACGTGCCGCGTCTGGTGCCGGGCTGGACCCAGCCGATCATCGTCGGCCGTCACGCGTTCGGCGACCAATACCGCGCCACCGACTTCCTGTTCCCCGGCAAGGGCACCCTGACGATCAAGTTCGTCGGCGAAGACGGCCAGACCATCGAGCACGAGGTGTTCAAGGCCCCGGGCGCCGGCGTCGCCATGGCGATGTACAACCTCGACGAGTCGATCCGCGAGTTCGCCCACGCCTCGTTCGCCTACGGCCTGAACCGCAAGTACCCGGTCTACCTGTCGACCAAGAATACGATCCTCAAAGCCTATGACGGTCGCTTCAAGGACATCTTCCAGGAAGTCTACGACGCGCACTACGCCGAGCAGTTCAAGGCCCTGGGCATCCACTACGAGCACCGCCTGATCGACGACATGGTCGCCTCGGCGCTGAAGTGGTCGGGCGGCTACGTCTGGGCCTGTAAGAACTACGACGGCGACGTGCAGTCGGACATCGTCGCCCAGGGCTTCGGCTCGCTGGGCCTGATGACCTCGGTTCTGATGACGCCGGACGGCAAGACCGTGGAAGCCGAGGCCGCCCACGGCACCGTCACCCGCCACTATCGCCAGCACCAGAAGGGCGAGAGCACCTCGACCAACTCGATCGCCTCGATCTTCGCCTGGACGCGTGGCCTGGCCCACCGCGCCAAGTTGGACGACAACGCCGAGCTGGCCAAGTTCGCCGCCACCCTGGAAAAGGTCTGCATCGACACCGTCGAGAGCGGCTACATGACCAAGGACCTGGCCCTGCTGGTCGGGGACAAGCAAGGCTGGCTGACCACCGAAGGCTTCCTCGACAAGATCGACGAGAACCTGAAGAAGGCCATGGCCGCGGCCTAAGCTTCGCCCTCGCGAAGACGCCGTCAGAGCGCCCCCGGATGACCTCCGGGGGCGTTTTTCGTTCTGGACGTTAAGGTCGTAAGGCTGTCTATCCCCTCCTGACCTTTCGGAGTCGCCATGACCCTGCAGAAGCGGATCTGGGATCTGATCGTGCTGGCGATCTTCGTGTTCGCCGCCGCGTTCGTCTCCGCGCCCTGGTTCGCGTTCCGGGCGCTGAAGGCGGCGGCGCAATACGAGGATGTGCAGGCGATCGGCGAACTGGTCGATTTCCCCGCCGTCCGAAGCAGCCTCACAGCCCAGCTCGTCGTCGACGCGCCAGCGGCCAAGCCGGAAGCCCCCTCGATCTGGCGCGACCCCATGGGGGTCTTCAAGAAGGCCGTGGAGCCGATCGCTCCGCCGGAGCCCAAGGTGGATCGCTATCTGACGGTGTCGGGCTTCAGCGCCCTGACGCGCGGCTACGCCCCAGGCGCTCCGCCGCTCGAACCTTCCTCCGGCGACGCGCTCAAGCAGGCCATCAAGGGCCCTCACCCGACGATCGCCTATTGGGACCCGAACCGCGTCCGCATCGTGGTCAAGCGGCCCGGAGCGCGCGGCAAGACAACCGTCTTCACCTTCGAGCGCCGGGCGCTGCTCACCTGGCGGCTGGTCCATATTCGCCTGCCGGCCGGCGAGCGGCAGGCCTGAGGCTCCGATCTTGATCGCTCTCGTCGCCGACGTCCTCGCCCGGGTCTGGCCGTTCTTCCTGCTGGTCGGAGCTGGACTGGTCCTGACCCGCCTGCGCCTCTTGGACGGCCCGCAGGCGCGCGGCCTGTCCAGCTATGTCTACTGGATCGGTTTCCCGGCCCTGCTGGTCCACTCGCTATCGCGCATGGGCCGTCCAGGGGCCGAGCTGACGGCGGGCTTGGCGGCCTACGCGACGGCGGGCTTGGTCGTCATGATAGCGGTCGTCATCCTGGGCCGAGCGCTGGGCTGGACCAAGGCCGAACAGTCCGGCGCGGGGATCGCCAGCGGCGTCGGCAACAGCGCCTTCCTGACCCTGCCGATCACCGCCGCGGTCATGGGCGCCGAGACCGCGCGCCTGGCGGCGGGTGTCATCGCGGTCGATTTTGTCATCCTGTCCGCGGCTGGCGTGGGCCTGCTGGGCTGGGCGGCGGGACGTTCGATATGGCGCTCGATCCTGCAGGCGTTCCGCAATCCCGTTGTCGCCGCCGCGATCATCGGAGCCGCTCTGGCCCTGCTCGAGATCAGACCGCCGGAGGCCCTGGATCGGGCCCTAGGGCTAGCGGCCGCCTCGGGCAGCCCCGTCGGCCTCGTGGCGCTCGGCGCCGCCCTGGGCCTGCGCGAAGCCGAGAGCGAGGCCGCGCCTCGCTCCACTGTCGTCGTCACGGCGGCGCTCGCCAAGCTGGCGCTGTTCCCACTCCTGGCTTGGTTCGCCATCGGCCTGACGCCCGCACCGCCGGCCTTCCGCGCCGGGGCGACTCTTCTGGCCGCTGCGCCCACGGCGGTCAGCGTCTTCATTCAGACGCGCGCCTACAACGTCTTCGCCCGAGGCGCGGCCCGCACCGTCGCCCTGACCACGGCGCTGGCGATGATTACCCTAGCGGTCGCGGTCCTGCTGCTGGCGCCGGCGCGGCTCTAAAGATCTTCAGGACGTCAGCTTGTTTCCACTCAACAGGCTCGAAGTCGGTCGGCCGCCCGGCGGCCCCTGGTCGCCCGCGGCCCAGCCAGCCGGACACGAGCCGAGGCGCTGATAGCGTCGGGCCTGGACGATCTTGCCGCCGTCGTCCTGCAGCGGCTGCAAAGCGAAGCGAACGGTGAAATCGTCGGCCGCCTTGCGCGTCGTCGTGACGTAGAGACCATAGCGCGCGCCGCCCGCCTCGCAGCGCGAGACGTGCTCATCGGCGCTGTCCTTGGCGGGCTTGCCCACGGGCTCGCACGACTGACCGTTGATCCGCGGCTCGACGCGAGAGAACGAAGCGATCAGTTCCGGATTGGCGCAGACGTCCACGACGCCGGACTGACCGCCGGAGTCCTCAACCACCTCCACACGCCACAGGGATGGCGGCGCGTAGCGCACCTGCGTCTTGGCCACTTCACGCTCGCAGCCGCCGAACGCCAGAACCAGGCCCAGGGCCGCCAAACGCGCCATCGACACTCGTGAGGACATCGGCCGCTCCAGAGATTACACCTGTAACTCAATTGAGGCCCGATCCGGGCCAGCGTCAAGCGGATACGAAAAAGGGGACGCCTTTCGGCGCCCCCTTCTGTCTCGTCGATGTGGATCGGCTTAGCCGGCTAGCGCCGCCTTGACGGCCGCGAGGCCTTCCTGGGCCTTGCTGTCGTCCGGCGCGCCGCCCTGGGCGAAGTCGGCCTTGCCGCCGGCGCCCTGGCCGCCCATGGCGATCACGGCGGCCTTGGCGAGGTCGGCCGCGCTGAACTTGCCGGTCAGGTCGGCGGTGACCGCCACCGTCACGGCGGCCTTGCCGTCCGAGGTGCCGACCAAGGCGACGACGCCCGAGGTCAGTTGCTTCTTGAACTCCTCGGCCACGCCGCGCAGCTCCTTGCCGCCGACGCCGTCCAGGACGCGGGCGATCAGGGGCGTTCCGTTGACGTCCTCGGGACCCGAAGCCGCGCCGCCGCCGCCCAGGGCCAGCTGCTTCTTGGCCTCGGCCAGCTCCTTCTCGAGGCGCTTGCGGTCGGCGATCAGGGCGTCGACGCGCGAGGCGACCTCGGCGACCGGGGTCTTGAACTGGTCGGCCAGCGACTTGGCGACGCCCGCCTGGTCCAGCAGGAAGCGGCGGGCCGCCTCGCCGGTCAGGGCCTCGATGCGGCGCACGCCGGCGGCGACGCCCTGCTCCGAGACGATCTTGAACAGGGCGATGTCGCCGGTGCGGGCCACGTGGGTGCCGCCGCACAGCTCGACCGAATAGGCCTTGGCCTCGTCGGTCAGCGACTTGCCGAGCGTCAGCACGCGGACGCTGTCGCCGTACTTCTCGCCGAACAGGGCGACCGCGCCAGCCTCAATGGCCTCCTGCGGGGCCATTTCCTTGGTCTCGGCCGGGACGTTCTGGCGGATGACCGCATTGACCTCGGCCTCGATCTTGTCGAGCTCCTCGGGCGTCAGCGGGCTGCCGTGGCTGAAGTCGAAGCGCATGCGCTCGCCATCGACCATCTGGCCCTTCTGGGCGACGTGCGGGCCCAGCACATGGTGCAGAGCGGCATGCACCAGGTGCGCGGCCGAGTGGTTCGATCGGGTCGTGTGACGGCGCTCGGCGTCGACCGAGACCACGACCTTGTCGCCGACCTTCAGCTCGCCCGACAGCTCGACGCGGTGGACGTGCAGATCGCCGGCCTGCTTCTGGGTGTCGATCACGCGGTTCTCGCGACCATTGGCCTCGAGCATGCCCTGGTCGCCAGCCTGGCCGCCGCTTTCGGCGTAGAAGCTGGTGCGGTCCAGCAGGACCTCGACGGTCGTGCCGCCGGTCGCGCTCTGGACCTCGGCGCCGTCCACGACGATCGCCTGGACGACGCCCGTCGTCTCGGTGGTCTCGTAGCCGACGAAGTCCGTCGCGCCGTTCTTTTCCTTGATCGCGAACCAGGCGGCGGCCGCGCCCTGCTGGCCCGAGCCGGCCCAGTTGGCGCGCGCCATTTCGCGCTGCCTCTGCATCGCCGCGTCGAAGCCGTCGGTGTCGACCGTCAGGCCCTTGGCGCGCACGGCGTCCTGGGTCAGGTCCAGCGGGAAGCCATAGGTGTCGTAGAGCTTGAAGGCGGTCTCGCCGTCCAGCACGCCGCCGGCCGACAGCTTGGCGGTCGCTTCGTCCAGCAGGCCCATGCCGCGGCCCAGCGTGACGCGGAAACGTTCTTCCTCCTGGCGCAGGGTCTCGACGATCGAGGCCTCGGCGCGGCGCAGTTCCGGATAGGCCTGCCCCATCTCGGCCACCAGGACCGGGGCCAAGCGGTGCATCAGGGGCTCCTGCGCGCCCAGCAGATAGGCGTGGCGCATGGCGCGGCGCATGATGCGGCGCAGCACATAGCCGCGGCCTTCATTGGCGGGCAGCACGCCGTCGGCGATCAGGAAGCTGGTGGAGCGCAGATGATCGGCGATGACGCGATGGCTGGCCTTATGCTCGCCATCCGTCGCGGTGCGGGTCAGTGCGCCGCTTTCCGCGATCAGCGCCTTGAACGTGTCGGTATCATAATTGTCGGTCACGCCCTGCAGCACGGCGGCGATGCGTTCCAGACCCATGCCGGTGTCGATGCTGGGCTTGGGCAGTTCCGATACGATCTCGTTGGCTTCCTGCTCATATTGCATGAAGACGAGATTCCAGATCTCGACGAAGCGGTCGCCATCCTCTTCCGGAGAACCGGGAGGACCGCCCCAGATATGATCGCCATGGTCATAGAAGATTTCCGAGCAGGGACCGCACGGTCCGCTGTCGCCCATGGCCCAGAAATTATCCTTGGTGGGGATGCGGATGATGCGGCTTTCGGGCAGGCCGGCGATCTTCTTCCACAGGTCGAACGCCTCGTCGTCCGTATGGTATACGGTCGCGGTCAGTTTGTCGGGCGACAGGCCCCATTCCCTGGTCAGCAGGGTCCAGGCATGGGTGATCGCCTGTTCCTTGAAATAGTCGCCGAAGCTGAAGTTGCCCAGCATTTCGAAGAAGGTGTGGTGG
>NZ_CALCDX010000210.1 GCF_937900395.1 uncultured Caulobacter sp.
ACCGGGGCGTCGACGAAGCTTCTACCACTGGTCGCGGCCAGGGCGGCCATCTCGCGAGCGACCTTGGCCGAGGTGGTGGTGTGGTCGACGATCACGCCGCCTTCGCCCATGGCGGGAAGCGCCTGCGCCACGACGTCGCGCACGTCATTGTCATTGCCGACGCAGAGCAGCACGATCTCGGCGCCCGCGACCGCTTCGGCGATCGTGGCGAAGGCGGATCCGCCATGCTTCTCGGCCCAGCGATGGGCCTTCTCGGGGCTGCGGTTGTAGACGGCGACCTCGTGGCCGGCGGCCTTCAGGTGGCCCGCCATCGGAAAGCCCATAACGCCCAGACCGATAAACGCCGTCTTCATCGCAAACTCCTAGAGTGAAGCCCCGGATTACGCGGCCTTCGCCCGCCACTTCAACCCCATCTTAACGTCCTTTCGGCAGGTTGCGGATCCAAGGTTAAACAGGCTTAAGCACGATGGCGGTCAGCAGCGAGCAACCGATCCTCATCAAGAAGGTGAAGAAGGTCTCGGGCCACGGCCACCACGGCGGCGCCTGGAAGGTCGCCTATGCCGACTTCGTGACCGCGATGATGGCCTTCTTCCTGCTGATGTGGCTGTTGAACACGACCAGCCCCGAGCAGAAGCAGGGCATCGCCGACTATTTCGCGCCCGCCTCGATCTCGTCCACGACCAGCGGCTCGGGCGGCATACTGGGCGGCACGTCGCTGGGCGACGATGGGGCCAAGTCGGACGGCAAGATGTCGGCCATTCAGCAGATGGCTCCCGAGGTTCCGGACAGCGTCGAGAAGGACGGTCAATCGACCGAAACCGCCAGCCTCGCCTCGGCTAGCGAGCAAGCCCTGCGCGACGCCCTGGCCAAGAAGGAGCAGGACAGCTTCGCTTCGGCCGCCCAGTCGCTGCGCCAGTCACTGCAGGACATGCCCGAACTGGCCGAACTGTCGAAGCAGATCTTGATCGACCAGACTCCGGAAGGCCTGCGCATTCAGCTGGTCGACCAGGAAGGCCGCTCGATGTTCCAGGAGAACTCGAAGGTCCCTAACGATCGCGCCCGCATCCTGCTGCGCGCCGTCGCAAAGGTGATCAACCAGCTGCCCAACCGCGTGACCATCTCAGGCCACACCAGCGCCAGCGCCTATGGCAAGAAGCAGGACGGCGACTGGTCGCTGTCGGCCGCCCGCGCCGACGCCTCGCGCCAGATCCTCCGCGCCGCCGGGGTCGACGACGACCGCATCTACCAGGTCTCGGGTAAGGCCAACTCCGAGCCGCTTTACGCCGACGATCCGACCCTGGCTGGAAACCGGCGCATTTCGATTGTCCTGCTGCGCGAAAAGCCGGTGCTGCCCGACGGTCTGTGACCGTTAGCCGCGCAATGCCTCAGCGAAGCTTGCGCAACCGGACGCAATGCCCCCTAATCCGTCTAAGGGCGCATCTAGGCTAGAGGGGACCGGGCTTCCGTGACGCAGCACTTTCCGACGCGACAGCTTCGGTTCTTCCTGACCGCGCCCACGCCTTGCCCGTACCTGCCCGGTCGCGAGGAGCGGAAGGTGTTCGCGCACCTGCCGCTGTCCGACGGCCCGACGGTCAATGACAGCCTGACCCAGGTCGGCTTCCGTCGCTCGCAGAACATCGCCTACCGCCCCGCCTGCGAGACCTGCCGCGCCTGCCAGTCGGCTCGCGCGCCCGCCAGCGAGTACGTGCTGTCGCGCTCCGAGCGGAAGGTTCTGAACCGCAATGACGACCTCGAGCGCCACCTGGTCGAGGCCGAGGCCACGCTGGAGCAGTTCGAGCTGCTGCGCCGCTATTTGCTGGCGCGGCACGCCGACGGCGGCATGGCCGAGATGACCTGGCCCGACTACGTGGCCATGGTCGAGGACACCGCGGTCCGGACCCACCTGATCGAGTATCGTCGAAAGTCTCTGGACCGCGGGCCGGGCGACCTGGTCGCCTGCGTGCTCGTTGATGTCCTCGCCGACGGCCTGTCGCTGGTCTACAGCTTCTATGAGCCCGATGAGACCCGCCGCAGCCTGGGCTCTTTCATCATCCTGGACCATATCGTCCAGGCCCAGGCCGGCAGCCTACCCTATGTCTATCTCGGCTATTGGGTGCCCGGCAGCGAGAAGATGGCCTACAAGGCGCGCTTCTCGCCGCTGGAGATCCTCAAGCCCGGCGGCTGGTCGCTGATGTCGGCCCGCGAGCGGGGCGCTCGCCCCCCTGCCCTGCGCGGCGGCGCCAAGGACACGTGCGATCTGCCCCTTAGCGACGCCGAACCGGCGGAGATCGAAGACCTGGGTTAGCGGGCGAAGCTGACCCCGCCGTCCACGGTCACGGCCCCGCCCATCACGTAATCGCCCGCCCGCGAGGCCAGGTAGATCGCCGCGCCGGCCATGTCCTCTTCCGTGCCGATGCGGCCGGCCGGGATGGCCTTGGAGACCGCGTCGGCGTGGTCGCGCGCGACCTTGTTCATGTCCGAGGCGAAAGCGCCCGGCGCAATGCAGCTGACGGCGATGTTCTCCGGGGCCAGACGCAGGGCCATCCGCTTGGTCATGTGCAGCAGGCCCGCCTTGGAGGCGCCGTAGGGATAGGTCTCGTCCTTGGTCACCGACTGGCCGTCGATCGAGGCGATGTTGATGACCTTGGCCACGTGGTCCTTGGCGGCCGCGCGCAGCGGGCCGATCAGCGCCTGGGTGAGGAAGAACGGCGTCTTCATGTTGAGGTCGACCGTCTTGTCCCAGCCCGCTTCCGGGAACTCGTCGAAGGCCGCGCCCCAGGCTGCGCCGGCATTGTTGACCAGGATGTCCAGCTTGTCCTCGCGTTCCTTGATGCGGTCGGCCAGGCCCTGAATGCCCTCCATCGTCGAGATGTCACCGGGCAGCGAGACGCCCTCGCCAAACTCGCTGAGCGCCTCGGCCGCCGCGTCGCAGGCCGCGGCCTTGCGGGCGGTGATGTAGACGCGCTTGGCGCCGTAGGTCAGGAAGCCCTTGACGATCATCGCGCCGATGCCGCGCGAGCCGCCGGTCACCAGCGCGACACGGCCTTCAAGTGAGAACAGGTTCTGCATGTCGAATATCCTCTAAAAGCCGCGCGTGGCGGCAAGGGCGCCCAGGCGCCCGCAGATGTCGTGGAACTGGGCGACAGTCTCGTCGATGATCTGTTGGACGGGCTTGACCTCATCGATCAGCCCCACGGTCTGACCGGCCAGCGCGGGCGCGGCCTCCATGTCGCCACCGAAATAGACGTTCAGGATGTTCTTCAGCACGTCCGGCGGCATGACGCCGGCCTCGTGAATCTCCTTGGTCAGCCCGGACTTGACAGCCCGGATGCAGGGGCTGGCCTTCTTGTTCAGCACCCAGGTCCCGGTCTCCTTGGCGTCCGTGATGGCCGCCTTGTAGTTGGCGTGCACCGGGCTTTCCGCCGAACTGACGAAGCGGGTGCCCATCTGGATGGCCTCGGCGCCCAGGGCGAAGGCCGCGGCCATGCCGCGCCCGTCGCAGATGCCGCCGGCGGCGACCAGCGGCACATCAACCTTGGCGCGGATGGCCTGCAGCAGGACGAGGGTCGAGACCTCCTCCGGGTTCTTGAAGCCGCCCCCTTCGGCGCCCTCGACGACCAGGCCATCGACGCCAGCCTCGACGCACTTGACCGCCGCATCGACCGTCGGCACCGCGTGATAGACGACGATGCCGGCGTTCTTCAGCGGGCCGATGAACTTGGCTGGACTGCCGGCCGAGGTGGTCACGAACTTGACCCCGCTCTCGCAGACGAAGCGCAGCATGGCGTCGTCACGCAGGAACATGATCGGCAGGTTCACCCCGAAAGGCAGACCAGTGGCCGCCATCTTGGTGATCTCGGCCTTGCAGTTCTCCGTCTCGCCGGACGAGGTCTCGATGATCCCAAGACCACCGGCGCGCGAGACCGCGCTCGCCAGCGGAAACCGGGCGATCCAGCCCATCGGGGCCTGGATGATCGGGTACTTTGCGCCCGTATGGGCCAGCACACGGTTGCTCATGGGATCAGCAGCACCCGGCCGACGGCCTGGCGACTCTCGATATAGGCGTGGGCGGCGGCGGCTTCCGACAACGGGAAGGTCCTGTCGATCAGCACCTCGAGCTCCCCGCGCGCGGCGCGCTCGATCAGATCCTGGATCATGTCGTGCACGCGGTCGGTCATGATCTCCGCCCCGAGAAACACGCCGGTGAGCGAGCGATTGCCGGCCATCAGGGACGAGACGTCGACCTTCATCGGCTCGCGACCGGCGTTGCCGACCAGCGAGACACGTCCGCGATAGCCGAGCGCCCCCAGGCTGCCGGCCAGCGTGGCGCCGCCGACGGGATCGACGACCAGATCGACGCCCTTGCCGCCGGTCAGCTTCATCACCTGCTCGACGAGGTCGTCACGGCTGTAGTTGATCCCGTGCTCCATGCCAAAGGCCTTCAACCGTTCCAGACGCGCGTCGCTGGAGGCCGAGGCCAGCACTGTGGCGCCGGCCTTCTTGGCCAACTGGATCGCGGCGAGCCC
The DNA here is from genome assembly GCF_937900395.1 of uncultured Caulobacter sp. GTDB lineage: Bacteria > Pseudomonadota > Alphaproteobacteria > Caulobacterales > Caulobacteraceae > Caulobacter. The sequence continues at coordinate 4,527 of NZ_CALCDX010000210.1, forward strand.
CACGGCGCCCGCCCCCGCCTGGACCAGCACGGTTTCACCGGCCTTAAGACGGCCCGCGCCGAACAGGCATTCATGCGCCGTGCCGAACGGCACAGGAATCGCCGAGGCCTTCTGGATGTCGAAGCTGTCCGGAATGGGCCAGGCGTTGCGCGCCGGCACGGCCCGGAGCTCGGCGTGAGAGCCGAAGGCGTTCACGGTCACGACCTTCTGGCCGACCTTGAGATGGGAGACCTCGGCGCCGACTTCGACGATCTCGCCCGCGGCTTGATAGCCGACGATGTG